>DVIF01000061.1 GCA_018711525.1 Candidatus Ornithospirochaeta stercorigallinarum
TAAGGCTTTCCTGCTCTGCGACAGTCAACTTACCGATAATATCTAATGCGTCTTTGATAGTAGGCATATCCAATTACCTCCTTCGGTGGTACTGTTTCTTACTATTACTATACGCTATTTCTCGTCAAAAATCAACCATTTGTTGTGACAGAGCCTTTTATAAAAGGGCGATGCTTCACACATAAATATTAATAAAAATGTGATAAACCCTATTCAAGAGGTTATATATGGAACGGATACAGATGGCAGTTCTTGAAAAATGGAAGGATTCCAAGGACAGGAAACCTTTGACAGCAAAAGGAGCTAGGTAGACTGGTAAGGGCTGGCTTGTAGAGGAATTCGGAAGAAGATATGTTGAAAATTGTGTAGTATTCAATTTTGAAGAGAAGCCAGAGTACGAACAGTTTTTGAAATCACAAAGGAATGTTGAGAGGATTCTTTTAAATTTATCATGGCTTGTTGACAGTAATCTTGTAAGAAGGGTCAATAAGAGCACCGCTCCATGTTTACATTTCTCCTTCTGCTTTTTTCAAAGGAGAGAGATTGTTCACGGAGTTCAAGGGAGCGTTCAGTGAGAACTATGTATTGCAGGCAATCAGTAGACAGTTGGAGTTGAGTCCACGATACTGGGCGGAGAACAACCCTCCGCATGAAGTTGATTTCATCGTTCAAATAGGTAATGATGTGATTCCAATAGAAGTGAAAGCTGGAAAGAATGTAGAATCAAGGAACTTGAAGATTTATCAGGAGAAGTTTTCCGAGTTTGTCAAAATAAGAGTACGATTTTCCCTTAATAATCTTAAGTTTGATTGGAATGTCCTTAACATCCCTCTTTTCATGGCCGATGAGGCTGTAAGATCAATCAAATTTGCTTTTGATAAACAGAAAATATGTTATGGACATGGTGGGGGTCGGACCCACCGCCCCTTCCGTGTGAAGGAAGTGCTCTCCCGCTGAGCTACATGTCCGTTCTTTCGAGATTATAAAACAATAATCGATTTTATGCTATCGTTTATGGATTATTTAGTAATACAATCGCATAAGCTTCAACTGATTCTCCATGCCCAGTGGCATCCACACCCTCATGGGTCTTCGCCTTTACCGATATCCTGTCTATGTCGGTGTTGAGAATAAGTGCCAGTGTCTTCCTTATTTCTTCGATATAAGGTTTGAGCTTGACCTTCTCCAGTATAACAGTAGTATCGAGATTTATTATATCTGCATTCGTTATCTTAAGGGTCTCTTTCAAGAGCTCTTTTGAATCTGCATCCCTGTAGCGCTCGTCAGATGGTGGGAAGTGCCCTCCTATGTCTCCTTTTGCAACAGCTCCGACAAGGGCATCTATTATTGCGTGAATAAGGACATCTCCATCGCTATGTGCATCTTCTCCCACGGGGGAGGGAATGTCGATTCCTCCGATCATCAGAGTCCGTCCTGCTATAAGACGATGGTTGTCATAGCCGAAACCGATTCTCATTCATCTTCTCCCTTTGTATAGAGAAGCTCCCTCATCCGCCTTGTGGCCTTTGCACTCCTTCTCCCTTCTTCCCGCTCTTTGAGATATTCCTTTATCTGGTTCTCAGCATCCGGGATATCACTTAGATATGTTATCTTCCTGTTTTCCGCACTTCCCTGCACCGGCATGCATCTCTTTCCATCTTCAAGGTAGATTTCGATGTCGTCGGTGGCATTGTTGTTCCTGGATGAAATATGTGCATCAAGGATCTCCCTGTATCTGAAGATCTGAGGGGTCTGGACGCATACAAGTCCCTCGCGCTCTACACTCTCTTTTATCATGCCGTCCTCCCCAAGTCTTTTGACACTGTCGTTTATCCTTATGGCTGGTACGGAAGAGCCTGCAATTGTTGCGGCCGCAAGGGTTTTTATTATGAGTTCGGGGGTGATGAAAGGTCGTGCCCCGTCATGGATTGCGACATATTCGATATTGCTCTCGAAACTTCTTAATGCATTCAGGGCCTTTGAGACGCTTTCCTTCCTCGTCTTTCCTCCCGGGATTATAAGAAATGGTATTGTGTTTATATCTGCAAGGTCTTCTAGTGCTATAAGCGTCTCGTCCTCAGATCCTTCAGGACAGGTGATGCACACAGCGGCAAGCCCCGGGATTTCAAAAAAAGGTTCTGTCGCCCTGTATAAAACAGTGTGTCCGTCTATTTTCAGGTATTCCTTTTTTACACTCTCTTCTTGATTCCTGTTGAAACGCTCTGATTTTCCAGCCGCTGTTATTATGGCGGCAAATGATGGGAAATTATTCATTTTTGCTCCGTTTGCTCAGATAGGTGCGCTTTTAAGCCTCTCCAGATGGCTGAATATCGTTCTCTTCGCACTCTCTGAATCAATACCTAACACATATGAGCATTCATCTACAAGATGTGTGAGCGCCGTTTCAAACAATCTTCTCTCCTGTATCGGCAGGTCTCTCACCTTCTGACGGTTGTAGAGGATGTTCACGACTGTCGCAACATTTCCGATTGTCCCGGTCTTGAGAAGATTCATCTGCATCTGCTGGCGGCTCTTCCAGTCCGAGCCTCTCACTTCCTTCCTTTCAGAAAGGCTTGATATGGCTTTCTTCATATCTTCTTTTTTCGACAGTCTTCTTAAACCTAGTGAAGCGGCATTGTCTGATGGGAGGAGGATGTTCATATCCAAGGAGGGGATGGTGATCACATAATATTGCACGCTCTCTCCGTTGAGGAGTTTCTCTGTGATATCGCTTATAACCCCTACGCCGTGTGTAGGATATACCACCTTTTCGCCTATTGAAAATCCTTTTTTATCTTCATCTCCCATAGCTATCATATTGTACCATAACTTCCAGTCTTTTTGATAACTCTTTTTTAACGTACACCCTCCTGTGATTTCATCCTTCCATTTTTCTTTTCGAGAATTTATACTCTAATCATGAGCAAAGACAGATACATGGGTGTTCTTATCCACCCGACGAGTTTTTATTCCCCTTTCGGGGTTGGAGACCTGGGAGATGAGGCGCATGCCTTCATCGATATTGCTTCTGAGAACAAGATCAGACTATGGCAGGTCCTTCCTCTCGGACCGACTGGATTTGGAGACAGTCCGTATGCACCACGAAGTACTTTTGCCGGCAATGAGATCCTTATAGATTTGAAAAACCTATATCTTGAGGGCTATCTTGAGCTGGAAGATATAATGGTAGCCGATGATGACTCGGCGCGTGTTGATTACGGAAAGGCACGTCAGGTGAAATTCCCACTTTTGAGAAAGGCTGCTAAAGCCTTCTTGAAGACAGCCAAGAGTAATAGCGGCTATCAGGAATTTTTGAAGAGTGAGTCATGGTGGCTCAATGATTATGCGCTTTACCAGGTCCTTTGTGAGAAATTCAATGATTCAAGATGGTTCTCCTCCTGGCCGATCGAGCTCAAGAACAGGGTCCCCTCAGCACTTGGGAAGGTGGAGAAGGAGAACAGGGAAGAGATTGAGATCTGGACCGTTCTGCAGTTCTTCTTCCGTACCCAATGGCTGGAGCTGAAAGGCTATGCGAACGAGAAGGGGATGAAGATAATAGGGGACATCCCTATATTCGTAGCTCCGGACAGTGTGGATGCATGGACTAACAGGAATCTTTTGAAGATAGATGAGAATGGCAATCAGGAGGCATCCAGTGGAGTGCCGCCAGATGCTTTCAGCTCTACCGGGCAGCTATGGGGAAATCCCCTCTATCGCTGGAGCGAGCATGAGAAGACGGGATTTGCATGGTGGATCTCCCGCCTTAAGGAGACGCTCAAGCTTTGCGACATCGTCAGGATAGACCATTTCAGAGGACTTGCCGCATGCTGGGAGGTCCCAAGCGGGGAGGAGACTGCGATAAACGGAAGGTGGGTGAAAAGCCCCGGCAGGAAGCTCCTGGAGGCTGCGAAGGAAGCCCTCGGGGGAGAATTGCCGATCATTGCAGAAGACCTTGGTGTCATCACAGATGACGTCATTGAGCTCAGGGATGGTTTCGGCCTGCCGGGCATGAAGATTCTTCAGTTCGCTTTCGCTCGTAATGAAGAAGGGGAGCTCGATGCCGACAATCCATATCTTCCCCACAATATTGGAAGGGATTCCATCGTTTACACCGGCACACATGACAACAACACCTCTGTAGGCTGGTATTCAGAATTAAGCGATGAGGATAAGGATCTTGTAAGAAGGTATTTCGAATGTCCTGATGACCAGACGATCTGGCAGATGATCAGGCACATGATGATGACCAATGCAAAGTATGCTGTCATACCGATGCAGGATCTCTTGATGCTTGGCTCGGATGCGAGGATGAACACACCGAGCACCTGTGGCTCTTCAAACTGGTCGTGGAAGCTCAGGAAGAATGAGCTCTATAGCCCGAACTGGTCCAGGATCCACTATCTGATAAAACTGTACGGAAGGTATTGATTGAACATAATATTATTCGACGAGGCGCCTTCTTTCATCCCGTTTTCAGATGACAGGGCGAAGCATATCAGGAATGTCCTCCACCTGAAAGAGAAAGATGTCTTCAGAGCTGGTATAATTAATGGTCGTGAGATCAGATGCACCATAGAGAAGATTGATGGGGAAGGCATCTACGTATCCAGTGAGAGCGGCATGGACCTGAGTCCTCTCTTCCCCCTTTCCCTGATGCTTGCAGAGGTCCGTCCCATCTCCATGCGCAGGATCCTCAGGGAGAGTGTGAGCATAGGGGTTGGCAGGATAATGCTTGTGATCAGCGACCTCGGGGAGAAGAGCTACAGGGATGCAGGGCTTTATAAGAGCGGAGAATACAAGAAGATACTCGTCGACGGGGCGATGCAGTCCGGATTCACAGGTGTTCCTCCAGTTGATTTCTTCTCTTCTGTTGATGAGGCTGTGAAAGCGATAGACACAGATAACAGGATTCTTCTTGATAACGTTGTTGGCAGGCAGCGGCTTTCCACAATGCATCTGGATGGCAGCCTCACTATTGCAGTAGGACCCGAAAGAGGCTGGAGCGACAGGGAAAGAAATGTTATGCTTTCAAATGCTTTCATCCCTGCTTTGATGGGAAACAGGATTTTAAGAACGGAGACAGCTGCGGTTGCATCCATGATGATGAGCCTTGCAGCTATGGATCTGATTTAGGAGGATAGGATATGCATTCAGTTGTTGAAGCGGCAGAGAAGATACTCGATAAGGAATACAAGGTCCTTGACCATGGCTTTGTCCGCCTGGTCGATTATATGGGAAGTGATGACAGGATTGTACAGAGTGCGCGTGTCAGCTATGGAGAGGGAACGAAGACATACCGTCAGGACAAGGGGCTTATAAACTATCTTTTGAGGAACGACCATACCTCGCCATTTGAGCAGGTTGTTTTCACATTCCATGTGAAGATGCCTATCTTCGTTGCTCGTCAGTGGGTGCGTCATAGGACGGGGAGGATGAATGAGATCTCCGGTCGCTATTCTGTGATGAAGGATGAGTGCTATATCCCTGATAAGGAGCACATTGCTCTTCAGAGTGAGGACAACAAGCAGGGCAGGAAGGATGAGGCAGTCCCTGAAGAGGTTGCATTAAGAGTGCAGACGATGCTGAAGGATGAGCAGGAGCGCATCTTCAACAACTACCATGAGCTGTTGGATATGGGGATTGCAAGGGAAATCTCGAGAATAGACCTTCCCCTTTCCCTCTATACGGAGTTCTACTGGCAGATGGATCTGCACAATCTATTCCATTTCCTTGCACTGCGTCTTGATGGACATGCTCAGTATGAGATAAGGGAGTATGCCCGGACCATGTTCGAAATCGTCAAGATCGTATGCCCGATAGCAGCTGAGGCTTTTGAGAACCACAAGCTCAACGGTGTAAGTCTTTCCGGCAGGGAGAAGGAGGCTGTGAAGAAGATCCTGAGCGGAGAGGAGAATCCTCTTTCCGGCAGGGAGAAGGAGATCTTCCTTGCTAAACTGAATTGATCTTCATCAGATAGTGCTTCTTCATGTCCATCTCGAAGTCCTTGTCGCAGCTGTACTGCCTTTTCAGTACAGGAAGCCAGAGCCTTGGGTCTTCGAGGCAGAGATATGTGAAGATGTTTTCTATGAAACCGGGGTCGAATGTTGAAAAGAGGTGTGTGAACATCTCTTTTTTTATTTCAAACGGATATGTATATTTGCCTGCACTGAGTGTCTTCTCCATCTGGGGGACCCTGGTTCTCACCATCTTCTCTCTGATGAATCTGAGATTTTCCTTTGTGAATATGAGTGTGCCGGAGCTTATCATGAGTATCTCGGAAGGGGAGAAGCGTTTTTCAATCTCCTCCACTACATGAGCATATTCTTCCTCCCACCCTTTGAAATAGACCATCGGATGAATATGAAAGCCGACAAGGCTGCCGTTGTCCCTTGCCATTTGCGCACATTCCAGTCGCTTTGAAAGAGCTGCGGTTCCCCTCTCTTCTTTTTCTATTATGGTCTCTGCATTGAGAGACCATGTGAAGATCATGTTCCTCGGATATTTTCTCTTGAATATATCGCTTCTGCATGCCTTGCTCTTTAATTCGATTACGATGCCCGGATGCTTTTCTGCGAAATATGCAAGATCTGAAAGTGTTGAGTAGTCATCTCCCAGGAAGAGCGAGTCCGATGCCTGTCCTGTCCCTATATGCCATATGGAATCATCGAGTTTGAGGGCATCCAGTTTTTTTCTCAGATCGGATACGACCCTTATCCTGTTCTTGTCGTAGAATGCCTGTACAGAGCAGTATGCACATGAGAATGCGCATTGGGTGATGACATCGAGGGTCCTGAGCTTGCAGCATCTTGTCTCCTCTCCGTCTATAGGACACGGACAGCGTCCAAAGCCGAGGGTGCTCTCTTCAAAGCATATCTCAATCTTTCCCTTCTGCGGCTTAAAGCTTGGAAATGCAGAGTAGTCTATGGGACCTTTCTCAAGATCTTTCATGACACATCTCATCTCTTTCATGAACGCATTGCGCCGTGCTCCCTTGTCCAGGGAGAGAAGTTTTTCGACATCCAACTTTCCAGCAAGGCTCTCCTCTCTGAAGAGCATGAGATCCACCTCGTTCTTTATGAGTTCCAGCTGGCTCTGTTCACTCAGATTGAATAATGCAATCAGGTCTTCTGTTTCTTTGCGCCTTCTATCGCTGAGACATTTCAGCAGGCTTTCTTTGGCATTCATCAGGAGAATTCTATATTGCCAAAGTTTTTTCGTCCATATATCTTTATTGCTATGAGTGCACGAGACCAGGCTAGGGCATTGCCGGAGAATCCCGGATGCTATTTGATGAAGGATATGGATGATAATGTCATCTATGTCGGAAAGGCGAAGAATCTGAAGCGCAGGGTCTCTTCATATTTCCTTCCAAACAGGGACCTCAAGACGACATGTCTTGTGGAAAAGATAGATCACATAGACTATATCATAACAGGCAATGAATATGAGGCCTTGGTTTTAGAGAACAATCTCATCAAGAAATACACACCGCACTACAACATCCTTCTAAAAGATGGAAAGAGCTATCCTGTGATAAGGATTACGAATGAGGATTTCCCTCGTATTTTCAAGACCAGGAGGATAATAAAGGACGGTTCGAAATATTATGGTCCATATGCGAAGCTCGGTGAGCTCAATACATATCTTGACCTTGTTGCAAAGTCGTTCCCTCTCCGTCTCTGCTCCGGTCCGCTATCAAAAAGGAAGGAGGCTTGTCTGTATTATCATATCGGCAGATGCAGTGCTCCATGTATAAACAAGATAAGCAAGGAGGAGTATGGAAAATATATCAGGGCCTGTGAGGATTTCCTTTCAGGGGACGATGCTTCCCTTATAAAACAGGTGGAGAAGGAGATGTATGACGCATCCAAGCGTCTCGATTTCGAGACTGCCGCCAAGAAGAGGGACATCCTTGAAGCCCTCAAGGGTATGCAGTCGAATCAAATGGTGCAGGACTGGAATGACGAGGAGAGCAAGGACTACGTCGCCATCGAAATGAGGAGCTACCTTACGACAATTTCCATCATGCAGTTCAGAAATGGTAGCCTCATAGGGAAAGCACTCTATCGTTCTGAAAGCCTTGGCGATGAGACGGAAACGCTTTTTTCATTCATAGTCCAGTATTATTCGGATGGTGAGAGCCTTCCACATGAGATATATGTCTCCCATGAGATAGATGCATCTCTGATAGAGAGGTTCTTCGATGAGAACTACAGCCATAGGGTCAAGGTGCTTCTTCCCAGGGATGGAAAACACTACAGGATTCTGCGTCTTGCCCAGGAGAACGCTACAAGGGATATAGAGAAGCGCCTTAAAGAGACAGACAACACTCCCGCTCTCGAGATACTCAGGAAAGAGCTTTCCCTTGAGCGTCTTCCGCGCCATATAGAAGGTTTTGATATCGCACAGCTCAGCGGCAAGTACACTGTCGCCTCCCTGATCGTCTTCCGTGACGGCAATCCTTCCAGAAGTGAGTACAGGCATTTCTCCATAAAGAGCCTTGAGGGGAAAATCGATGACTTTGAATCGATGAGGGAGGCTGTCTCAAGACGTTACAGCAGATTGCTCGCTGAGAATGCAGAGCTTCCTGATTTATTGATGATTGATGGTGGAAAAGGGCAGGTGAATGCTGTTGTGGAAATACTGGAGGCCCTTGGAATCGCCGACAGGATTCCTGTGATCGGACTGGCAAAGGAGCATGAGGAGCTCGTGCCTCCTCGTGATGGAGAGACCATAAGGCTTCCTCATTCGAATGAGGGGCTGAGGGTTCTTATAGCAGTGCGTGATGAATGCCACAGGTTTGCCACATCCTTCAATCAGAGGATGAGGAGCAAGGAGGCTTCCTTCTCTCTTCTGGAGTCCATTGAAGGTATGGGTAAGAAGAGAAGTGAGAGGGTGATGAAGGCATTCGGCTCTGTTGAGAGAATCCTTTCCCTCTCTCCTGAGGAGCTTAGCAAAGGCGCCTCGATCCCATTGGATGTCGCAAGAAGGATTTTACACAAGCTTAACTTCTAGCGGAGTGTAAATGTCCCTGTCGTTCACCTTTCCTGCATTTATTATGATGTTGTACACGATATCTTTGAAGATGTCCTCAGCTTCCCCTCCAGCCTTCTTAAGTTCGTTATCAGATTTTATGAGATAGATTATTATTCTTCTTATATCTGCTTTTGAATAATTGCGCATGCAAAGGAAGATGCCGTCACGGCGTCTGAAATTGAATCCCTTGGGAGAGAAGCTTGAAGTTGTGATCGCCCGTGCCTCTTTCTGGATCTCCTTGTCCGAGTATCCTTCCTCCTTCAGCTCGATTGCATTCTCTGTAAGTCTGAATTCCCCGGTGAGGGTGCTTAGCGTTCCGACCAAGCGCATCGGGTCGTTGAGGGCTATCGAGGAGATTATCATCAGCGCCTCCTCGAGATCTTTTTTGGCAATCGCCTTGAAAAGGGTATATCCATTCTCCCCCTTTTCCCTTGTGATGACAGCAGACACATCATCGCCATCTATGACTTTCTTGCTTTCATCCTTTGCCCTGTAGTATGACGAGATGAGGTCTATCAGGTTCTTCATCTCTGCTTTGTTGTTTTCAACCGATGAGAGTATTTCCTCGATGGCATCTTCCGTAACGGCAAAGAAGTTCTTCCTGAACGTCGTCCTGATCCAGTTTATCTTATTGCTCTCAAACTCTTCATAGAAGATGGTCTTCTCTATTTTCTTCTCTTCTTCCGCTGAGAAGAATGATGTGCTGTCGATTGAAATCATGATCAGACATACATCCTCTTGAGGTGTCTTCACATATTCTTTCAAACCTTTTACCAGCGGTGAGTCCTTCTTTGCAAGCTCCAGATGGTTTATCGTTACAATGCGGAATGATGAGAACAGGGAAGGTTGTCTGAGCGAGGAGAGTATTGATGATGCGGAATCATCGGATGCATAGTAGCTCTCCTCCTCATGATCGGGGTAGGATGCCTTGATTTCTCTTTTTATCGCATCCAGCTTCTCTTTCTTATCTCCCTCTTCGGGGCCTAAAAGTAGGTATGCTTTATTCAATGTATCTCCTCCTGCTCATGATAAGGCGTCCATATATTATAACCTTGTTGGCAGTGGTCTTGCCCATGGTATCATTTTCCGGAATAAGCTCATAGAGTCCATCCGGCCTTATAAAGAGACGACGGAGCATGATGGCATCCCCATCCTCTACGGAACATAGTACGATGTCTCCATTCCGGGCGCTATCTGTTTTTACGAACACAGCCTCATCTCCCTGCATCAGACCTATGTTCCTCATCTCATCCGAGCCTATGATGAATGAGAAAGAGGGCCCGAGAGAGGCCTCTTCAAGGCTTATGTAGCTCTTCCTTTCATCTCCTTTGAAACACGGGATCGCTGTGTTTATCAGGTGCAAGCGGTCACTATCAGAAAGAAGTAGGTCCCCGTTTCCTTTCTTTTTGAGATAGCCTTTCGCTATGAGTGCTGATACTGTCTCATATGCCGATCTCTTGTTTATTGAGAAGTCATCTGCTATCTCCGACAACCTAGGTATTTTCGATGTCTTTATGAATGAGGAGACCAGATAGGAATAGATCTCCTCCTGTCTTTCAGTCAGTCCTTTCATTATTCGAATCTGTTCTTGAAAAGTGTCTCTATGGCGTTTGCCGCACTCTCTTCGTCTTCTCCTGTGCATATCAGCTTCAGTTTCGTCTTATAGGTTGCGCCAAGCGTTATGATTCCCATGATGCTTTTAGCGTTTATCCTCATCGTATCCTTTTCAATCTCTATCCTGCTATCAAAGCGGTTTGCCGTCTCTGCGATGATTGATGCAGGACGGGCATGGATGCCCGCTCTTGTGAGCACTTCAAGATTTCTTGTCGTCATAGCTTCCTTCCTTGAGAACATCTGTGTTGTAGTAGAGCTTTCTTGCAGCCTGGCTCTCCAGCCACTTGAGCACGGACTGGTCGAATTCCTTTGAGGAGTAATATCCGAGTTTCTTGAGCCTTTCGTTCCTTGCAGCCATCTCTATCAGTGATGCGATATTCCTTCCAAGTGATACAGGCAGTGTGATCTTAGGGATGTTTATTCCCATTATCACCTCTCCTTCCTGGCCTCCGATCCTGTCGTAGTTCTTCTTCTCATCCCAGCGTTCGAGGTGGATAAGGAGCTGCACCTGCTTCTTCTCCCTGATGGCTCCCACTCCGAACAGGTTCTGTATGTTTATTATCCCCAGTCCCCTTATCTCCATATGGTGTGCGAACATTGGATTCTCACCACTTCCGATGATGTAGTTGTCGGAGAGTCTCCTCAGCCTCACAGTATCATCGCTTATGAGGCGGTGTCCTCTCTCTATGAGCTCAAGAGCAGCCTCGCTTTTGCCTATCCCGCTTTCCCCTGTAATAAGGATTCCTATTCCGTAGACCTCTACAAGAACACCGTGGATCGTCTCTGTCTCTGCAAAAATCTCATCCAGCATCTGATAGACTCTTCTTGAGAATACAGCCGATTCGAGAGGTGTGGTGAGAATCGCTGTCGCGTTCTTCTCTGCGATATCTATGAAATGCTCTGAGGGTTTTGCATCCCCTATGAAAATCACGCAAGGAAGGTTGTAGCTGAACAGCTTCTCGATGTTCTTCCAGTCGTTGTTCTTCTCAAGCATGTTCAGATAGGACTGTTCGGCCCGTCCGAAGAGCTGGATGCTGTCATCTGAGAAGTCTGTGAAAAAACCGGCAAGAGCAAGACCGGGACGGCTGATCTTGTCGGTCTTTATTGTTTTCGACAGCCCGCTTCTGCCGGCAAGACATTTAAGTTGAAGATGGTTGTGCTCCTTTAAATCGAGATCGAGCAGGTCGAGAACGGTGAATTCACTCATAAAAAGAGTATAGCATAATTGGAGGAAGGTGGCATCTGGTGTTTGCTGATGCATGAAAAAAGGGTCGGATGACCCGACCCCGTTCATCATAGATGGATATCATAGACCCATCGTCTTCTCTTTCTCTTTTTTGGCTGCCGCCTGTATCTTATCTGCAATAAGCTCTATTCCCTCATAAAGCTCATAGCAGTCCTGACTTACAACTTTTTCTTTCTTCCATGTGAAATGCATCATAGCATCGATGTGGTATCCGATGCCTTTAGTCTCTCTCTTGATTGAGATGTCCAGGTCGTGCAGGTATTCATCGGCGAAAGAGAGTTTCTTAAGCTTCTTGTCGATGAAATCTTTCGTTTCCTCGCTTGGCACGTAGTTGATTCCTCTAACAGTTAGATTCATACACGCTCCTCCTTTTCTACGCGAAGTATATCTTGCTTTTATCTTACCATGAGGAAAGGGAGAATTGTAAAAATTTTGTCAAATATTATTCTTTCTTTTTTATCCGGGTCTATTTTCCCGTTTTCCTGGTTTGCATGTTAAAATAGGAAATCAGGGAGAAATGAAAATGGAGAAGGAAATCATAGATAGAACGGAAAAGGCTTTGCTGGCCAACGGCTTTCGTGTGAAGAGACTGGAGAGGAAGGAGGATGTGAAGTCCTATCTCATGTCGGTGATGAAGGAAGGCTCTTCATGTGCAGTAGGAGGCTCTGTCAGCCTTTTCGAGTGCGATGTCTTCTCTCTTCTGAGAAGCGGAAGGTATGAATTCCATGACCGCTATGAGGAGGGTGTGGACCTCAAGGAAATATATCGTAGGAGTTTTTCCGTCGATTACTATCTTGCAAGTGCAAATGCTATTACGGAAAAGGGTGAACTTATGTTCATCGACGGAAGGGGCAACAGGGTGGCGGCAATCGCATACGGCCCTGATAATGTCATCCTGATCGTCTCTACAAAGAAAATCTGCAAGAACATAAGGGATGCATGGCTCAGGTGCAAGAGGGTGGCATGTCCGAAGAATGTGAAGCGCCTGGGTATAGATGCCTATTGTGCAGAAAAAGGGGAATGCATCAACACGGAATTCAGCGATGAGGATCTCTTGCTTGGTGGAGCAAGAGGGTGCAGGAACACAATCTGCAGCGATACACTCATCCTTTCAAGGCAGACTTCTGTAAAAGACAGGATAACAGTGGTCCTTGTTGAAGAGGGGATAGGTTACTGATCACCTGTTGTAGGAGGAATCGATATCGAGCTCCGAGCGGTATTTTGCTACCGTTCTCCTTGCTACGCTTATTCCTTCTGCTTTCAGCATATCTGATATCTTCTGGTCGGATGGGGCTTTCGTCCCCTCATGGTTTTCTATGATCTCCTTTATGCGTGCCTTTATGGCGTTCCTGCTCATCTCCTCATCATCGCTTTTCAGAAATCCTTTTGTAGATGAGAAGAAGAAGCTGACAGGGAATGTACCCCAGTCCGTCTCTATGTATTTCTTGGAGCAGAGCCTGGATACTGTTGATGCACTGAGTTCAAGATAGTCTGCCATGTTCTGCTGAGTGTCAGGAATTAGGTGGCTGATACCATGCTCGAAGAACGCCCTTTGTTTATCTACTAGATAGAGTGCGATCTTATGGAGGCTTGTGGTCCTGAGGGTTATGGAGTCGATTATCGCTTCCGCCTTGTCTCTGCTTGCCTTGAGGAACGACAGGGCCTCCCTGTTCTTTCTCCTGTCCTCCTTCATTTCATCTTCAAGATTCACATACTCTGTGGATAATCTGACATCTGGAAGGTTGTCGCCATAATCTATTATTTCAAGTTCTCCTGTAGAACTGTTCTTCTTTATTGCGATATCCGGATGGATGAAGGTCTCATATTCGGTATTGAATTTCTCCCCGGGGTATGGGGTGAGTGTTTTCAGGATATCTATCAGCAGCTTTGCCTCTTCTTCATCGATATCGAGTTTCTTCGCTATGATGTCGGTCCTTCCTCCCTTGATGGCCTCCATGTTGTCTATCATGTAGGAGATATGCTCTTCATCTGTCTTCTGGAGGTTGAGGGCTTTAAGCTGTATCTTCAGGCTTTCCTTGTAATCCCTGGCCCCGACTCCAGCCGGGTCAAGCCCCTGTATGTCCTTCAATGCGTCTTTTGCGACATCTTCATAACCATGCGGGAGGATTTCCGAGGGATCCTTTGATAGGAAGCCCCTGCTGTCCAGGCTGGATGCTATCATCAGGGCGGCTTCCTTCTCCTTCTGGGAAATCCCAAGCGTCTCTATCTGCATCCTGAGGTGGTCATAAAGGCTCTCTTTCACGCTTATGGCCCTTTCCATCCATCCTGCCTTCTCATCTTCATCGCCTTTCGACAGGTAATCAAGGGATGAATCTATCGTACGGTATGTGCTTTCTGCTGAATATCTTCCAGCGTTTACCTCAAGGAATGGGTTTGTCTCCTCTTCTTTTCTTATCCTCTCTTCAAGCTCATCGTAGCTGAGGGCGAGCATTTCGAGTTTCTGGATCTGCATCTGTGAAAGCTTAAGCTGTTGTTTCAGACTCAGTGTCAGTGTGTTTTCCATACACTATCCCTCAAATGAGGAGCCGAAATAGATCTCCCTCGCCATCTCATTCTCTATGAGCTCTTCCCTCGTCCCCGATACTATGATCGAGCCGTCCGATATGATATGTGCACTATGTGTTATCTCAAGAGTATCCCTTACATTATGGTCTGTCAGCAGTATGCCGATACCATCGCTTGCAAGCTGTCTTATTATCTCCTTGATTTCAAATACGGCTTTGGGGTCTATCCCCGCAAAGGGTTCGTCAAGAAGCAGGAACTTAGGACTTGTCGCAAGCGCCCTTGCGATTTCCGTCCTTCTTCTCTCACCTCCTGAAAGGGTATAGCCGTACTGCCTCCTGACCCTGTCTATGCCGAATCTCACAAGAAGCTCTTCAAGGCGTCTTTTCCTTTCATCCCTGCTTATCTTCTGCTCTTCAAGAATCAGCTTTATATTATCCTCCACTGTCAGTTTACGGAATATGCTGGCCTCCTGAGGCAGATATGCAAGCCCTCTCTTGCTCCTCTCATGCATCGCAAGATGTGTTATCTCCTCACCGTTAAGCAGTATCTTGCCGCCATTTGCTTTTATGAATCCTACTATCATGTAGAAGGATGTTGTCTTTCCTGCACCGTTGGGACCCAGGAGTCCTGTGATCTCTCCCCCTGACATTGAGAAGGTGACATCTTTTACGACATGTTTTTTTCCATAGAATTTAGAAAGGGCGATGCATTCAAGTCTGTCAGCCATTGATTGTCCCCCTTATTGCGGAATTCAGGCTTATCCTGTCGTTTTCGATGTCTATGCTTATCCTCTCTGCAGAATAATCGTCTCCGTTGTAGATTACATGGCAGCTGCCGCTTAATTCAAGGGTCCCATTGTTCCTGTCATAGCTGAGGCTCTCGCTTGAGCCTATGATGACATCATCTCCGTTTATCTTGCTGAACCGTACCCTTGAGATAAGCCTCAGCATCTCATTGGACATATCATACTCGAGATGGTTTGCCATTGCGCTCATCTCGTTTTCCCTATCTTCAATCTCAAAATATGAAGAAATCAGCAGACGCTCCGCTTCCCTGTCGTACCAGAGCACGCTCGTTCTGATTGAAATGTCTCTTTCGCTATCAGTTATGACGACTTTTCCTGAGCATTCTATGTAGCGCCATGAGGCTCCTGAGAGCGTGATGTTCTCCGCACTTATGGTAAGACTTCCTGTGGAGACGGTCGCTGAGCCTGAGAGCACCACATTTTCCATGCCTTCTCTCAGACGGACGCTGCTTTCATTCGAAGAGAATGTTATCTCATCTGCAAAAACCGGAAGAAGAAGGAAAACGGCAAGTATGAAAACAATTGCTTTTCTCAAATCACAATCCTCCCTTCCTCAAGATTGGAGAAAGAATACTCCTCCATTAGAAGATTACCATAGAAAGCGTGGGAAGAGAACTCTCCATCCGGGCTTGTAACCGTCACATAGGAGGAGGATTCAACTTCCTGGCTCTTCGTGTCGAAGCTCATCTTTCCATCTGTTTCTATCTTCATCTCGTCGCGTATGCTGTTTAGATATACATTTCCTTTCAATTTCAGCAGTTCGTTCTCTGTGTCTATTTCTCCGCTGTCTGCATGGCCTTCTATTATCAGGGCACCGCTTCCATCTCTCTGCTCAAATGAGATGTCTTCTATCACGGCACGGTTGTCCTTTGAATAGAATGTCGCCTTGCCTGCGGAGAATTCTATAGGCCTTTCCTTTTCCTGATAAAGTGTGAACGTCCCGTTCTCCAGCACCATATCGGGAAGAATGAGTTCCTCCTCTCCTGCTGTGCTTGTTGAGTTTGAGATATGGCAGGATGTAAGTGATAATGCAATCAGCAGCGGAATGATGTATTTCAAACTCAACTTTTCCCTATGAGCTTCGGCTCATATTCTCCTTTTTTGAAATGGAAGAAGACAGCTGAGATGATGAAGCCTACGACGACCCCTGTGATCCCTGAAAAAAACAGTGTCACCTCGCTTGTTGTGAAAAAGGAAGCGATGAAATAGAAAACAGGGAACATGAGCAGTGGAAAGCCGAGTGACATGAATACGGAGAATATTGTCTTCCCGCTTGGCAGGTCGAGAATGACTTTCTCTCCGACCTCCAGAGGAATGGACGGGTCGTCCTTCAGTTCTATCTTCGTGTCTTTTCTCTGGCAGAATATGCTTCCCTTGCAGCCTTCACAGGCATTCCTGTCGCATCCTACGAATATCTTTCCATCCTCTTTTTCAAGGACGGTCACTTCTTTTTTCAACCTTTCTCCTCCGGCTTCTTTACTTCGACCTTCTCATCTATCGTAATAGCATCAACTGCTTTCAGTGTCTGCTCATCAATACTTACCAGAAGTCCTTCTATGCGTCCGTCGAGCCATGCTTCCCTGCTTCTGATCGGGATTGCTCCCTTCATCTTCTTTATCTCGGTATCAGGTTCGAATCCTGATACGCTCATGAAGGAACCCACACGTCCTGTGTCCGTAATATATGCCGTTCCATTTCCTGTCACATGGGCATCGGCTGTCAGTATCTTTGTGTGTGTGCCGACTACGGCAGCGGCCTTTCCGTCAAGAAAACAGAGCATGGTGTTCTTCTCTGCTGTGGTAGCCGCATGGAAGTAGACAATCAGGACGGCATTCTCCTCTTCAGCTTTCTTTCTCAGATTCTCTGCAGCTAGGAATGCATTCTGTGCATTCAGCTTTGAGAAATCCGAGTTCCCGATCAGGTTGGCAATGAGGAATTTCCTATCCTTTATCGTCTGGATACGGTATCCACGTCCCGGGCAGTCCGGAGGCATGTTGTATGGACGCAGCATATAGCCTGCCTTCTTAATATGCTCGACCATATCTATCTTATAAAATAGCTTCTCCCCTCCTGTTGAGAGGTCTATTCCAAGTTTACCAAGTTGAAGGGAGTGCATTTTGCCGATTCCGTAGCCGTTTGTCATTCCTTCGGCGTTTATAATGGTGTAGTCGACATCGTACTTCTCTTTTAATGCCGGCAGTCCGTTCTTCAGGGCCTGGATTCCAGCTCTTCCTACAATCTCTCCAAGAAAAAGCAAGTTTATCATGCTAAATAAAGTACCCTTTCTTTTTCCTAATGACAAGAAGATGTGCACTCTTTGTGTCTGTAAAACTTTACAAGGTCTCCTGATTTGTTGTAAGCTATACGAGCTTAAATCAATTAGGCCCAAGTGGCGGAATGGTAGACGCGTTAGTTTCAGGTATTAATGGCCGCAAGGCTGTGCAAGTTCGAGTCTTGTCTTGGGCATAAAAAGCAATAGCAGATTACGCTATTGCTTTTTTTTGTGGTGTGACTGGCATGGTGCATTGCTAGAGGGTGATCTACGGCAGGTTGAAAGTGGAGATAGGCAGGATACTGCGTGATTTATGCGCCAGGAAGGGCATAGGGATAATAGAGGCAGAGGCGTGCCCCGACCACATCCACATGCTGCTGTCGATACCGCCGAAGTTCAGCGTGTCGAGCATGATGGGGTATCTGAAGGGGAAGAGCAGCCTTATGATATTCGACAGGTTTGCGAATCTGAAGTACCGCTACGGCAATAAGTAATGTGGCCAGTAAGAAGATTTTTTATGTATTAATTATATTGGAGTTTTTCTACTCTACAGATTTATAATGCGATGGTGCTGTCATGAGGGAGATACTTTGGACACATTTTTAATAAAAATCATAACGTGGAATATATCAAAAACAAATCTTTCTGTTGCAATGATTCGTCTGATGCAATTGAAAAGGTAATCTTTATCTCTTCCGTCAGATGAGAACCTTATTTCCTTATAGACAAAAAGCTCAATTTGTAATTGCGTTTAGTTTGTACGGATTCAGGGCTGAATAAACAAGAAACCCACATCCCATTAATCATCTTTTTTCAGTTTCATGAAATACTTGAAAGTTATTTATTGCTTTTGTTCTTTCTGTCAATTACGATTTGAAAAAATAGAGAATAAGAAAATGAATCATTCTGATACTTTTATCAGATAGGATGATAGCGAACCAAATAAGAATGCAAGGGAGTAGAATGACGTTATAATAATGCTATTAAATTTACTATTTGATACTGTGATTTGAATACAGGAACTGGAATTTTTACATGTAAATGTTAGAAAAAAGGTTTTAGTAATAAATTGATTTTAAGCAGAACAATGAAGGTAAAGGAGGTGTTATGAATAGTTTATCTACTTACATAGATGTGTTTTTTAAACATTTTGCAGATAGCAGAGAAAAACTGACAGAAGAAGAAATCAGCTGTCTCCAACAGGTGTTGAGAAAATTCTGTTTGTCTGGAAAAAAGGAAGATGCTTTCTCTGTATATTTTTGCTTCTGTGAGATATTTAAAATCTTTGGTACTGGTTATGACAACATAAGCAAGCTACTCGAAATTCTATATGATTTCGAATATAATGCTGGTTCATTGCTGATCAAACACAGAGATCATTATTCTCATTCTGTTTATGTATTTGCAACAGGACTTGCAATATATGCAGGCATTGATTCTGTTCGAAATGCATTTTCTCAGTACTATAACCTGAATAAGGATTCATTTTACTTATTCCTATACTTGTGGGGATTTACGGCACTCTTTCATGATGTTGGATATCCATTTGAAATAGTTCATGACTCAATTAGTACATATACGATGAGATTGTGGGGCGATAAGCCAGAATTACCTTTTGTTTCATTTAGTTCTCTTGATAATTTTATACAGCTGGATTTTGAAGACAAAGAGAAAGTTAGGAAAAGCCTTAATTTAAAAGCATCCCCAACTAATCTAAATGAACTTTTTTCTTTATGGTTGAAAAGACAGTTGTCCTACGATGAAACGAAGGTGCTTGTAGCTCTTGAAAAAGAGAAAATGGTACGTAAGTATCAGGATCATGCCTACTTTAGTGCTATACTTCTAATGAAGTTTGTTCTTGAAAATAATCCTGATTCCCTTTCCCCGTCTCTTATGGATGCCATTTGTGCAATATTACTTCATAATAGTAAGAACCGATTTAATCTGGATAGTTTTGCTCATAAATTACGGCTAGAAGAAGCTCCTATTGCTTATCTCCTTGTATTTTCCGATAACCTTCAGGACTGGGATAGGCAACCCTTTGGGATTAAGACAAAGGCAGATCCACAGGCTTGGAATGTCAGGTTTGATATTTCCAATGATATTATTAAAGCAGAGTTTGTTTTCTCTTCATTTTCCATACACACTCCAGATTTGAGAAATGCGGAAAGAAAAAACAGAAGGGTGGAAAAGATTGAGAACGGAGAATTTATTCAAGAAATATATGGTCAGTTAGAATGCGATATAAAGCTTGAGTGCTCTTGTATCTGTGAAGAAAAACGTGTCCATACGAACGAGTATGCTTCTCAATATAATTTTGTAAATCTTTGTGATTTTGCAAAATCGATTCATGCAAGCTATATGGAGAATTGTCTTGCATTTGACATAGATTATTTGAATAAGGCTTTTTCTGATTTGTCTTTAACTCTCAAACTTTCAAACATTGAACAGGCAAAAACTTATCCTCAAAAACTTGAACTTATTAATTGTTTTTTTAGTGATAAGGCTCTGGATTATCCTATCGTGTATGTTTTTAATGAAAAGGATGACCACAACGATGAACTTGAGTATCTTGCAAGGGAAGAACATGTCAGATGGGTTAAAGAGCGGCTTTCTCTTGGTTGGAAATATGGCATGGATTATATTGACCCCATGACAGGAGAAGAAGATAAAGAACTTAGAAATAAACTAAAACAACATAGAGATTTACTTCCGTATGATCTTCTTGATGAGAATGCAAGAGAGAAAGATCGAATAATGATTCGAAATATGATTCCACTGCTTTATCGCCATGCAGATGGTACCAAAATCTACAGATACAGACATGGAATAAAACCAGTGCTTGAAGTCATGGCTGTGGGGCATAGGAAAATAATTGGAGACATAGGAACAATAAAGAACAAGATAAAAGAAATCTTGATTGAATATGACAGAGAATATAGGGTTGTTGTGCGTTCTAGTTTTGCACCTGGGGCTGATCAGTTGGTTATGGAATGTGCAAGTGAACTCGGTTTAACAACAAAGGCTAATATCCCTCTTCTCCTGCAACTTGAAGAGGGAGAAGATATCAATGACTATAAAATAGCCAGAAGGAACATAGAAGCATATATTAAGCACATGTATTTAGATGCAGAAGCAAATAATTTTGATTTTACAAAAAAAGATGAAGTACGGATGCTGGAACTTTTGTCTCTTACTTCTGTATGTCATATTAATGCAGACAAGCAGTATACATGGATGGAGCCTGCTAAACATATGATTAATAAGTGTGACAGAATGATAGCACTTTGGGATGGCGTTAAGACCAAGTTGGAATCTTCCGATGGACAACCAATCAACAGAGGGGGAACATACCACTGCATTTGCATGGCTAAAAAGAGAGGATTAACGGAGGATGAAATTAAAATAATCCATGTGGAGCGTTAATATTATAAAAATGGCTAATGAATTGATAAGGAGGTTAGATGAATATTGCAAAGGAATTTGATGTTTTTATATCTTATCACAATTCGGGAGAGAAAAGCGGATCAAGAGAACAGGCAAAAATACTATATGATTATCTGATGTCTTCGGGTATTTCTTGTTTTTTGTTCTCTGAGCAAGAGGAGACAGTG
>DVIF01000062.1 GCA_018711525.1 Candidatus Ornithospirochaeta stercorigallinarum
AACAAGGGAAAGAATCAAAGATGATAGTATTACCCTCTTCTTCATTCTTTCCCTCCTTATAATGGAATTATTCTATTCCTAGAATGTCAGCAACCAGGACTGGGCAATTGCTGAATAGCTTGATGACGGGAATTCACTTGTAAGCTGCTCAAAGATAGAACGTGCAACTTCAGTGTTTCCATTTGCATTCTCAAGCCTTGCCTGATTGAAGAGTGCCTGAGGAGCAAGAGGACATGTTACACCATAAGTATCCCATACCAATGTGTAGAGTCTGAGAGCTTCTGATGCATCATTGTTGTTTTCAGCAGCTGCAGCAGCGTTTATATAGCACAGAGGTCCGAAATAATCATCGTCATGAGCTTCTGCTATTGCAAGTGATAATTCATATGCTTCAGCCCAGTTCTCTTCGAGGAACCTCACTTCTGCAAGAAGCATTGTAGCTCTGGCTCCGAGGAAGGTATCAATCTTGTTGCTCTTGAGGAAAGCATCTACATCGCTTTCCAGCTCTGAAAGTGCTGTCGCATATTCGTCTGTCGACTCATCAATAACAAGAAGATTGTTATAGCTGTTCTCAAGATTATACAACTCCTCATATTTCTTATCGACATTGCTTGAGTGGACTGTGATACCGATTCCGACTCCTGCTAAGATGAGAAGAATAACAACAAGAATGATAATAAGCAGTTTTCTATTTGAACTGAGGAAATTATCTGTTTTCTGAGCCAATTTCTCTGTTCTTGAAATTTCTTTATCTTTTTTCATCAGTATTCCTTTTTCTGACATAAGGGGAAGAGTCTCCCCTTCCCCATTATCTGGATATAAAATCTATTAGTTCTTATCCTTAAGAATCTCAGCGAACGGATTGTAGGTATCGATATCCTCTTCCTTACCTTCCATATACTGTGCATAATCGGATGCCTGCTTCTTCCTGATGCTTTCCTTCTCCGAAAGGTTGATCTTCTGAGTCTGCGGATTTACATCAAGAACCGTCACAGTAATCTGCTCTCCGATTCTATCTTTGTAGGATTCTAGGAGCTTATCGGTGTAATCCTCATCAGGGCTTCCGAGATTGAACTTGCTGACAAGTCCTTCGATGTCACCAGGAAGCTTTACGAAAACGCCGAAATCAGTAACAGATGAGATAGTACCTGTCACATTGGTGTTCCTAGGATAGCTCTTCCTGAAATTGTCCCAAGGATTTCCTGTGATATCCTTTACTGTAAGTCTTACCCTTCTGTTCTCAGGATCAACACTCTTGACCTTGACTTCAAGCATATCACCGACTTTGCAGAACTGGTTCATGTGGTTGAACTTCCTGTTCCATGCAACATCCTCGATGTGTAGGAATCCATCAATGCCGTTTCCAAGCTCAATATATGCACCTGCATTTGTGAGCTTTGCAACCTTGCCCTGGAAGACCTTTCCTGCAGGGAACTCCTCTGCAATCGTATCCCATGGATTTGGAAGAAGCTGCTTGATACCAAGACTTACTCTCTTCTTGTCGAGGTCGTATCCAAGGATCTGAGCGGATACTACATCTCCGATGTTGTAAAGCTCTTTTGGATTTGTGACTTTCTTTGTCCATGAAAGTTCGGATACATGTGCAAGACCTTCAATTCCGGGTTCGATCTCAATGAAGACTCCGAAAGCTGTAATCTTGGTAATCGGCTTTGTGATGACATCACCGACCTGATATCTCTGCTCGAATGTAGTCCATGGATCGGCCTCCATGTGCTTGAGTGAGAGATTGATCTTCTGTGTCTCTGGATCGATGTTGATAAGTCTGAGCTGGATTACCTGTCCTTTCTTGACATAATCCTTTGGTCTGGTTACATGACCCCAGCTCATATCGTTGATATGGAGAAGTCCATCAAAACCGCCAAGGTCGATGAATGCTCCGAAGCTTGTGAAGCTCTTCACCTCACCTTCGACTACATCTCCGATCTGGACTGTCTGGAAGAACTTATCCTTGTTCTCCTGGATCTTCTTCTCAAGATATTCCTTTCTGGAAACGACGCTCTTCATCTTTGAGCTTCCGTGGAATTTGTCGATGATGAAGTAGTCTGTCTTGCCGATAAGGGATTCTGGATCCTCTACGCGGAAGACATCTGCCTTGCTTAACGGGCAGAAACCTTTATAATCTGCACCAAGATCGACCTCATAGCCTCCCTTGATGACCTTTGTGAACTTTCCAAGAACCGGTGTTTTCTCCTCGGCTGCCTTCTTGAGTGTCTCAGCCTTCTCCTTGGCCTCTGCCTTCTTCTTAGAGACGATGACCTGTCCACCTGCTCCTTCTTTCTTGATGATAGTTACGTTGACCTTGTCCCCAATCTGAGGAAGTTCAATGAATTCACTTACAGGAATCCTTCCTTCGCTCTTATAGCCAACATCAACAAGTACATACTCGTTATTTAACTGTACAACAGTTCCGGTTACGATCTGACCGTCTTCAATTCCAGCAAATGACTTGAGGTACTGCGTCATCTGAGTTTCATTTTCCATTGATTGCTCCTACTACAAATAATTGGCTATGAATTCATAGCCTCTAACACTTTCTCACAAACTTGTTTTATGGTCAAGTAAGTTGTATCAATATATATGGCTTCGTCTGCGATTTTAAGGGCTCCGACAGCTTTGTTTTTATCACGCTCATCCCTTTTCATTATTTCTTCAAGAACAGTATCGTAGTCAGGGCCGTCCGGATGTTCTGCCGTCCTTCTCTCTGCCCTCACCTCGGCCGATGCATCGAAATAGAACTTGTAGTCCGCATCAGGGAATATTACAGTTGTCGTATCACGTCCCTCTGTGACGATGTCCATCCCCTTGGCAAGCGCCCTGACCTGCTCATTCACATACTCCCTGAGGCGCGGGTCGACAGATACCGGGGAACAGAACTTATCCACTTCAGGTGTATGAAGCTTGTTCTCGACATCCACACCGTCTATATGGATGTCTCCGTTGCTGACGGATAATGTGATGCTTTTCGCTGTTTCCAGGACACTGTCTGCATCGAGGGGGTCGAGTCCTCTCTCAATCTGTGCAAGGGTGTAAGCCCGGTAGAATGAACCGGTATTGAGAAAATAAAATCCAAGCTCAGAGGCAAGAAGCCTTGCTATCGTACTCTTTCCGCTTCCTGCGGGACCGTCAATTGCTATTACCATCTTTCCTCCTTGTCTTAAGGACCTTTCTCTGCCTTGTGAGGCTGTTCTTCCCTTTCAGCAGTCCGTCTATCTCCTCACTTCTGAGGTTCCTCCACTCACCCGTCTCCATATCTCCAAGCTCGACGCAGCCTATCCTGATGCGTGTGAGGCTCTTCACATCATAGCCAAGGAACGAGAAGATCTTCCTGATCTCTCTGTTCTTCCCCTCTGTGAGGGTGATTCTTATCATCTGCTTGGTCCTTGGGATGAAGTCATAGCGCTTGATCCTGTATGGTGTAGGCATGTCGATATAGATTCCATCCAGGGCCTTGTTGAGATCTTCAATCTCTATGTTCCTGTCGACTCTTACGACATATTCCTTCTCCACCTGATAGCGTGGATGCATCATTGAGTTTGCGAATTTTCCATCGTTTGTGAAGAGAAGAAGTCCGGAGGAGTCCTTGTCCAGCCTTCCGACATTGAAAAGCAGATCCCTGTCACGCATCGAGATGAGATCTCTCGCAAACCTCTCCTCCTTGGGGTCGTAGTTCGAGCACACGTATCCCCTCGGCTTGTTCAGGGCGATGTAATAGAGCTTCTCACTGATCTCGACGGTCTCTCCGTCGACCTGGACAATGTCATCTTCATTTACTTTGAATCCCATTTCCGTGATTTTTCTGTTGTTGACCATTACCCTTCCGGCTCTGATCAGTTCTTCACTGGCACGTCGGCTTGCGACACCACATTTGGAAAGATATGCCTGAAGGCGCATCGGGTAATCATTCATCTTCTTTCTCCTCTTCTTCCTTCTCCTGAGGTTCCTCTTCAAATCTTATCCTGTCGATCTCACTAAGCTTAGGAAGATCTGTGATATGTTTTAAGTTGAATTCATATAGGAATTTTTTTGTGGTCGAATATAGGCATGGATGTCCTGGGGAGTCGTCCCTTCCAGATACTTTGATGTACTCCCTTTCCCTGAGGATGCGTACAATCGTATCGGAACTCACTCCCCTGATCTTGTCTATCTTCTTCCTTGTTATAGGCTGTGCATAAGCTACGATCGAAAGTGTCTCAAGGGCTGCTCTGCTGAGCCTCCTGTCGACTTTTCTTCCATAGCTCTTCCTGAGTCTGTCATAAAGGTCGGGGCAAGGGACGAAGAGGTACTGCTCGTCTTCCTCGACAAGCATCAGACCTCTGTTCAGTTCTGTTGAAAGTTCCTTGAGTTCTTTCAAGGCAGCCTTGACCTCGACACTTGAAAGGCCGCTTAATTCTGAAATCCGGATTATGCTTACTGCCTCATTCTCAACATAGAGGATGACCTCGACTATTCTTGCGTTATCGCTCATCGTTACTGTCCTACTCATCTTCATCCTCCAAGTCTATCTCTTCTTCATCTCCAATGAAGACATCATCCTCATCTCTTTCATCATCATCCTCATCTTCGCTGTCGTCGATGAATCCTGAATCATCGGGGAGGATCTCCTCTTCTACGACTCCCTCTTCCAGAAGTCTGTCATGCTCCCTGTCGTATTCATCCACCTTCTCAGGATCCCAGTCCTGAGGACGTTTGGTTATGTATATCTGCCCGTACGGCTCATCCTGCCTTAGAAGTATCATCTTCCATTTTGTCGCCTCCAGGATTGCCATGAAGGAGCATATTATGTGATCTGCCCTGTCAAGATGTACTATGATATCCGTGATGAGGATCATGTCATGGTCTTCGAGAAGCTCATTCATGTATGCGATCTTCTCATTGACTGAGACTTCCTCGTATATGTTGAAAACCTTTGCAGGGACGACTTTCTCAAGAAGGGTCCGATATGTCATCAGGAGATTCTCAAGCGTCACATCCTTGAAAAGATCTGTATCCTCATATGGAAGCATGAATGGATTGTCCTTCCTAGGGATGTAGAACCTGTCCGGAGCGGCTTTTCCTGTAAGCAGATCCGTATACTTCTTGTATTTCTGATACTCAAGAAGCCTTTCAACAAGCTCCTGACGAGGGTCTTCATACTCCTCGTCGAACTCCACCTCGTATGGGAGCAGCATCTTGCTCTTGATGTAAAGAAGGTCTGCAGCGAAATGATAGAAATCCGATATCTCCTCTATTTCAGCACTATGTGCGTTGATATACGCAAGGAACTGTTCTGTGATTTCAGCAATAGGGATATCGTAGATGTCTACCTTGTTTTCCTGGATGAGAAAGAGAAGGAGCTCTATTGGTCCTGAGAACTTCTCAGTCGTGAACTCGCATTTCTCTTTCTTCTCCCTTTCCTCTTTATCCTGCATAAAAACAGATTATATCAGAAAACAATGCTCAATTGCTATTCTCTTCATCCTTAGGAAACATGATGGCCCTGAGCTTCTGATCCAGATCTTTGACGATGTCAGGATTGTTTTCAAGAAATTCCACCGTCTTGTCCCTTCCCTGCCCGATCTTCTCTCCATTCATGCTGTACCATGCACCAGACTTCTCGATCAGATCGTATTTGAGTGCTGCATCGAGTACGGAGCCGACATAGCTTATGCCGGTACCGAACATGAGGTCGAGCTCGCATTTCTTGAATGGAGGTGCAACCTTGTTCTTCACTATCTTCACACGGACCCTGTTTCCGCTTATGTCATCGCTGTTCTTGCCGATTGTGTCGGCCTTCCTTACATCCATTCTCACAGATGCATAGAACTTCAGCGCATTTCCTCCTGTTGTCGTCTCTGGATTTCCGAACATGACACCGATCTTCATTCTTATCTGGTTGATGAAGATGATGGTCGTATTCGATTTTGAGAGTATTCCTGTCAGCTTTCTCAATGCCTGGCTCATCAGCCTGGCCTGAAGCCCCATATGGCTGTCCCCCATATCCCCTTCGATTTCCGCCTGAGGTGTGAGTGCCGCGACTGAATCGACTACGATGATGTCCACCGCCCCGCTTCTTACGAGGCTTTCTGTGATTTCAAGCGCCTGTTCTCCGTTATCGGGCTGGCTGATCCAGAGCTCATCGATATTTACTCCGAGGTTTTTAGCATATGTCGGGTCGAGCGCGTGTTCTGCATCAATGAAGGCCGCTATCCCTCCCATCTTCTGAGCCTCGGCGATGGCATGCAGGGCAAGTGTCGTCTTACCTGAGCTCTCAGGTCCGTAGATCTCTATGATCCTTCCCTTCGGGTATCCCCCTACTCCCAAAGCTTCATCCAGAAGAAGGCTTCCTGACGGGATTACTTCGATGTCGAGTTTCTCCCTGCTATCGCCGAGCTTCATCAGAGACCCTTTTCCGAACTGCTTGTCTATCTGGGCTCTTGCGGCTTCAAGAGCATCAAGCTTTGCCTTGCTGTTGTTTTCCGTGTTTTCATTTGTTGTCTTAGCCATTATTAAATTCCTTATGTTATATTAATGCAGAAAGTCTTCAATCTGTTCAGTTCTTTTTCCTGAATCTCGGTAGATTCTCCGAATCAAGTATGAAAGTGACCGGTCCATCGTTCATGTATCTTACCTGCATATGTGCTCCAAACACCCCACATGATACATTATAGCCCCAGGATTTGAGAATTCTCACCCCTTCTGAGTAGAATCTCTCAGCTTCTTCAGGTTTCTTTGCATTTGCGAAGTCCGGGCGGTTGCCTCTCGCAAGATTCGCAGCCAGCGTGAACTGTGAGACAAAGAGGATTTCTTTAGACACCTTATCGAGGCTTAGGTTCATTTTCCCTTCCTCATCTTCGAATATCCTCAGATGTACGAGCTTGTCGAGAAAAGGTTCTATCATATCGAAGGTATCCTTCTCCTCTACCGAATAATAGACGAGAAGACCATGCTTTATCTCCCCTTTCAACTTTCCTTCAACAGAGACCGAGGCATCCCTTACTCTCTGGATGACAGCTTTCAACTCTCCATCTCCTCTATGAAAGAGGCTTTATCCGATGAGCGGAAGAAAGCCTCCCCCGTAATCAGTATGTCAGCCCCGGCCTCTTTCAATGCTATATGGTTTTTCAGTCCAACCCCACCGTCGACCATGATCCTGAACTCATAACCTTCAGCCCTTCTCATATCATCAAGAAGTTTTATCTTCTTCAGACTCTGAGGAATGAATGCCTGCCCTCCGAAACCTGGATTGACACTCATGACCATTACGTAATCGACATTCATGAGCTCATTCTCGATCTCCAGCACCGATGTGCTCGGATTTATCGCAAGTCCGACCTCCTTCCCCTCATCCCGGATCATAGTCAATGCCCTGTTCAAATGCCTTGTCGCTTCCTTGTGGATTGTGATGATGTCACACCCTGCATCGGCAAAAGCCTTGATATACTTTTCCGGGTTGTCGATCATCAGATGCGCATCAAATACCAGGTCGCTTAATTTCCTCATATCCCGTATGAATTTAGGACCGAATGTGATGTTGGGGACGAAACTGCCGTCCATCACATCCAGATGGACATAATCAAGGTCCAGGGAAGCTATCAAATCAAGGGTGTTTTTAATCTCTGTGAAATCAGAGGCCAAAATGGACGGGTTCAGAAGTACGCTTCTTTCTCTCATAGCCTTATTTATAGCACAAAAGATGAATAGTTCACAGTGATTACATCTACTTTTTGATTTCCTGCTGATGGATACCAGAAGGAAAAATAAAGCTTTGCTTTTCCTCTCTTTTGTGCTATATTTCTTTAAAGAGATATTTTGATTTGTCCGAGCAGACTCATGTCCTGCCCGGTTTTCTTTTTCTCTCGTAATCTCTTTTTTCAGGAGTCTTGAAATGGATTTGAAAGTTGTGATGCAGAATGAGAAGAACATGGGCAGAAACCCATTGCAGCAATATAGGAAAGAGGATTTTCTTGCACTTGATAAGGAGATCTTCACAAAGAAAAGCACCCCAGAGACCCTGGATGAGCTGAGAAGTGAAGCTGTCGAGCTTTATTCACAGGAACAGACCTACTCCATTGCTCTTCACTATATCGCAGGAAGAATCAAGCTTGAGGCCAGGCCTCATGAGTTCAATATGGACCTGAACAACACATTGCTCAATTTCTATGATGCGAGGAACTGGGAGGTTGCAAAGCATCTTGGAGCCCTTATTGTATCCAAAGGTGCCAATGCAATTGCATACAGGGTCCTCGGTGATGTGGCACATGAGGATGGCGATGATGAGCTGATGTGGCGCTATTATGAGAAATACGTCAAGAGCGACAATAACGACAAGGACATAATCCTGCGCCTTGCAGAGCACTATAATGAACTTGGAGATAAGAAAGAGGCGAATGCCTTCTACCAGAGGGGGCTTTTACGTCTCCGTGTGCCAGAGGACGGCATTAAAATAGATAAGACATTCTCAAGCCTTCTCAAGATCGGAAGGAGTGATTATGCCTTCTACTTCAAATATGCCTCGGGTATCAAGGACAGGGACAGCGCCCTCGCCCTTTCCCTGCTTAAGAAGCTTCTTGCGTATTTGAAGGCTGTCAAGGAGAACCTCAGCAGTGATGGAACCAAGGCGAGTGAGATCAAGAAGAACAGCGAGGAGATGGTCGAGGTCCTTAGGGAGATTCTTATCATAAACAGCTCTGAGGAAGGAATGAGGGAGGAGCTTGTAAGAGTTTTGAAGGAGCGCTACAGCTCTTCCACACGCCTGAGCGAATGCCTCAAGAAATATGACTTCAGACGCAGCAGCGACATTGCAGCCTCAATCGATGGATTTGAGAAGGAGATTGCCTACTCCAAGGGTAGTTTCGTATATCAGAAATCGACAAGAAGGGTTGGTAAGATCGAGGATATCAACAACAATACGGTCGTCGTCAGGTATTCCGGCAACGAGGAGCCTCAGAAAATCATGCTTGAGAGTGCTTTCAATGCCCTCACCCCTCTTACAAACCAGAATATCAAGGCGATAAAGAAGGGTGTTCCCGCACCTAAGATCAGGGCTAAGATAATGCAGCCGGGTGGAGTCCCATGGCTTGTAAGGACACTCCTTTATTCAAATGAGAACCCCAAGGGAATCAGTCTAAAGGAGATGAAGGCAGAGGTCGTTCCACAGGTGCTCAGCGAGGATGACTGGCAGAAGCTCAACAAGGATATCAAAGCCGAGCTGAAGTCGAATGAATATGTCAAGACCAATCCTGGTCCTACAGATACCTATCTTCTCATGTCATTCCCTCAGAGTGCAGATGAGAAGGCACTAGGTATTTTCAAAGGCATGTCCGATTTTGATGGAAAGCT
>DVIF01000063.1 GCA_018711525.1 Candidatus Ornithospirochaeta stercorigallinarum
CCTGCTATCGTCAGCTGCTGCATCAATGCATTGAAGAGCTTGTTCTCATTCATGCCTGCCTCCTTGTATGAGGCTTTCAATATTCAGCGTCCCGTGCACCCTCCTTTCCCGTGTGTCGAGATAGGAGAATATGCAAAGCTCCTCGCTGTTGATGCTCCTTGCTATGTTTTCTTCTATTGATGCCGCATCATATGAAAAGTAATAGAAACGCCCGACCTTCGACTTTGTCGCAAGCAGTGCTGCAATATCGAATTGAGATTTCTGCTTCACAACCTCAGTACCTGCATCGTTAAGTTTCTCCGCAAGAGGCTCATATACCGAAAGAGTGTATAGAGCCTCCCTTATTCCATCCTTTGGATGTATCGTCCGTCCTCTGGATTCCTCTCCCTTGCATATGGAGAAATAGCAGTTGACCTGATGTCTTTTCAAGGAAAGAAGGATGGAGGCTATGATGCTGATGCATTCCTCCATCTCCCTTTTATGTGCTCTGGGACCTGAGAAGCTTTCCCCATCGAATATCAGATGGACTGTCTTGGGCAGTATGTCTTCGTAAGTGTTTATAGAGAGGGGTAGGGCCCGTGCAAGCAACCTCCAGTTTATGTGTTTCAGGGAGTCCCCGGTCTGATATTCCCTTGTCGACTTTATGACGCTGAGATCCTCCATAACACCATAGCTTCCCGTCTCTGAATTCCAGAGATTCCTGAAGAAGAGAGATGTGTTTACTTTTATTATCTTCGGATAGACGGTCACCGCCCCTCCGTTGTCGATTCTTATTTCAGCCTCTGACAGTCCCAGTCCGTCTCCTGTCCTTATGCTCCAGTCCTCAAGTCTGGATACTCCTCTCCTGTTCGCATGGAAATCAAGGGAGATTGTTTTCTTCTCATACCACTTCAGCCTTCCGAGCTTTGCCTCTCCGACTTCTGAAGTGGAGTAGTTCTTTGCTGCAAGAGGTATGATTTCCCATTGATCGGGCTTCCTTGTCCTCTCCGGAGTGATGCATAGGCTTTTTGAAAGCGGCATGAAGAGATTAAGATAGGAGGTGGGAATGAACTTCCCGTTTTCTATCTCAACATTGATTGTGCAGTCGTTTCCAGCAAAGAGATATAGGGATTTCGTCTCCATTTTCAATGAGATGTTCTTTGAGGAGGCATATGTCCATATGCGTGAGACAAGTCCGATCAGGAACAGGCTGGAAAGTGCGGAGAAAATTAGAACAGAGCTGTATAGCGCAGACAGAAGGGCCATGACCCCTGTGGCTAATATTACAGGAGTCGATGTGAATATGCTTGAACTATGTGCAACGTGTCTCCTGCTAAGCATTTACCTCATCCTTGGCGCTTATCGAGGCTTCGATGTTGTCCAGTATCTGAGAGAGCACCTGTCTTACTGTCAGACCGGAGAATTCAGCGCTCTCTTCAAGCGTCATCCTGTGGACAAGCACATCATAGACGATATCTTTTACATCGTCTGGAGTTACGAAAGACCTTCCGTTCATTGCAGCCCATGCCTTCGATGCCTGATAAAGGGCCCTGCTGGCTCTGGGGCTTGCCCCCATTCTCAGCCGCGGATCATTCCTAGTCCCGTTTGTTATTTTCACAATATATGAATTGATGGCATCAGATACATGCACCTTCCTGCATTCCCTTTGAGCCTGGATGATCATATTGGAATCCGAGACTGCTCTGACACTTTCGAACGGTATTTCATCCCCAACGATCTTCAACATCCGGATCTCCTCCTCCTGACCTGGATATCCGATGGAAAGGGAGATTAAGAACCTGTCCATCTGCGCTACAGGAAGATGGAAAGTGCTCTCCGCCTCGACAGGGTTTTCCGTTGCAAGGACTATGAAAGGCGAGGGGAGGGGAAACGTATTACCATCGATTGTTATCTGATGCTCCTCCATGGCCTCCAGAAGGGCGGACTGTGTTCTTGGAATTGCCCGGTTTATCTCATCTGCAAGCAGTATGTTTGTCATAACAGGGCCCTTCCTAAGTTCGAAATCGCCGCTTTTCTGGTTGAAAATGTTCATTCCGATTATGTCGCTTGGAAGCATATCCGAGACGAACTGTATTCTCCTGTAATCGCATCCTGTCGCCTTTGAAAGGGTCTTTACAAGGGTCGTCTTTCCGACTCCAGGCAGGTCGTTGAGCAAGACATGTCCCCCCGAGAGTACAGCCATGATGACTTTTCTTATGCAGTCTGTTTTTCCGACAATGATTTTCTCAGTCTCCGAAAGGATATCATCAGAGAGTTTTTTTATGTCCATACCAAACCTCGCAACCAGATAACAACACGTTTTATTTCAAATTGGATTATATACCCTTTTGCTTTCAAATCAACCCACAACATCATTTTAGGGAAGGGTCTGCATTTAAATGCGTTTGACGATTCGATGTTTTTTAGCGATAATTTTTTATCGTATCAGGAAATCCACGATTCATATATAATATTAAAGAATATTTATACAATTAAAATGTATAAATTTTAAAAGATAATATTTTATCGTGTTAATTGGTTTTTACATATGCTTTTACATGTTGCATAATGTTGCTATTTTACGTTTTTCACAAATTTTGATATTAAATTTTACGTAAATCGCAATTTTTAATGTTTTAATTTTTTTGTATTGCCAATATAAAAAAATATGCTATCATGCATTTAGATACGCATATCGTGTGTAAAATGCTAAAAATTTTAGGAGGAGAACATGCGTAAATTTGCATTATCTGTTGTTTTAGTTGTGATGATGCTAGCCCTTGTTCCTGCATATTTATTTGCAGAAGTGACAGGAGCACCGATTCAGCAGTATGACTGCCCATTCCTGCTTACTGCAGCTGGACAGGGACCTGGATCAAAGCAGCTCAGGCTCTTAATCAATCTTTCAAAGGCATTCGTACTTGGTGACGACTTCTATCTTGAAGACGAACCACTTCCGAGGCTTGATGAGATTAAGAGTGGTAAGTATGAAGTAGTCGTTGCTGTTATCGGAACAACCGATAAGGGCCTTGGTGCTTCTGGAATCACAATCGAGGATGAGATCGACAACCTTGAGGAAGTCATCGCACTCTGCCAGGAAATGAACATCCCAATCATCGCAGTACATATCGAGCAGGATAAGAGGTCGACAATTCCTACAAACGGAAACGAGAGAATCATCGATCTCGTATGCCCTGTAAGTGAATGGATGATTGTTCTCAGAGCTTCCAACTCCGATGGTCGTTTCGATGCCATCAGCGAAGAGTATGGAATTCCTCTCACTATCGTAGATTCCGCACTCGAATTCTCTCAGCTCTGTCAGCAGATCTTCGTTAAGTAATAAGGAAGAATATTAAAATTAATCGAATGCTATAAAGGAGATTTTTTTAATGTCGACTACAATGTTAACCTTGATATTGCTGATTGTAATGCTCATCGCATTCATTCTGAGCAGTATTAAGCTTAAGTCACCTGATATTTCTATGGTTGTAGCGGCTGTGGTACTCGCGATTGCAGGTGTAATCGCGGTACCTGAGCTGGGAAGCCCTGTCAGGTATCTGGTGGAGGGATTGTTTGTCAACCTGGATTTGGCAATGCTCTTCATCGCCGCATCAATTTTCGTAAACATCTATGCCTATAGCGGTGCTCTTAGCACGGTTACCAGAGGAATCGTAAGTAAAGTTGGAAACAAATGGGTTCTCATGTCCATTCTCGGCATCCTCATGCTCCTTCCAGGTGCAATCACAGGTGCAGGTTCCATCTCCATCTTCGTCCTTGGTGGTCTTGTAGACATAGTTCTTACACACCTCGGAGTAAACCAGAAGAAGAGGACCGTCTTCATTTTCTTCTTTGCAATCCTTTCTGCAGCAGCACCTCCAATCAACCTTTGGACGATGCTTATGTGTGCTCAGGCGAACATGCCCTACGTAGGATTCACATGGCTTCTGCTCATTCCTATCATCATTGCAGGTGCGGTCTGCATCGTATATGTAGGTTGGGGAGCAAAACCAGAGAGCAAGGAAGCAATTCTTGCACAGCTGCCTGAGAAGACAGAAGGTATGACATGGTGGAGGATCCTTCTTCCTGTAGTCGTAATCGCAGCATTGTTCGTACTTGCTGTTTATGCACCATGGAACCTTCCTGTCCTCGGACTTCCTCTGATGTTCGTGATTTCCGCGATCGTTGCTCTGCTTTGTAATCCTAAGAAGACGACGGTTAAGGATTATGGTGAGATTCTTGATAATACGATGGAGCAGGTATTCCCACTCGTTGCAAACGTTCTTTCAATCGGCGTTCTCCAGAGTGCAATGGCTGCAACAGGTGTCAGGGGACTTCTTGGAAGTACATTCCTCGGTCTTCCTCTCATCCTCATCTACTGTCTCATCGTCATCGTCGGACCGATCATGCAGGGTTGTTTCAACTACGGAGTCTCTGTCGTTCTCGGCGGACCGCTCATCTTCATGTTCAATACGTTCGGCATGGATGTCACGGTTATCTGTGCAGCCCTTTCCCTCATCTTCCCGATGGGCGATGGTCTTCCACCATCAAGGATCACAGGAAGGCTTGCATGCGAAGAGACGAAGTTCAAGGGCTCCTATGCAGGATTCCTTAAGTCTGCGCTTCTTCCAATGCTCGTGCTCGGTGTAATCGCAGTAGTAATGATCGTCACGCCGGCGACGTTCGATTTCTTGTATTAATGGAGGAGAGCTATGGTATTTTTACAGAATCTGGTTCAGATAATTTATTATGTAATGGCCGGCCTCATAGCGCTCAGTCTTGTTAAGAGTTTCTTTAAGAGGAAGAAGAATGACAATTGGGTATATGACATCATGTATGCATACTGCATCATTCCGTTCCTTCTTAGGGTTCTGCATATCAAGTGATGGAGGGGAAGATGGCGAAAACTGTAAAAGGCAGCCCCTCTAAGAGGCTGATATCGAAAATCATAATTTTAGTAGTCGTACTTGTCATCGGAGCTATCGCTGCGGCACAGTTCTGGCAGCTCAGACACTTCAAGGAAGAAGTCGTCGTATCCGATGCACTTACAGATGTAAAGTGGTTCAGTGATTATGTACCGTCTCTCAAAGGTACATGGCTCGATACTCCGGTATTCTTCTTTGATTCTGGAGTTGAGGGAGGAACAGTATTCATCAATGGTGGACCTCACCCTTATGAGCCGGCGTCCACAATGGCTGCATACCTGATGATGGAGAACATCGAGGTTACGAAAGGTAAGGTGATCATCTGTCCTAGATCCAACTACAGTGGTTCCACCGAAGGAATGCTTGGAGATGCATATCCGATGTATTTCCATGTTGAGTCCGAATGGGGAACATCCAAGTTCAGGATTGGAGACAGATACACCCATCCACTCGATCAGTGGCCTGATCCATTCGTATATGTGAACTATCCGTCAGGGCAGAGCCAGGCTTACCAGGATATCAGGAACCTTAACAGGACATATCCAGGAAGAGAGGATGGAACACCTACGGAAAGAGCTGCATATGCCGTTATTGAAATCATCCGTCAGGAAGGTGTAGACCTTGCAATCGACATGCATGAGGCGGAAATCCTCTATCCTGTAACATCGACATATGTTGCACCTGCAACAGTCCTTGACAGGGAGCATTTCGAAGAGACTGGTGAGATGGTATTCGTTGAGCCGGAGAGGAACTCCCTCGATGTCGCAATGATGGCAGGCATGAACCTTTCAGGACAGTTCCTCATGAAGAGTGAGGCATCTCCTTCTTCCCTCCATGGATTATCCCATCGTGAATGGGCTGACTGGTCCGATGCGATGACAATCCTTATGGAGACTCCTGAGATCTTCATCGATAAGATCACAGGACCGAGGACTGAAGCCCTCATGACAGAAGGAAAGGATGAATTCCTCCAGAAGGTTACGGATGCAGGACTTACATACTTCCCGTATGATATGGAGTTCGGTACTCCGATGTGGTACAGGACAGGCAGACACCTTACCGGTGCACTTGAAACCCTCACATGGGCAAGCATGTTCTATCCTGATATCGCAGTAGAAGCCACATGGCCGACGTTCCTTGAGATGCAGGATCTTGAGAATCAGGGAATCGACAGTGTCGGATACTTCCTCAAGAATCCGGACGACCCGGCAAATGCTGACAACGTCTACATAATCTATAAGGAGCCAGTGGGCGAGAATATGCTCAAGTGGTCTGAATAAAAGTCATATTTGATGTTCTTCTCCCATACGGGGGAGGACATCAATTTCGTTTGGTTTAACAGTACAAAAGGAGAAAAAATGAAAAAAGCAGGTAAAATCTTAGCACTTTGCTTGGTAATGGTTCTTATCGCTGCTCAGTCTCTTGCTGCATGTACGATTTTTGCAGTGGGAAAAGATGCAAGCACGGATGGAACAACAATGATCAGCCATACTTGCGATAGTACTACAGACGACCTCAGAGTCTGGATTATCCCTGAGATGGCTGCTGGAACAGCAAGGGATCTCGTCCTCAACGGTAGGGCCGGTGCCGACTATTCCCAGTTCCCTGAAGTCAAGAACTACGGACCAGGTTCCCTCGTTCTCGGCACATACACGTATGACGAGCCGACAAACCAGTATCTCCATGCAATGTATTCCTTCATCAATGACAAGGGTCTTGCAATGGGAGAGTCCACATGTTCATTCGACCGCAACAGCGAGCAGGGAAAGAAGCTGAGCGAAGTTTATGACAGGGTTGAAGGAATCATCGACTGCTACCTTCTTCAGGACTTGGCTCTTGAGAAGTGCTCGACAGCAAGGGAAGCTGTAGAGTTCATGGGGGAGATCCTCAATACTTACGGATGGAACGGAACTCCTGAATGTATCAACATCACAGATGGAACAGAGTCCTGGATATTTGAAGCTTACGGCGGAAACATCTGGTGTGCAGTCCGTGTACCAGACAACGCTGTATTCGTAGCTGCAAACAGAGCTCGTATCAATCACATTGATTTTAACGACAATGAGAACTACATCTATGCAGAGAACATTGTAGATTTCGCAATCGAAAATGGTCTTTGGGATGGAGAAGGCGAATTCATTCCTTGTAAGACATATGCTCCAAACCCTGAGAGGACATACAGCACAAGAAGGGAATGGATGGCGATGACTCTCCTTGATCCGACTCTCGACCTCGACCCTGAAGAGAAGAATCCGGATGAGAACTGGCCGCTCTTCGTCGTACCACAGGAAAAGGTCAGCGTAGATACGATCCATAAGCTCTCCAGCAACTACTATCAGGGAACACCTTATGATGTGACAAAGACAGTAGAAGCAGGAGCATACGGCAATCCTCTCAATCCAAGACATGCTGAAAGAACTATCAACTGTTTCCGCTGCACATACATCCAGATTGCTACAATCGATGCTTCTCTTCCAGAAGAAGTAAGATGTCTTGCATATTTCGGATGGGGTGCTCCTGATTCAACATACCTCACTCCTGTATGGGCTTCCCAGAACTCACTTCCTGAGCACTTCGGAATCGGTCTGAGAGAGGAACCATATAATGAGGATTCCGGTTGGTGGGTGACAGCACTTGTACAGCAGACAGCGACAATCAACTACCAGGATGCCATCCAGACGATTCACGAAGCACGTGACCAGAGAATGGCTGACCAGTATGTAGCTACAAAGGCAATCCAGCAGGCAGCTGCAGAAATGGTTGAGAATGGTGAAAGTGAGCTTGCTGTTGATCTTCTTACAGCATATTCAACTGCACAGGCTAATACCTGGCATGATCTCTGGAAGGACCTCTCAGATGAGCTTATCTCCACATATATGCATGGAAATAAGAACATGTCCACTCCAGATACTCCAGCATGGTGGGATGCTGCAGTAGCGGCAGGAGACGCTGCAATAAAAGCCACAATCTAAATTGTATTCTAAATGCCCTGTGTGACGCAGGGCATTAAAAGGAGATTTTATGAAAAAAGTTGGAAAAGCTCTAGCAATACTGATGGTATTCGCATTGATTGCTACTCAGAGCCTTGCTGCATGTACGATTTTTGCAGTAGGTAAGGACGCCACAGTTGATGGTTCAACAATCATCAGCCACACCTGTGACAGCCGTGGTGATGACGTCAGACTCTGGCTCATCCCTTCAATGGCTGCTGGAACCGTACAGGACATCGTTCTCAACGGTAGGGCGGGCGCAGACTATTCACAGTTCCCTGAGGTAAAGGACTATGGAACAGGTGGAATGGTCCTCGGTTCATATACACATGACAAGGATACAAACCAGTACATCCACGGAATGTATTCCTTCATGAACGACAAAGGCCTTGCAATGGGCGAGTCCACATGTGGTTATGATGGTTCCTCCGAGCAGGGACAGAAGCTCAAGGAAGTATGGGGCAGATACGAAGGTATCCTCGACTGCTACATGATCCAGGACCTTGCTCTTGAGACATGTTCAACAGCACTTGAGGCTGTAGAGTTCATGGGCGCCATGATTGAAGAGTATGGATGGAATGGTGCTGCTGAGTGTATCAACATCACAGACGGAACAGACACATGGGTTCTCGAAGCTTATGGCGGACACATCTGGTGTGCAGTCCGTGTTCCAGACAACGCTGTATTCGTAGCTGCAAACCGCTGCAGGATCGACTATGTTGATTTTGAAGATGAAGCAAACTTCCGCGCTTGCGACAACCTTATCGATTTCGCCCTTGAGACAGGACTTTGGGACGGCGAAGGCGAGTTCCAGCCAAACAACGTCTATGCTCCTAACAAGGAAGACAACATGGGATGCACACTCAGGGAGTGGAGAGCTCTTTCCAACCTCTGTGCAGACCTCGACCTCGATCCTTATGGCGATGCTGATGAGTATCCTCTCTTTGTCGTACCAGATGAGAAGGTATCTGTCCAGACAATCAAGGACCTCTGCTCTGACTACTATCAGGGAACAGAGTTTGATATCTCCAGAACTGTCAACGCAGGTCCATTCGGTGATATCCTCCATCCAAACTATGTCTACAGACCTACGAACATGTACAACACAACATACTTCCAGGTTGCTAACGTCAAGGCTTGGCTCCCAGAGGAAGCACGTTGTCTCGTATGGGTAGGCTGGGGTGCTCCAAGCGTCAACTACATCACTCCTGTATGGGCTTCTCAGACATCATTCCCATATCATTTCGGACAGGGACTGAGAACTGAGCCTTACAACCAGGATTCAGGCTGGTGGGTTGCAACAGGTGTACAGCAGACAGCAAGAATCAATTATGAGACTGCTATCGAGATCGTCAAGGCAGCTCGTGATCCTCGTCTTGCAGACATCTATGAGCAGACAGCAATGATCCAGGAAGTAGCTGGAAAGATGATTGAAGAAGGCAACAAGGATGCAGCAGTTGCAATGCTTACTGCATTTGCTAACTCAACAGCTACAGAGTGGCATGAGCTTTATAAGAGTCTCGACAGTGAGCTCAGAAGCGAGCTTATGTTCGGATGCGTAGACATGAAGGTTCAGACTGATCCTCAGTGGTGGACCGACATCGTCAATGCCAACCTCGACAATCCAAGACCGTAATCGGTATTTGTTTTCGGCCTCTCTTCGAGGGAGGCCGGAATATCTCTGGGTTATTGTTTTTAGCTTCTTGAAAACTTGAACGATCATGATACCGAGTGAATGTTTCATCTCCTTGATAGAAGTTAAAAGCAAAAACACAGAATTCGGCTGAGGAGAGTAGTTCTATTTCTTTTTAGTCTAAGGTTGATTAGTGTAATGGATTCTGGGCCGCCCCCTTGTCTGACAAGTGCAAGATATCAGAGTTTGTCCTCCTAAGATGGCTTTTGATTCAAATGAAACGGGTTTAGCTTATCTTTAAAAAGAAAAACTATGGGGGCGGCATTTTTTTAGGAGATTGTTATGGAGTCGCTACGTGAACTTTTCCGTATCGGGTATGGACCTTCCTCCTCTCATACGATGGGACCGCGATATGCTGTGGAGAGATTCATCTCATCCCATCCTGAGGCGAGGAAAGTCGAGGTCGCCCTTTATGGGTCGCTTGCTGCTACAGGTAAAGGTCACTTGACGGACAAGGCAATCCGGGATGTATTTTCCTCACATGACATAGATAGCGGAATAATCTGGCATCCTGAAATCGTGAAACCATTCCATCCGAATGCAATGACTGTTTTCGAGATTCTTCCTGAAAAACTTTCCGAGACCTATTATTCGGTAGGAGGAGGTAAGGTTGTAAGGCAAGGGGATGAAAAGAGAGATGCCGATGAGACATATCCCGATGAACTTGTTGGAAGCATGGACAGGCTTTTATCCTACTGTGATGAGAACGGGTTGCAGTTCTGGGAAGTCGCGATAGAGTTTGAGGGAACAGAGATCCTCGAGTATATGCAGCAGGTCTGGTCCGTGATGAAGGATGCGATTAAAAGAGGGCTTGAAGCAGAGGGAGTGCTTCCCGGGGCTCTTCATCTTCAGAGAAAGGCATGTCAGTCATTTGCAAAAAGCAAGGATTTCTCAGGTTCGATGGGCAATGCTTCAAATGCATTTGCATATGCTCTGGCCGTCTCTGAGGAGAATGCTGGAGGTGGAAGGATCGTCACTGCTCCGACATGTGGCAGCTGCGGAGTTCTTCCAAGTGTTCTTTTCCATCTTATGAAGGAATATGAAGTACCTGAAATCAGGATTCTCAGGGCCCTGCTTATTGCTGGCATGATCGGAAACATCGTCAAGACGAACGGTTCGATATCAGGGGCGGAGGCTGGCTGCCAGGCGGAGATAGGTGTTGCCTGTGCAATGGCAGGCGGTGCGGCGGCACAGATTACAGGTGGTACTATAAGACAGGTGGAATATGCTGCAGAGATGGGACTGGAGCATCATCTCGGACTTACATGCGACCCGTTGATGGGACTGGTCCAGATTCCATGTATAGAGCGTAACGCCCTTGCTGCAATGAGGGCCATAGACCATGCAACATATGCCTTGATGGGAGATGGAAAGCATAAGATATCCTTTGATGATGTCGTTTCAGTGATGGTGGAAACGGGGCATGCGCTTCCTTCTCTCTACAAGGAGACATCCAAAGGAGGTCTGGCAGGTATCCAGGAATTCAGCTCGAAAGGGTAGAATAGATATTGCTTAATTCATAGGATGGAGGCAGGACGGAGACGGAGTAGTTCTGATTGCGGACTATCAGGAGAGGATCCTGGGAAACGATTGGATTCATCTGTTGCCGGGGAGAGAGAAGAGAAGTGGATCTGATTATTATTTTAATGATTGTTCTTCTTGTTTTGTCCCTTATGGAGAGCATTCTCCATTGCATTGCGTTGAAGAAGATTCCATTCAGGATTCTTGTCAACGGAACAAGGGGCAAGACTACTACAACACGGTTGATTGCAGCTGCGTTGCGCGATAAAGGCATCAGGACGTATGCCAAAACAACAGGTTCCGATGCCCAGATAATAAAAGATGATGGTTCTGTGGTGATGCTGAAAAGGAGAAGAGGGGTGAGACTTACAGAGAACATCTCCTTCGTCCATAAAGCAGCCAAAGCAGGATGTCGGTGCATAGTAGTCGAATGCATGGCCCTTCATGAGGAGAGTCAGAGGATGATGGCATCAAAATTCATCCGTCCTACACATACCATCATAATCAACACATTGTCCGACCATATGGATGCCATGGGCGAAAAGAGGGAGGATGTTGCATGGACGCTTTCCCAGTCGGTCGACAAGGATACAAAACTCTATGTCACTGAGGATTTCTATGATTCTTTGAGTGTGAGGTCCTTCAACAAGGTTGAAGTCAGGCACTATGATTTCGAGTCGTCCGTCAGTGTGGCTGATGAGGATGTCTCTCTTGCAGTTTCACTTCTGAAGGATTTCTCATTAACAGAAGAAGAGGTGCTTGAAGCTGCGAAGCATATCACTCCGGACATAGGGCTTTACGACAGGTTCGATTTCCCCTGTGGTTCCGTACTCTATCCCACATTCTCGATAAACGATGAAGAGAATATGGAGAAAAAGGTTGTTGATGTCTACAAAGAGAGAAATGAAAAGCTTTCCCTGATATTCAACAACAGGAAGGACAGGGAGTTCAGGATATACTATCTGAGGAATCTCATCACGAAAAATCGTGATAAGATCGGCAGGGTTTACATAATCGGAGATTACAGGAGCAAGGTTGCAAGATATATTGGAAAGAAGTGCTCCATTGAGACTCTTGTCTCCGATCCTGAGGAACTGAAGGATAAGATGACGGATAATGCGGGAGTATTTGTCGGTCTCGGGAATATAAAAGGTGCGGGAGAGCGCCTTATAAATCTTTGTATGTAGGTGTTGTCATGCTTCATTCAGCTGTTGCTTTAAGTATAATTTTAGGTTTCGTTTCAATTGAGTTCCTTGGTCTTCTTCCTGGTGGAATCGTCAGTGCAGGATACCTTGCATTCTTTCTAGAGCAGCCATTCAGGGTGCTGTCCACCTTGCTGCTCGCCATCGTGGTCTGTTATGCGGTGAAATTGCTGCAGAACTGGCTCATAATCTATGGCAGGAGGAGATTCATGCTTACTGTCGTGCTCAGCATAATCCTTTCTGCGATAATCGAGGACAATTTCATATACGTCTCAGGAATCAGCCAGGATTTCAGGATAATCGGATATATCATCCCCGGACTGATTGCAAACGACATGCAGAAGCAGGGTGTTGTAAAGACGCTTCTTGCTGTGCTTGTGATATCCATGATCATCTTCTTATGCATGCATCTGGGAGTCCTTACAAGATGAAGAAGTCAAGCAAAATAGATCTGAAGTATATAATCATCGCTCTTGCCATCCTGCTTGTGGGGGCGGCTCTGACTCATTTTACAAGGCACGTAGAGGACAATCCCTATAAAGACGACCAGATCGAGGCGGCCTCAAGAATGTTTGAAGCTGAAGCGTATATGAAGGAGGAGATCCTTTCCCTCGGCATACCTATTGAAGCTGAGGACCTTAATCAGACCGGGCTTCTCGGACCTGAATTCACCGAGCTGACATCCACTCCTGGTGATGTCGATGCGAAGAGGACCAGCCTCAGCCCGGATTTTGCCGCTTTAATGGTCCGCTATTACAATCAGGCGGGTATGAAAGCGGGGGATACGATAGCAATCGGTTCGAGTGGATCCTTCCCCGGGCTTCTTATCGCATCACTTATCGCCGCAGATGTCATGGATCTTGATGTGCGTCTGATCTGCTCCCTTGGAGCTTCGATGCATGGAGCGACTCGTCCCGATTATAATATCTTCGATATCCTTCATGCCCTTGAAAACGGAGGTTTTGCAGACTTTTCAGTCCTTGCCGTCTCTCCTGGTGGAAACAACGACCAGGGCGGTGGTGTTCTTGAAGGTGTCCTCTACACAGGGACGGATGAGCTTTCAAAAAGCCTGTGCCATGAATCCGGTTTCACCGTGCTTGATTTCGACGATATGGCGGAAAACATACGCTACCGTCTTTCCCTTTATGGAAAGGGAATAGATCTTTTCGTAAATGTTGGAGGAGCAAGCCCGAACTGTGGTACGAGCTCCTATACCCTTAACTTCCCTCAAGGTCTTGTTTTGGAGCCCCCTACGATTCCTACAACCGATGACAGAGGTCTCAATTATGAGTTTGCAGCCCTTGGTGTTCCTGTAATAAACATGCTCAATGTCCGTAAGCTCGCAACAGACAACGGGATGGTGTACGACCCGGTTCCATTCTCCGATGTGGGAGAAAGCGGTGTCTATACGGATATTGAATACAGGACATGGGTTCCTGCTGTCTTCTTGATTATCTCTGTCTCTGTTCTCGTATATGGTGTTGTAAGAAAAAGAAATGAGGAAAAGAAGAGCGTTTAAGATAGTTGTACTTGTCTTCATGTTTGTACTTGCAGCATTCTCCTCGCTCTGCTTTGTAAGAGAAAGGAGAAGCTATGATGTTTTTGTCCCCTCAACTTCATATTCATATACAATAAGGCTTTCTGATTATGATTCTTCTCTTCTGAATACAAAGGCGGATGCTCCAGTTTTCGTCTTTGATTCAGGGAGGAAAGGGGCTGATGTTTTCATAATGGGAGGAACCCATCCAAATGAATCAGGGGCGATCCTCTCGGCAATAGTCATCATGGAGAATATAGATGTCGAAAGCGGCAGGGTGTTCGTACTTCCTGTTGCAAATATGAGTGCGTATTCAAATACCCTCCCCGGCTATGGCTATCCGGAATACTATACCTTGCAGACAGATTGGGGAGAGAAAAAGCTCAAAGTCGGCTCCCGCATTGCATCCCCTCTGGATCAATGGCCGGATCCCCCGTTCTATGTGCATTATCCATCAGGACAGAGGCTGAGCTATGAGGAGGCAAGGAACATCAACAGGACATTCCCCGGAAGAGGTAATGGAAGTCTTCTGGAGAGGGCTTCTAATGCCATAATGACACTGCTGAGGGAAGAGGGGATCGACTATGCCTTCGATCTGCATGAGGCATCGGTGACATATCCTGTGAATCTCGACATCGTAGCTCCTGAGATAAGCTTCGACATCGCTTATCTGTCGGCATTGATGCTCGAGGAGAAAGGTATATCTTTGCGTGTCGAGGCCACAAGCAGCAGTAATAAGGGCTACACGCATTCCGAGTGGGCACAGGTTGAAGGTGTACATCCATTCTTAATCGAGGTTCCAACCCCTTTCATAGACCGTACTCCAGGTGCGATGACAGGAGAGATGATAGTCTCTGGAAAGGATGCGTTCCTCTATAAGGTTGCAGAATATGGATATTCCGGAGTTGATTATCCTCAAGAGGGAATAAGCATCTCCGAGCGTGTGGCAATACATGTTGCGACTATCGCTGAATGTCTGAAGACCGCAGGACTGTTCGATCCAGATAATGCCGTAGAAATAACTCTACCTTCCTATGAGGAGATAAAAGAAAAAGGGGTGGGGGCGTTCCTTCATGAAGAAAAGGATGGAAACTACCTTCCTCTGAGATAAAAGGCTCTTCACGTTT
>DVIF01000064.1 GCA_018711525.1 Candidatus Ornithospirochaeta stercorigallinarum
AGCTCAAGGTCGATGGGAGTGCAGAGGATGCCTTGGCCCAGATAAGGGAAAGGAAGTACTATGAGAAGTACCTTCCACTAGCGAAGAAGAAAAACATCAAGCTGCACCTTGTCGGGATGAACTTCTCATCAGAAGAGAGGAATATAAAAGATTTTAAGGAAGAGATACTTCAGTGAAAAAGGCCGGAGGACCGGCCTTGTAAATCTTCACGAGATGGAAATCACATGGTTTCCATCATGTATTCTTTAAGAAGATTGCTATCTACTTCTTTTCCATCATATGTTCCAGTTACTGTATAAGTCGGCTCTCCAGATTCAGATGCAGAAACCACCATTGAAATGGTGAAACTACCATAACCGACACCATTGACAGTTACGTTTGTGGCTCCCATTTCCATTGTTGCAGATGTTTCATCTTCTGATGCAGACGAGCTTGAATATATGGAACCATCAAGTGTTAATGTACCGCTTGTGATTGTCTTACCCTCGGAATCAACTACCGTATATGTGATGTTTACATTCTTTGCTTTGTATTCAACAGATGCTTCATGAACGAATGTATTTTCAATCTTTCCAGATGCAGCTTTGATTTCAACCGTATCTGTTCCTGGTGTGTATGGTGTTTTTGTTATAGAAAGATAGCTTTCAACAACTGCGGAAAGGGTATTCCTCATATTTGCATCTGTGCTGAATTCTGTCAAATCCCAGGAATAAGTTCCCGTGGATTGATTGTCTATGACATCTATTGCTAATAATGATGCATAAGGCATTGCTTCCTTCAGCTGTGCAAACCTTTCTGCCGGTGTTGTGTTGTCACAGGATGTGAACGAGAATAATGTTACTACAATGAGCAACAAAGCCAGTAATCTTACTTTTTTCATATTTCCTCCAGAAATTTTGATGCTCTTAGGGTATCATCCTTCCCCCCCCCGTCAAATGTTTTATAAGTTTATTTTTAATTAATTTAAATATAAATATACAAAACTCTTAAAATATTGGTTTATTTTATAAACCCTTTATGATTTTCTCTGCATCCATCGTTTATTTCTTCTAGATTCCTGGTGTGGTGTTTCCTGTGATACTACTGTTTTCCTGCAGTTTTCGACATGTCTATGAAAGATGTCGCTTTGGATATAAATCATATAATTTCTAAATGACTTTTAAACATTGCTGTGCTATCTTTTTTCTAGAGAGGACACCCATATGGAAGAGAAGCAGCTTACAATGAGGGACGGACACAGGCTGTTCTACCGCCTCTGGGCAATAGAGGAGCCTAAGGCGACTGTGCATATCAATCATGGAATGGCTGAGCACAGTTACCGTTATGATGAATTCGCACGCTTTCTGAATGAACATGGATATGCTGTGTATGCCCAGGACCATAGAGGGCATGGGTATACCGCAGAGGAGGATGAGAGAGGGTGGTTTTCTGATTCGGAGGGCTGGTCTCTGGTTGTAGATGATGCTTTCTCTATTGATGAGAAGATAATGCAGGACTATCCTGAGATTCCACATTATCTTTTCGGGCATTCCATGGGGTCCTTCATTACAAGGGTTTCTCTTGAGCGGCATAGTGAGGACTATGATGCTGCTGTCATCTGCGGCACCGGTGCCCATCAGGGTATCATCGGAAAGGCAGGGCAGTTCCTTGCCCGTCATCATGTGAAGAAATGGGGTTCCAAGATGAGGGATCCGGATTTGGATAATCTTGCCTTCTCATCATACACTAAACGTTTCAAGGGGGAAGGGAAGTACGCCTGGCTGACTAGGGATAAGAAAGAGGTGGAGAAATACGAGAAGGACCCTTTCTGCGGCTTTGTCTGCTCTGCAAAGTTCTATGATGACCTGATAGAGCTTTCCAATCAGGCAAACAATCCAAAAGAGATTGCAAAGATACGTAAGAGCCTGCCTATCTTCATCATCAGCGGCAGTGACGACCCTGTCGGAGGATATTCGAAAGGGGTGAGGAAGGTTTATTCCCTTTATAGGAAAGCTGGAATTGAAAATGTCCAGATGAAACTATATGATGGGGGAAGGCACGAGATTCTTAATGAGATAAACAAGGATGAGGTCTTTGAGGATGTCGTCCGATTCTACGACTCGCTCATGTAAGAAGGGAATTGATGAAGGGAGCAGTGTTTTCGAAGGTAATAGAAAAGTACCAGGGCTTTATTGATTGGTGGAAGGATTACTTCAAGGTCCTTGTCCTTTCATATACCAGGATATCACGTGACAATGTGAACATCCTTGCCTCCGGCATGGTCTATTCAACCCTCATCTCAATTGTCCCCTGCATAACATTCCTCTTTGCATTCCTCTCCGTCTTCGGGGTCCTTCAGACATTCCTCGAGATGCTTACCGCATTCCTTGTAGAGACCCTTGGAGAGACGACGGGGCATGAGATTGCAGTTCTCGTTGAGACATATACAGGCAATGCTCTTAGTCTCGGGGTGTTCGGTATCATATCATTCCTGATCACAAGCATACTTCTTATCAATAAGGTCTATACCGTGATGAACAGGATCTTCCGTACCCAGCCACGGTCCGGTCCTCTTAAGAGATTCACCACGTTCCTTACCCTCCTGATTGTTGCAGCCATAATCATAGTTGTCATACTCTCCATTCAGGGAAGGCTTGAAAGGACGATTGTCAACAGCGTGAGGCTGAATACACTTGTGCTTGCTTCTTCCAATTTCTGGGAGAGACTCATAATAGTAGGGGTTCTCTGGGTGGGGATCTTCTCCCTCATATTCTTCCTTCCGAATGCGAAGATAAGATTCTCAAGTGCATTTGTAGGTTCCCTCACCGGTCTGGTTGCCATCCTGATCGCCACAGGAATCTTCAAGCGCATCATCGTGGGCTCTGTCAATTACTCGGTGATCTACGGCTCACTTGCTTCAATCCTGTTCCTTCTCATCTATTTCTATCTTTTCTGGTACATCATCATGGTCTCGGCCGAGATAACATATGTGCATCAGTTCCGCCCTGACAAAGGACTTATAAAGGGGCGTCCGGAAAGTCCGCTTTCCCAGATAAGCGAAGGGGTCAATCTTGTTCTTCTTGTTGCTGACAAATACCGCTCAGGCAATGGTGCGATGACCGAAAAGGAGCTGGTAAGGAAACTTGCAATCCCCTCAAGCAGATTATATGGGTACATCAACTGTCTTGAAGATGGGAAGATCATCATGGCCGTGAACACCCAGCGCAGTGCTTTTGTTCCTGCACTTCCACTCGATAAGATATATCTGAAGGAAGTGCTCCATGTGCTCTATGGAAGTGAAAGAAAGACCAGGGAGGACATCCAGACGATGGGGGAAGCCGTGGCTCAGGAGATGGAGGACAAGGGTATCAAGGGGCTTGAAGACATCTCTATCGAGAATCTGATGGAGCGATTATGATTTTAGACAAGGATACTGCGTCGGTCCTTACGGTGAAGGACTGGCCGACACTGGCAGACATTAGGACGGGAGTTGTAAAAAGAGACAGGGACGAGGAGACTGGTCTGGATCTTATATTCATGAAGAATCCTTCATCCCTTGGGGATGACTCGATGGTTGCGATATCGCACTCTGTTGCAGCCCTCAGGGATGGGATGATGATTTTCTCCGCATCCCTTGAATCACTAGATCTGAGGAGCCTCTCATCGGCACTGGGGGAGAGTGTTAAAAGCCTTCAGAGCGAGTACGGCATCAGAGGATATCTTACTCCCGCAAGGATAACACTCTATGGCAACGGGGAGAAGGAGGACATCGGAGTATATCTTGGAGGAAAGAGTGATGAAGAGGTCTTCGATTTCCTTCAAAGCCTCTTTGAGGATTCCTTTGTTGAAGTGGAAGAAGGGGAGGATTACTCAGACTGGATTGTCGAGTAGCCTTTCATGAATCGATGTGTATACCATCCTTCCATTCACCCTCTCGGATTTCATCAGATGAATTGAAGCGACCTTTTCGCAGAAGGAAGGAAAGGACGGAATGCACTCTTTCGTGTATCCATTCCGCAGCAGTGTGATATGGGGATTGTATCTCCTCTTTTCAAGGATGAACCCTTCATCCTGGAGTGCCTGATGCAGATTCCATTGCAGTTCATTAAGAGCGTTCGAATGTTCGGTTTCGAGGAAATAGGTCCTCTTGTTACGCTCTCTTGTCGCAAAAGAGCCGATTCCACCTGTTATTTTAAAAGAAAAGCTTTTTCCCCCTACATTGTCCATGATCCGCTTTATGGTGATGATCTCATCCTCATCACGCTCTGAAAGGAATTCGAGTGTGATGTGGAAGTTCTCAAGAGGGACGAATGTACCCCTGTTGTTGAATATACCTCTGATTTCCCTCATGATTGAAGAGAGGTAGGCTTTACATTCTTTTGACAGGTCAATGGCTATGAATACTCTCATATCATGGATTATATCATCCGGTTGTGTTTTTCACAGCAGATTCGATCTGATCATACCGGTGTCTATGCCTTTGTAGTTCTCGTTTTTTGATCTGTCTATTCAGGTAAGGACATGGCTCAGCCTGTTCCTGATGCTGGGATGAGGATCTGAAAAGCCTCCGGATGGTGCATTTATAAAGGCGGCCATGAAGCGTATAAGCCCCGTGCCTTCACCGATTTTCACTGCGAACTTATCTGCGGCATACTCACATCTCTTACCCCCGATGAGATAGCAGACGTAATGTATGCTCTGCATGAGAGTCTGTACGAGTCTCATCAGAAGGAAGAAGACAACCCATATGATGTATGTGAAGATATTCACCCTCTCTCCTTCCCGCGGTGCGAAGCTCGATACAAGGATACCCGGGATTGTGATTGCAAAGAACATCATCAGGAAGTTCGTCTGCGCAATAACAGTCGCAGTCACATCAAGGTGCGCTATATGTCCCAGCTCATGTGCGATCACTCCTCTCAGTACCTCAGCATCGCACTCGTTGAGTGCTCCTGTATGTATTGCGACCTTGTTGTGTGCAAATGCAAATGCATTGAAGCTGTCGTCAGGAGCGACATAGAACTTCACCCTCATTGGAAGCCCCCATGCCTTCTTCCTTGCTTCTTTGAGCACTTCCAGGCATTCATCTTTGGCTTCCGATGGCAGAAGGTAGTAGAGATTTGATGAATAAGCAAGCCATACCTCGATGCGGCATAAGAACCACATCAGCACATAATATGCGAATATGTATGAAATGCGGTATGAGAAGATGAAATCTACTGCCGCTTGAATCGCCGGTTCCCATGCCTGATTGAAAGAGACAAGCACGGATGCAAGTTCAAGAAACGGGGAGATGAACGTGCCGTCCAGAGCGAAATAGCTTGAGACGAGAGAGAATATCGAGAACCCGATTACCGTCATTACGACCATGTAGGGGCGCAGTATCAGCTTCCAGTATCCGCGGAATATAAGGGCCCAGAAAAAAGACAAGATGAAGAATACCGTCACTATCGGAACAAGATAGGTGGAGAGGAAATGCAATATACCGCTTTCAAGAAGAAAAGGGGATATGAAAAGCCATATTTTCATCAGGCCGTACTCAAGATATTCCCCGACTGTGATCAGAACATTGTATAGGCCGTCGACATCGAAAAGAACCAGTATGCCTCCGATTATCGAGAGAACGAGGTAGATTACCAGGAAAATGATGAAGAAAGAGAGGACTTTCCTCATTCCTCTACTGAATTTATTGCCGCCTGCTTTATATTCTACTGCCATGTGCCACCCCTGTCTGGAATTGTAGCTGAGGGAATGCTTTGTTGCAATGCACAGGAAAAGAGCGGGTGAAAGCTTCTTAAGATTTTTCTTTTCAGATGTGTTTTCTTCTGGGATAATTACAGCAAGGGGAATTATTTCATCATAAACTGCTTTCGAGGTGATGATATGAAGAAAACAGTAAAGATTCTTTTAGTCGGATTGATCCTCCTTCTTGTTGTTTCAACGAATGCCTATTCTGTTGAAAATGGAAAGATGAAGAGCAACATGATGCTCTATGCGGGCTATCAGGGGGTGGTCTCAGGAGAGGACAGCATCCATGGCGCTGTTTTAGGTCTGCATTCGAAATTCCATATCATGGGTCTTCCTCTTTTCTATTATGTCGATGGCAATTTAGGCTACCCGTTCGTCTATAATGAGGTCGGAGAAGGGGACAGGGGATTCTTGTTCACAGCAAGTGCTTCCACAGGATTCGGGTGGAAATTCATGATCCTGGACAACCTTGCTCTCGATATAGGGGCCGGATTGGAGCTGTACAACCTGATGAACATAACATCTGATCTGGGGTTCCTGTACGACTGCCAGCTGGTTGTCGATATCCTTGCCGAGGTGCAGTACTATTTCGGGCAGAACTCGTATGTATCGCTGATGTTCAACCCGGATATCACAGTACTCCGTCTAGGGGCATCTACGGGAAAGGACAACCCTATCTACGGAGGAGATGACATACTATTTTCCCCTATTGTAAAAGTCGGCATAGGATTCTAAGCCTCAGCTGCCATCAGTTCTTCGATGATGAGTGTGTAGGAAAGCAGGGTGCTGTCATCAAGACCTATGTAATATAGTGCTTTGTAAATGAGATTTATGTGCTCCCTGCTTTTCGCATTATCTTTTGCAAGATGCTCAAGCAGAGTGAGGATTTTGCTTTTTGCTTCCCTTATCTCTTTGCTGTTGGTTAAGAGATTCGACATGTCGTAGTCGCTTCTTCTTCCGCATGGCATCGCACAGAATCCGCAATTTGGGGCAAGGCGGTCCTTCTCCCTCTTTATCTCTTTCAGCAGGTATTCAGAAACCCTTTCATCGAGAGCATTGTCATGCAAGGTTGCAAGGGAGTCGATGATGAGATCATCTGTCTCTCTTGTGATGAGTCTTTCATTTCCCTCTGTGGCCCTGATCAGTCCTATCAGGGCGGAGATGAGTCTCTCTTCTTCTGTCATCGTAGTATCTCTCCTGAGGTTGAGATTATTACGACATTGACTTTTATGTTCTTTCCACTCTCTTTAAATGCCTTCCTCAGTGCCATCTCAAGGCTGCCGCAGCAAGGCACTTCCATTCTTGCGACTGTGATCGACCTTATGTCGTTTCCTTTGATTATCGCACCCAGCTTCTCCGCATAGTCCACTCCATCGAGCTTCGGACATCCGATCAAGGTCACTTTGTCCCTGATGAAATCAGTGTGGAAGCTGCCGTAGGCGAATGCAGTGCAGTCTGCAGCTATGAGGAGGTCTGCTTTGTCATAGTAAGGAGCACTGTAAGGTGCGAGCTTTATCTGGATGGGCCAGTTTGTCAGTGCACTCTCAGCTCTCTCCATGCAAAAAGATTTTCCTCTCTCAATCGTCTTTGGCATGCTTGCAGGGCAGGAGAAGGCAGCTTTGTCGGCCTCTACGGCCTTCTCATCATAAGCTGTTGCCTCTCTTTCCTTTATCTCGATTGCTCCCACCGGGCATGCAGGGAGGCAATCCCCGAGTCCGTCGCAGTAGTCATCCCTTATAAGCTTCGCCTTGCCGTTGATCATGGCGATTGCTCCTTCGTGGCATGCCTTTGCGCAAGCTCCGCATCCGTTGCATTTCTCTTCGTCTATATGGACTATTTTTCTTATCATTTTCTATTCTCCTCTCTTGATACTATCAATATAATGAAAGAAAATGATTAAATATGTTGTTTTTACAACGTAAACGGAAGAAATGAGAGAATATCTGGAAATATTGAAGACATCAGGATTATTCAGAGGGATGAAAGAAGAGGAGATCCTTTCCATCCTCGATTGCCTTGGTGCGGAAGAGGGAAGTTTTGGAAAGGGGGAGTATCTATTCAGACAGGGGGATGAAATACACTCTATCGCTGTTCTCCTTTCTGGCAAAGTGCGTATCGAGAGTACTGATTTCTGGGGGGAGCGGCATATACTGGGGGTGGTTGTTCCTGGTGAGATTTTTGCAGAGGCCTATGCTTTGGACGGGGAGACGATCCACAATGATGTCATTGCAGAGGAAAAGAGCACCGTTCTCTTTTTAGATGCGTCTAAGGCCTTGAGGACGTGTTCTTCAGCCTGTCCTTTCCATACCGCTTTAATCGATAACCTTTTCTGCCTGGTTGCAAGGAAGAACCGCAGTCTTGTACAGAAGATAAGCCAGGTCACCAGGAGAAGCACCAGGGAGAAGGTGCTTTCATATCTCTCAGATCAGGCGAAGAGGAGTGGGAAAGATTCATTCTCCATTCCTTTTGACAGGCAGGCACTTGCGGATTACCTTGCTGTGGACAGGAGCGCCCTCTCTTCCGTGCTTTCCCATCTGAGGGATGAAAAGATAATCGAATTCCATAAAAATGAGTTCAAATTATTATAAGAAGGGGCTGTAGGGCTATCGTAATGGGGGGTAAACCAGTGGTTTACATGACTAAACTATGTGTCGGTTGAGTCGATTAATAAGGAGGTTGTATCTTCTCAGGTATGGAAAAGAAAACATTTGGAACTATTGTTGCAGAACTTAGGAAAGCAAAAGGAATGACGCAGGCGGACCTTGCTCAGAAGATGGGAATCACAGACAAGGCCGTATCTAAATGGGAGAGGGACCTCTCTTATCCAGACATTGCCTCAATACCACGTCTTGCAGAGATCCTCGGGGTATCTGTAGATGAGTTGATGTCTGCAGAGAAAGCTGGCAGCAATAAGAAACTGTCGGATATGGAAGACATCATTTCCCTTATCTTGAGGGCTGTCGGTGCTGCCATGGGAATAGCTGTCGCCGTCCTCTCCATCCTAGGTGGCCTTGATGCAAGGACAGGCTTGGCTATGCTTGGAATCGGACTTGCCGCAATAGCCATCGACACACTTGGTAAAGGTGAAGGAAAAGATAAATAATACTCTTTCTGTTGTGCTATCATCAGGGTATGGAAAATGTGAAGATTGTATTCTTCGATATCGATGGAACACTCATCGATATGGAGAGGAAGGAGATTACAAGTAAGACAATAGAGGCTCTTACCATGCTCAGGCAAAATGGAATCAGGATCTGCATAGCCTCCGGGCGCTCTCCAATGCAGGTACCGGAATTCAGAAATGTCGACTTTGATGCATACCTTACCTACAACGGCTCATACTGCTATGACAAGCATGGTGTGATTTTCTCAAATCCTCTTGATAGAGAGGATGTCAGGAGGATCATTGCCAATGCTTCTGCAATGAACCGTCCATTGTCTCTGGCGACAAAAAACCGTCTTGCCTCAAACGGAGCTGATAAGGATCTGATCGATTACTATGCATTCGCAAAAATCTCCGTCGATGTCGTTCCAGACTTCTATGAAGTCGCAGAAAATGACGAGGTCTTCCAAATCATGGTCGGCTCCAGAAAAGAGGAATATGCTTCTCTCATGGATGGCGTGAGGTACGCCAAGATAGCTACATGGTGGGATAGGGCTGTGGACATCATCCCCTCATCAGGGGGAAAAGGCATCGCCATTGAGAAAATCCTCAGATACTATCATCTGGAAAAAGACGAGGCGATGGCCTTCGGTGATGGCAACAACGACATAGAGATGCTGAAAGCCGTAGGGAAGGGGATAGCCATGGGAAATGCATCTGAAGAGCTTAAGGAAGCTGCATCCGATGTCTGCCTGAGCGTCAAGAACGATGGCATATGTCATTATCTAAAGGATTGCGGGATAATTTAACAATATTCTTTTCAGACTGGTCAGCCTGAAAAGAATATCTAAAGATGATTTATAGCATATCAGCGATTGCATTCACCTCAGAGACTGAAATATTGAATGCATCCGCTATTTGCTCAGGAGTAAGAAGCTTTCTCTTAATCAGAGCAAGAATATTAGCTTTTCGTTCATCCTCCCTACCTTTTTTCCTGCCTTCAGATAGATAGCAGAGTACCTCGATATCCCGCTTTCCGAAGTCGATAGGATTGCAGAGAACATCAGCTATTGATTTGAACAAGGGAATTTTTCATGTTTGGAAACAGGCGGTCAATGCCATCTGAAATAGTTGAGGATTTCAATATCCCGCTCTCCGAGGCAGAGAATTAGTAAATGATTGGTTTTCAGCTCCCTATGCATGATGTCTTTTCTGCAAGGGAGCTTTTTAATGTTTACAGAAACTTTCTGGTAAGGAATCCGTCTTAGCTCTCCACACTAGCAAATGGCGGCTTATGGGTCTACAATCAAAGAATGAGCAGAATAATCAGGAGAATACTTGTAATAATCCCCGCTGTTGCGCTTGAAGTGCTATGGATTCTCGCACTTCTCACTTGGCTTCGTCCATGGGCCGGCCTCATTGAGACATCACTCTCTGTCCTCTCCGTGGTTTTTGTCTTCTACATAATCATGAAGCAGGATGAGGGTACATATAAGATCCTGTGGCTTATCATAATCCTGTTCTCTCCAATAGTCGGAGCCCTCTTGTATCTTCTTTTCGGAAATAAAAGGACGACAAGGCCGCTAAGGAAAGCTTTGGAGAAGAACCCTCTTCTTCCCATTGAAAGCGGAACGGCAGTTCTTAATCGGCTATCCTGTGATAATAAGCGCGTCTCTCAGACCTTCGGATATATCGAGGCGATGACGGGACTGCCGACCTGCATTAATACAAGTGTCAAATATTATCCCCTCGGGGATGAGATGTTTCCTGATATGCTTTTAGAGATTGAGAAGGCAAGGCGTTTCATATTGGTCGAATACTTCATAATAGAAGGAGGGGTGATGTGGGATGCGATGGTCGACCTTCTTGCTGCAAAAGCAAAGGAAGGTGTTACCGTCAAAGTCCTGTATGACGACTTTGGGAGTATTGCCACATATTCAGCGAGGGAAGTCAGGAAGCTTTGGCAGCTGGGTATCGAGTGTGTGCCGTTCAATCCTCTTATCTTCATCAAGGGGACGCTGAATTACAGGGACCATAGGAAGATGCTTATTGTCGATAACAGGGTTGTCTTCTCTGGCGGGATAAACCTTGCGGATGAGTACATTAACGCTAAAGTCAAATACGGGCACTGGAAGGACATAGGATTCCGCCTGGAGGGGAAGGCGGTGACAAGCTACAGCCGCATGTTCGTACAGTTCTGGAATGCATTCGCCATGACTCCTCTTACTGATGATGTCCTCATAGACCATGAAGATGATGACAATGCTGATGACGGGTACGTATTAAGCTATTATGATTCACCTTTGCGTGCAAAGGCGACAAGCAATGAACTCTTCATCGAGCTTCTCTCCCAGGCGAAGGACTATGCATGGTTCTATACTCCTTATCTCATTTTAGGGGATAAGCTTCTTGATGCTTTCTTGCGTGCCTCCTCCCGTGGTGTCGATGTGAGAATCATAATGCCAGGGATTCCTGATAAGAAAATCATCTACCGCATAAGCAGAAGCTTCTATCCCGTCCTGCTCGAAGCGGGTGTGAAGATATATGAATACACCCTTGGTTTTGTCCATGCCAAGGCATCAATCGTCGATGATGAGATATGCACCATAGGTACTGTCAATCTCGATTATAGAAGCCTCTTCCTCCATTTCGAGAACAATTCCGTCTTCTATAAATCTTCAGTGCTGGAGGATTTGAAAGCCGATTACCTTGCGACGGAGGAAAAGTGCAGGCCTGTAGTACCTGGCAAGACATACAGGCCCTCGCTTCATCGATGGCTGGTAGATGGGGTTTTAAGGATCATCGCACCGTTATGCTGATGTGGGGCTTATTTGAACAGCGCTTTTGCCTTCATCATCCTCTCTACTACTTTCACAGAGAATGGACAGCGGCTCTCACAGCCTCCGCAGGAGATGCAGTCGTCTCCGTTTGCAGAAAGGCTCTTGTAATGCTCCCTCAGTGATGGAGGAACTTCATCCTGCATCATGGCAAGGTCATAGAGCTTGTTCACCATTGCTATGTCGATTCCCTTCGGGCACGGTGCACAGTGTCCACAGTATGTGCATTCCCCCTTATATGCATGTCTTGGTGCTGAGGCCAATACCGTTGCGTAGTCTTTCTCCTCTTGGCTTGCACTTTCATATCTGAGGGCATCATCTACATGCTTGATTGAATCATAGCCTGCAAGGATGGATGCAACCGCAGGACGGGTGAGTGCATAGTGGATGCACTGCACAGGTGTCAAAGCTACACCGAAGGGGGATGTCTTCGCATCGAAAAGGCGTCCTCCCTCATAACCTTTCATGACCGTGATTCCAACACCTCTCTGCTCACAGATCCTATACAGTTCTGCTCTCTCAGGTGCTATTCCTCCGACATCATCTGTATATGCGGACTCTTCAAAATACCTGTTCAGGTCCTCGGAGGAGGGAAGCATGTCGAAGGCAGGGTTTATGCTGAAGAGTATCATCTCGATCCTGCCGCTCTCTGCTGCAAGTTTCGCCACCTTCGGATTGTGTGTGCTCATGCCTATATGATGTATCGTTCCACTCTCTTTCAATGATTCTGCATAGGCATAGAATTCACCGTTCATGATTTCATGGAATTCCTTCTCCTCGTCGACGAAGTGGATCATGCCGAGGTCTATATAGTCTGTTCCAAGCCTTCCCAGAAGGTCACGGAATGCTATTTTCGTTTTCTCAATCTCCCTTGTCTTCACATATTGACCGTTCTGCCATGTCGAGCCCAGATGCCCCTGGATGATCCACCACTGTCTGCGACCTCTGATTGCCGCCCCGATATTAGAGCGTACCTCTGGATTGCTCATCCAGCAGTCCAGGATGTTTATTCCCTTTCCTTCTGCATAGTGGATGATCTCGGCAACCTCCTGCTTGTTATGCCTTTCAAGCCATTCGGCTCCAAATCCAATCTCACTTACCTCAAGTCCTGTCTTTCCTAATGCTCTGTATCTCATGGGAGTATTATAAACCATCAGAAGAAGGAAGTGGGTAATGTTTTCTTATCATCAGGTGTCTATTCTCTCCGCTTCTTTCAGGCTTCTGTTACGGTATATGATGTCTTTTCTCTTAGAAAAACCCATCTTCTGCCAGAATGCATTGCCCACCTTGTTGCGTTCAAATACGACAAGGGCGGCTTTGCTTATCCCTTCCTTCCCAAGGGCTTTGAGAGCTTCATCCAAGAGCATTGTGCCTATACCCTTCCTCTGGCAGGATGGATGCACAGCGGTATGGTAGATGTAGCCTCGTCTGCCATCGTTTCCTGCCATTATCGCACCAAGGATCATCCCATCCTCTTCGTAACAGAAACATGTATGAGGATTCCTTCTTAGAAATCGTGTGAAGCCCTCTATTGTATCATCGATGGAATTCAGTCCCATGCCTGGAGTGTTGACCCATAGCTCATATAGCCTGGGATAGTCCTTTATCTTCATGATTCTCAGTTTTCCCATGGAAAAGATTATAGTGCATGGAGGTCATATGTGTTAGTATGAACTACAACAGTCTCTGGTATGGGGCTATGTCTTTCGGCATATATTCAAAATCCAATTCCTCTTTACCGATAATGAAGAGTTTCATTGATTGTGTCATAAAGCTAGGTTTTGCGAGATGAATGAATCGATGTTGATTCAAATCCGGTGTTTGCAATACACATTGAAAAAACTTAGACTTGAGATATGGATATAATAGAGCTTAAAGAGAGACGTCAGTCTGTTTTAGATGGCCTGTTGGAAATATGGGAAGGCTCGGTAAGGGCTACTCATCTGTTCTTATCGGATGAGGAAATTCTCAAAATAAAGGAATATGTTCCCCAGGCATTGATTGCTGTCGATAAACTCTTCATCGCTGAGGAAAATGAAATACCTGTTGCTTTCATGGGTATCGAGGATGGCTCTCTGGAGATGCTCTTCATCGCATCGGAAGAGATGGGGAAGGGGATAGGCAGGATCCTTCTGCAGCATGGAATTGGTAATCATGGTGTCAACAGGCTTACTGTGAACGAGCAGAACCCTCAGGCGAGAGGGTTCTATGAGCATATGGGGTTTCATGTGTATAAGAGGACAGAGCTTGATGGGCAGGGTGATCCTTATCCTCTGCTTTACATGTGCCTATGAGGAAAATATGATTTTTGTCCGTCAATCCAGGATGTAATCCAGCACAGGTATTGCAATCAGGGATGCGGGGAACCTCAGCGCCATTCCGATATATCCGTTTGCCATTATGCTGAAGTGTGTATCCCGTATGTCGTCGAATACGAAGAACTGCGGGTATACTGTGGCACCGACTGTGAAACCTACGGTCTTTGACTCACCAATGAAGTAGGAGAGGGATGTATCGAGACCGACGCCGATTCCGACAGATGGTTCAATGACTCCTGTCTCTGCAACCACTGCAGGGCCAAGCAGGAGATTCAGCGACAAGCCGTTTATGAACTGGAACTGCAGGCCAAGTCCGGTGATGAATCCGAAAGACAAGAGCAGGTCATCGGGATGATTGAGACCGAAAAGGAAGTCTCCTTTCAATCCATAACCAATTCCGAATGATGGATCTACAGAGGCATAATAGCTGTATAAGCCATTGAAACCAAGGAGTGCTGTGCCATCCTTTGAAGAATATCCTCCCGCCAGACCGATGACAGCCAGATCGCTGTCTGCTGCAAGCGGTAATGAAACGATGACTATAAAAAGAATGAGTAAAGAGATTATCTTTTTCATAATGCCTCCTGTCTATCGCATCTCCTTATATTTCCGAGGATATTCCTATTTCCCTTTATTTTCAAGTTTTATATGAAGATAGAGAAGTTCGGCTCTATTCAAAGGTTTTTCTCAGCCTGAGGGCATCTGTAAAGTCGAAATATCTGTCGAAGACTCTGCTGCATATCCCGATCAGGCTGCCGTTTACAAGTGCACAGAGAACCGTTCCGAGCTTGACACCTTCAAAACGTCCAAATCCGATGAAGAGAAATGACATGGCAATTGCGGCCAGGCAGCTGCAGCAGTCATACACGGTCTTTGTCCTGTTGATATCAAATCCGAATCTTGAAGATATCTCCTTCACAAAGAGTTCGTATGCCTCTGGGGAGATGTATGTCTTGAACAATAGTGACACTCCGATTGCACAGACTACAAGACCTGATGTGTAGCATATCATCCTGATGGTAATCCCGTCTCCAGAGATGAGGGCCATGGCTTTCATCATGAGGTCAAGTATGTTTCCGTAGATGAATGCCGTTATGAACGAGAAGAGATATTTCCGTTTGAAGCCCTGCATCACTAGTGCAAGTATAAGGATCAGCAATGCCTGGAAGGAGTATTCGGCCATGCCGAATGTGAACCAGCTTAGATATTCAGATATCTTCAAATAGATCAGGTATGCAGGTGCTACGACCATCGACATGCCATAGTCCGCTTTTTCCATCAATGCAGTCCCCAGTGCCAGCGCTGCTATTCCTATGGCATATGCTGCTTCTGTGTAGAACGTCCTTTTCATAAGGCCTCCTTATCTGAAATGACGTTTGTTACAGAAACGGCAAAAGATGTTTTTTGAGTCTGAAAAACCGTATGTTCCGATTCCTGACTCCGTACATGGTGGACTATAGCATGAAACATATTTGCAGTTCTACATGCAACCAGGATTGCAATAATACTTTTCAGGTATTATAGGAACTCTTCTGTATCAACGGTTGGTTCATGATGCTTTGAAGCCTGCATGGCGACGAGTCACGCAGGCTAATAGCATTACTTATAGGGCATCTTCAGCTGTATAGGCGCCAAGGGAGCCTGCCTTGACCTGGATGCAGATGAAGCTTATCGGGCTGTCAGGGGATGCGAAGAACTGCCTCTTTCCAGCAGGGGCGATCCTGATCCAGTCGCCTTCATTGAGGGTAATCTCTTCATCATCTACAACTACCTTTCCCTTTCCTGAGATGACGAAGTATATCTCCTCATTCGCCTTGTGTGCATGCACGAAAGGAACACATGATCCTGCATCAAGTGTGTTTACGCTGATTTCCGCTCCTGTGAGATTCAACTTGTCATGGAGCTCGGTCCTTGCTCCTTCAACTTTCCCGATTTTCGTGTAGTTGCTCATATCTTTTCTCCTTTTTGATTATTCTATTTCAGAATAGTCTATTTTTAAATATTTGGAAAATAATAAGTTTTTATCGTATTGTCTTGGTTGATATGGTGGAAGCCATAGTCAGAGCGCACGGCGATTCTATTTTCCAATGACCTCAGTATCTAAAAGGAAATCATAGATACTCACAGTCAGTATGCCATAGTCATCATAATACGGCTTTATGATATCTTTGGTTATGATTATCTTCTTGAAAGAATCATCGATTTTTCTCAAAGGCTTTATTTCCTGATTGCGTTTTGCCGCATCAGGCAGGGAATACGCTGATTGTATGTAGTATCTGGATGAACCAAGGTTGCATACGAAATCCACTTCCAACTGCTTGCGTATCACCTTGCCGTTCTGGTCTCTTTCTGCAATCTGTACCACTCCCACATCGACGCTGTAGCCACGCATGCTGAGTTCGTTGTAGATTACGTTCTCCATTGAATGTGTCTCTTCCAACTGACGGAAGTTGATTCTTGCATTGCGCAGCCCTAGATCAGAGAAGTAATACTTCTTCGGAGTTTCAATATAAGATTTTCCCCTGATGTTGTATCTCTGTGCTGCACTAATAAGAAATGAGTCTTCAAGGTAATCAAGGTATTTCTTTATTGTTGATGATGTGATTTTGGACTTCTTCACACTTTTGAAGGTGTTCTTCAGTTTTTCAGGATTGGTCAGGTAACCGATGGAGGAGGAAAGGATGTTAAGCAGATCCTCAAGCTCTTCGATGTTTTTCACTTTGTTGCGCTGCATGATATCCCGTATGTAAATCTCAGAGAAAAGGTTCTGTAATGCAGAAGTTTTTTCCTCTATTCCCTCTTTCAGGACAATCATAGGGATTCCTCCGTAAAGCATATACTCCGACAGTCCCATGTATCTGTCCCCTCTGTAGACAGTCATGAATTCTGCAAAGCTCAGAGGGTACATATGTACTTCATCTCCACGCCCTGCAAATTCTGTGGCAATGTCCTTCGACAGTAATCTAGCGTTGCTTCCAGTCACATATACATCCATATTGTCTTTACGGAGATATCCATTCAGAACGGCTTCGAAACAATCAAGCATCTGGATTTCATCAAGAAGCAGATAATACATTTCTCCGTCAATAATTCTGGAGTGGATGTACGCCATGAATTTCTCTGGATCCGCCCCGCGTTTTTCCTTTTCCATCTGAATAAGGTTTTCGCCAATCAGATGAAGATCTTCCCCTGAATCGAATGCAAAGCGGATTATATGCTCGGAATCTACTCCGCATTCAAGCAGATGATGGTAGAAAATGGTGTTCAGCAAATAGGACTTGCCGCACCTGCGTATACCGGTAATCACCTTGATCAGTCCGTTGTGTTTCCTTTTTATTAATCTGTTCAGGTAAGTATCTCTACTAATCTCCATCTTTGTCTCCTGTGTAAAAGATTTTTGCTACATGTTGCACTTTTCTATTATAGAAATGTTTTAAAAGCATTTTCTCATATCAATCAGCAGATGCTGTAAGGTGATATGAAATGACAGGAATATTATAGTCTTCTGAAAAATATGGCAGTATATTATGTGTAAATTTCATCATAGGAAGACCTCTTGGAAAACTGGTAACTTTCCATATAAGAGGCTTCCTTTTTTTATATGTCTGATTCTACAAGGGAATTGCTTATTATCAGAAAATGGTTATTTTTAATAATAATGTGATTTATTGTTATCGGAAACGTAGAAGTTTTCTAGATAAATCGGCAGATTCCAGACATATAAAGAATATTTTCTTCTTACTCTATCAGAATCTGTATCTGATAATTCCATTGCAGTATTCCAGAGATTATTACCAGTTCTATAATGAAAGCCGGTTTTATGCCATATTCCATCATCGCGGTACGTTCCAATTCCTGTATTGCTTTATATCTCTCATTTTCATTGCAGTCCAAACAGAGATATTTTCCCTCTGGAAGCACTTTTAATCCATCAATGTTATTGCTGTAATGAGTACAGACTGCGAAAAGTCTTGTTACTTTATCATCTGTATATATTCCTGCCTGATCTTCAAAACCAAAATTCTCTTTCGTCACTTGAGGTATCTGCTTGTAGAAACTGCCCAGATAATTCCACAAGTTGTCCAAGGTAGGGGTCGTCAGTGAATCGGAGAGGAGTATGACTCTTTCAGGAAATTCTTTGATAAACATACCTGATGATGTTTCACGCAAACGCAGTTTTCTCTCATAATCTGCTTTTGCGGCTTTTATCTTTTTCCTGCTGTATTGCAATGCCTCGATTTTTTCGTCAGCTTTCTTCTCTGCTTGTTTTAGGAAGGCTATTATTTCCTCCAGACTGTCATATTCGAGGACTTTCTTTATTTCCTTCAGAGGCAGATCCATAAGTTGTAAAGCACGTACAGTGTTAAGACGAACGATATCATCTTCTGTGTAATAGCGGTAATTCGTCCACTCGTTTTTTCTGCTTGGCTTGACAAGTCCTATACGGTCATAATGTCTGAGCGTCTCACTTGTTGTGTGTACGATTAAGGCCGCCTCTCCGATTGAATAAAATCTTTTATTATCTTTTCCATTCATTGTTGACATTTGTGTTACACAAAACTTTATCTTAGCATACGTGATTCATTAATACCAATGGAGGAATATGAAAAATGAAAAGAAATCTGCTAGTGTTATTGCTTCTGATAGCAATGATGAGTATTCTCGCGCTTCAGCACCACTTGTATCAACTTCAGCACCGCCCAATCTCAAGCTGAGCACCACTTAGGCAAAATCATTCAATCTCAACATCAGCACCACCTTAGAATCATGACATCAGTTTCCTTTATGGGCAGCTGAAATCAATTCTAAGGAGGCCAATATGGCTAGAAAGATCAATGTGCGCAAGATTCTCGATGAACTGATCAAGAAGGCTTCGCACAACAGCATTGCCTCATCATGGCACATCTCGAAGCATTCGGTGAGCGATGTTGCGGCAAAAGGCCTGGAACTGGGGATACTCCCCGAAGGGCCCGTTCCAGACATGGACGATGACAGTTTGTACAAGCTGTTCTTCCCGGAGAAGATCACCGCGGAAGAGGTCCATGAACCGGTGGACTTTGAGAAGGTCCACGAAGAGCTCAATCGCCCAGGAGTCACACTCAAGCTGTTGTGGAAGGAGTACAAGGTCGAATGCATCTGCAATGGCAAGAATGCGATGAGCTACCAGAAGTTCTGCCGCAGGTACAACACATACTGTTCTTCAAAGGGGTTTGCCAGCCACATTGAGCACAAGGCCGGAGACCGCATAGAGGTGGACTGGTCCGGCCCCACAATGCATTACACGTCTCCAGAGACAGGCAAAAGGGTCACGGTCTATCTGTTCGTTGCAGATCTCGTATGTTCGAGGCTTGCCTATGTGGAACCTACGCTGTCCATGGATGAAGCCAACTGGATCCAGTGCCACGTAAACATGTGGAACTACTATGGAGGCGTTTCCAGAGTACTCGTCTGCGACAATCTTCTGACCGGCGTGCAGCATCATCCAAGAGAAGGCGAAATCATTCTCACACGTGAGTACGAGCGCCTTGCAGAACACTACAATACGGCCATTCTTCCCTGTCAGGTGAAGAAGCCGAGGCAGAAGAACAGTACCGAGAATACAGTTTACAACGCGGCGCTCTCCATCATCGCAAAACTCCGTAATGTGGAATTCAGGTCTTTCAATGAACTCAGAAAGGCTGTTGCCGAGAAGCTTGAGGAGCTGAACAACCAGCCCTTCGAGAAGAGGATTGGCTCACGTAGATCGGACTTCGAAGCGAATGAGAGGGCTGCGCTAAAGCAGCTCCCCTCTGTTCCTTACGAAGTCGGCACTTGGTGCTGGAGCCGCAAGGTTCAGCCGAACTGCCACATCTCGTACAACAAGAACTGGTACTCGGTGCCTTCCAAGTACTTGGGCCAGAGTGTGGACCTGCGGGTGACGACAACAGAAGTACAGGTGTTCTTCAAGTCCGATCTCATCAAGCGCCATCTGCTCTTGCCACCAGATGTTGCAAACAGCTACAGCACTGACCCAGGTGACATGCCCAAGGGCGCCGGCTTTGTCGAATGGGATTCAGGAAGGATCATGAAGTGGGCGTACTCAATCGGCCCATCAACCGCGACAGTGGTGGAGAGGATCCTTGCATCCAAGGTCATTGTCGAACAGGCATTCAACAGTGCGCTTGCGGTCCTTCGGCTGACCAGGCGTTACAGCAAGGAGGCTCTTGAAAAGGCATCTGGGGAGGCCCTCTCCAAATTCGCCGCCCCAAGATACCAGCAGATCAAAGCCATCCTGGCATCTGACATGTCTCAGGATTCCAAGGCCAGTGACACATCGCCAAAAGGCATGCTCATGGGCGCCGAGTATTTCAAGAACTTTGGAGGAGGTGACAATGATTGACAAGTCCTCCATAGAGAAACTCAACGCACTCAAGCTTGATGAGCTTGCAGACATAATACACCGTCAGGAGTCGGTAACGGAATTCATATCAATGCCATTTGACCAGAGACTCCAGTTCGCCATTGATGACCTGTACACTGCCAAGATGGACCAGAACTACAAAAGGCTGTTGGCAAATGCCCATCTCAAGTACCCGGGGGCGAGTTTCCACAGCATTGAATACCTGCCCGGAAGGAACCTCGACAAGACCACCCTGACTCAACTTGCAACAGGGAATTTCCTCGGCTATGCAACTGACATCGCAATCTATGGCATCTCTGGCAGCGGCAAGTCATTCATCGCATGCTGTCTAGGAACCATAGCCTGCTCACACGGCAAAAGGACTCTCTTCTACCGCATGCCCGACCTGCTCGAGGATTTCGCATGCCTCGAAACAGCCCAGCAAAGGAAGAGGTTCATGACCAAACTGGCGAGATACGACCTGCTGATCATTGATGAATGGCTCGGGAAAAGTCTTACCGAGCTGGAGATCAACTTCATATTCGAGATCGTCGAGAAGCGCACAGAAGTACATTCAACCATCTTCTGCTCACAGTACGCGCCTCAGGACTGGTACGCACGCCTTGGTGCATCCACACAGTGCGAGAGCATCCTGAACCGCATCTTCTCAGGTCTTTGCAGGCTCAACTGCGGCCCAATGAACATGAGGGACCATTACTCCTTGTCAAAACTTAGAATTTAGGTGGTGCTGAAGTTGTTACTGGCACCGGTGCTCTCAGTGAGATCGCCGGTGCTTTTACGTGAGAATATTCA
>DVIF01000065.1 GCA_018711525.1 Candidatus Ornithospirochaeta stercorigallinarum
ATGAGAAGATTTCAAACATCAGGAAGGATGCGGTACATAAGATGACAAAGCAAATAGTCTGCGACAGCCAAGCGGATGCGATTGTAGTCGAGGATCTGAATGTATCCGGAATGATGAGGAATGGTAGGCTCTCAAAGCACATACAAAACGCATCATTCTATGAGATAAGGAGGCAGCTTGAATACAAATGCCTCTGGTACGGGAAGAGGCTTATCATGGCGGACAGGTTCTTTCCATCTTCAAGAACATGCAGCAACTGCGGCTGGCATAACGACGGGCTCTCGCTCCGTGACAGGGAGTGGGAGTGTCCTGTATGTCATACCCGTCATGACAGGGACCGCAACGCCAGTTATAATTTGAAATCATTTGGCCTGAAGACCCTAGCCGGGGACGCCGGCGAAGTGAAGCCTCCGGAGAAACCCTCTGTGGACGAAAGCAGGGTTTGCACCTGCATAAGAAGCATGGTTTCCGTGAACGAGGAAAAAGAACCGGGATGCACCCGGGAAGCCCCTAAGCTTGCTTAGGCGGTACTGTCACCTATCCTCAACCGGTGCTCGATGAAACTGGGAACGGTGAACAACAGAAGAGTAAGAAGACAAAGAAACACATTCATGTAATTGCCGTTTCGAGCCTGAAGGACCATTACGACAATTACTATCATACGAAGAAGGAAGTAAGTCACGATAAGAAACGGCTCCTTTTTGAATTTCTCCCTCAGCGTCTCTTTTTTCCTATCCTTCTCTTTTCGCCCAGAACTGTCCATATGGGGAAAAAAAACCTATCAGGCAATATTTTCCATCCCCTGCAGAAGCTATCAACAAAGAAGGAAATGCAATATAATCACCAATTACAAGGAGAGACAGATGTCCGACACGGTAAAAAACTACATTAAATTCATATCAGGGAACAAAACAGAAAGAGAGTGCGTGAAAAGCACCATCGAACTTGCAGAAAAGGCGGGATTCAAGAACATCGAGGAAAAGGATTCTCTGGTTGCAGGAGACAAGGTATATATCAGCATATATGGGAAATCCATAGTACTGTTTGAAATCGGAACGACGCCGATTGAGGAAGGGATGAACATACTCTGTGCCCATATCGACTCCCCTAGGCTGGATTTGAAGATGAAACCTCTTTATGAGAAGAACGGCATCGTATATCTCAACACCCACTACTATGGAGGGATAAAGAAATATCAATGGGTGACGCTTCCCCTTGCCATACATGGAGTCATAGCGAAAAAGAATGGAGAAGTCATAGAAGTCTGTATGGGAGAAGATGACGATGACTACACTTTCGCAATCTCAGACATCCTTCCACACATCGCACAGGAACAGATGAAGAAGAGTGCAAGTGATTTCATACCGGGAGAGAATCTGGACCTGGTGGCAGCACTCAACAGAAAAGAGAAGAAGGACGAAGGGAAGAAAGCCGTACTTGATATCCTGGAAAAGAGATATGGGATGGAAGAGGATGATTTCCTCTCAGCAGAACTTGAAGTAGTACCGGCGGGAAAAGCGAAATACCTCGGGCTGAGAAAAGACATGGTAATAGGATACGGACAGGATGACAGGGTATGTGCATATACAAGTCTGGAAGCGGTGCTGGAACACAAAGGGGCGAAAAGGACTTGCTGCTGCCTTCTTGTAGATAAAGAGGAAATCGGATCTGTCGGAGCAACAGGTATGGACAGCCTTCTTCTGGAGAACGCCCTTTACGAGGTCCTTTCAAGATTCGGAGGATATGATGCAATCAAAGTCAGGAGGTCTTTGAAAAACTCATATATGCTCTCAAGCGATGTCAATAGTGCATTGGACCCGCTCAACATGGACCTCTATGATGAGGAGAACTCTTCAAAGCTTGGAGGAGGAATAGTGTTCAACAAATACACAGGTTCCAGAGGCAAAGGCGGGGCAAGTGATGCAAATGCAGAGTACATCGCAAAACTCAGGAAAATACTGGATGAGAGAGAAATCACATTCCAGATGGCGGACATGGCTAAAGTCGATGTAGGAGGAGGCGGTACAATCGCAAAGTATGCAGCATGGTACGGAATGAGTGTAATCGACTCGGGAGTAGCGGTTCTGAGCATGCATTCACCTTTTGAAATCACATCCACATTCGACATCGAAACAGCCAGGAAATGCTATTCAGCCTTCCTTGACATTGAATAGGAAAAACTGAACATCTGAAAAACACATGCCACAGAGCCTCCTTTTTCTGTGGCATGCATTAAATCAAGGGAAATAGGGAATCATCTCATATTCATAACTTCTTTCATATCGCTCTCTGAAAGCTTGAGGATGTCAGCAACACGATCAGAGGGAATACCTCCTGCAAGCATCGCCCTTGCATTTGAAATCGTCGCCTCCTTAGCACCTTCCGCTCTACCTTCCGCTCTACCACTGGCTCTGCCCTCGGCAAGCTCCTGTGCAAAATACTCCTTCATATACTCGTACATACTTTCCTGCACTCCTTCCTCTAGAATATAGTCTACTACCTTTTTCGTCATGGGCAAACTCATTTCCTCCTGGTAATAGCCCACGAAAAGGTCCCTGAGAAGGTCATCCCTCTCAACACCCATCTCCCCGCGGTCGGAGACATGGACCATGTATAGACACATCCCCTTCCCATAAAACTCCTTCTTCCCTCCTGAGATTATACAGGGTTCGACCTTAATCACCGCCTCCCCTTTTCCAAACACGTCATGCCTGTTCAGCATTATCACGGCACCACGCCTTAGAGCCCTCCACTCCTCTCCACTTTTCAGGAGCCTGGAGCCCACGAGGTACGTGTGGTAGATCCCTCGCTCGATCGAGGAGCCCTCGGCATACGTGTTGGGTTCTACGTCGTATACGCTTCCATCCTCCCCATAGACCATGGCATCGGTTATGATGTCCCTTCCTCCCGGATTCATCAGCCTCTGCTGCACACGCACATCACGTACGGATATCTCGTCCCCTGTCATCACGGATGCGATGTACGCGGGGAAGTCCGGGAAGCTCTCGCATGCGAAGCGGAACGTGAGGTCACTTAATAAAGTCTCACTCTTCAGAATCCTCCTGATCTTCGCATCAATATGCTCTTCTGTTGACTTACTCATATCAATTAAGAGCAGCAAGGCTGCAGATGTGTAAAAGTTTTTGGAAAAATTATGGGAATTCCTTCATTTTCTTAAATGACTCCACTTCTTCCAAGAAGAAGCCCCAAAGATTCCCTGACAAAAGGATAATACCGTTCCTTGTTGTTCGCACTATAGTAGCAGTACCATGTGTTCTCGTTTTCCATATATTTCAAATCGGCGCTTGTTATTGCACGACTGGCAAAGCCTTCCTCGCTCTGCGTATGCATGACCCTTATGGTCTCGAATGTGATTCCATCACCGCTCTTTAAAAGAAGCATCATGCTCCTTGACCTGTTTTTCTCCTTATCGTAGCAATAGGCGCACTCTACAGCACATATGGCATCCGCACATGGGTAGATCCTGACTGCCCCCACGGCAAGATTCCTGTATTCACCATCAGGATCGACCTCCAGAGCCGGCTTGCTTCTGACCTTGTAGCTGCCATCAATGAAATCCGATTCAGAGTACATGAACCTGACGGCCGTCTTCTGACCTGTATCGAACATACGGCACTCTCCTGCTCCGAAATACAGGATATAGCGTCCCTTCCAGGAAACCAGCTGAGGACGGGAGAGCCTGCAAGGGCCCATCCTGTAGGAAGATAGCGAAATCTTATTCGAATCAAGGATGATCACAGGGTCCGTCCACTTCACAAGGTCCTCTGAAGACGAGAGGAAGATCGAGCTTGTATTCTTAGTGACGTCTTTACCGCTTTGCTTGAAATCATGACGTTCAAAGACCATGTAGTAAAGCTTACCTTCCCTGTAGATGAATGGAGAATGACCTCGGAAAAAAACAAGGGGACCGTCGTTTTTCCAATTCAGTCCGCTTGTCGAGACAAAGTGATGGATGCCAAGCCAAGTATGGCAGAAGAGATGCCATCTGCCATCAGGACTCTCAGAAGGAAGAAGAATGCTCGGATCGCTTTGTCGAGGAAGATACCATTTGCTTTTTTCCACATAGGTATCATTGAAGGAATACCACGAAGCACTCTCCAAAAGGGAGGAAGGATAATACCTCATCACTCCCTCTTGTCCTTCCTGTTCTTCTTCGGTGTGAATATCGGATCAAGCTTCTCTTCAAGAGAGAATCTCACAGTCGCCCACTCCACCAGCTTTGAATATATCTTGAACGAGAGGAAAATCGCACCGAAGAACACGACAAAGATACATATCGAATACAGAGATGTGTTGTCCCCGAAAGGAATAAGGGATACCAGGACAATCCCCAGTATGATCAGCACAAACATCAGAACAAGATTCACGACAGTGGCTACAGCCATGAAAATAATTGAATTGGTCTTTTTATTCATTGTCTTTACCCTTTTTAAAGAAGATCATGGATATCAGAAGAAGTATAACGCAGACCACCACGGAAGCATCAGCAATATTATATGTCGGGAACCTCTCCATTCCAAAGAGCCCATAATTGTTGGTGCTTATGAAATCCACCACACTCATTCCCCTGAATATCCTGTCTATGAGATTTCCAATCCCGCCACCTACAAAACCGGCGAGCATATATTTATCAAAGAGAGAGAATTCCTTCTCGTCCTTCACAATATAATAGGCGATGAAAGCAATCAGGATGACAGGAAGCACTATGAAAAGGAGAATCTTCAGAGGCATTGCAAACCCCTCTCCCAGAGAGAATGCGACAGCACTGTTCCTCACATGTACGATTCTCAGGAAATCATTGAAGAATGAATACTTGACAGTGTTTTCGGGGATGTAAGCCACTACAAGTGCTTTCGTAACCTGATCGATGATGACAATCACCAGGGAGAAGATGAAAGGCTTAAGCTTCTTGATCATAACCCTGTTTCGGCATCAATGAAGAAACTCTCAATGCCCAGCTCCTTCTCCGTATATCTCATCACCGCCTTCACACCAAAGACCTCACTCCTGTAGTGCCCTCCTGCAATCATATTCATGTTGTTTTCCTTGACTAGATGGAAATGAGAGTGCTCGGCCTCACCCGTGACAAAGCAATCAAGATTCTCATCGATTGCATCCCTGACGTCACCAGAAGCACTTCCGCTTATGATCCCTACAGTCTCGACCATATCCTTTCCAAAGCAGATGGTCCTCAGGCCATGCTCCTCATCGAAGCCAAGGATTCTGGAAATCTCGGCAACGGTCATAGGGAAAGGAAGCTTCCCTTTGAATCCTACATACCTGCCCTTGAATGTTCCAAAAGGATCGTAGCTCGTCATCCCCAGACGTAGTGCCATCTGTGCGTTGTTTCCATAAATAGGATGGGCATCGAGGGGAATATGGCATGCAAAGAGTCCCATATCGCTCTCGAGTGCTTTCTTCACCCTGTGGTAGTGCATACCGCTGATAGCTATAGGGGCGCCCCAGAACAGGCCATGATGGACGAAAAGGAGGTCGGCCTTCTCATCAGCTGCGATTGCAATGGAATCCATCGATGCATCAACGGCGAAAGCGACTTTCCTGATTTCCTTATCACTCATGGAAATCTGAAGGCCGTTCAGAGATATATCATCAAAGGAGGAGATGTCCAATAGTTCATAATAATGTTTTATCAGTTCGTCTCTTGTCATGGTATCGAATTATATAGCGTTGACAGATAATATTCCACAACTTACATTATCTCATATGGTTAAAGAGATAACAAAAGAAGACCTCCAGCTGGACTATGGTGACCTCGATTACAGGAACATGGACGGAGAGGACGAAATCGTCGGACAGGAAATGGCCCTTGAAGCCTTACGCCTTGGCTTCATGATCGACCGCCCGGGATACAACATATATGTCTCCGGGGATGAATCCACGGCAAGGATGAGCGCGGTGAAACGGGAGGTCGGGAAAATAGATGGTGAGATATCGAACCTCTTCGATGCCGCCTACGCATTCAATGCAAAGAATCCCAAAAGCCCGTTATGCCTCGTTTTTCCTTCAGGAAAAGCAGAACAGTTCCAAAAAGGGCTCGATTCCCTGGCAGAGGGGAAAACCTCAAAAGAAGAGCTAAAAGCAACTTTTCCATATAATAAAATTGCACATTTCATCGATTTACTTCCATCAAAAGATGAAAATGCAAATGCATATAGACTAAACATAATCCTCAACAGGAAAGATGCCAAGAGAAGGCCTCTCGTCATAGAATCCCATCCATCACATGATGCTCTCTTCGGCTTTGCGGAAAAAGACGTCAGAGATGCACACCTGGCATATAACGCGGGAAGCTACCAGATGGCATCCGGTGGTTTCCTTGTCCTCAGTGCAGAGGAAATCCTTGCGGAAAAGGGACTCTGGACCACGCTCAAACGTTATATAAACATGAGCGAAGAGGCCATGACATCCTCTGCCGTGCAGGGGGAGCTCATAGGCTCAATCAGGCCATATCCGATTGCAAAAAGAACGAAGGTCATACTCATCGGCAGTGATGATACATATGATATGCTTGCCGAGAAGGATGAGCAGTTCCTACGTCTTTTCAAGATCTGCCCCGAATTCGACTACCAGATGGAGAGGAACGAGAAGAACATAAGAGGAACGGTTGCATACCTCAAGAGAAACGGAAAGGACCTCCTGCCTCTTTCAAATTCAGCATATCAGGAGATCCTGAGATACTCCTCATGGTTCAGTGAGGACAGGAACATGCTTACAACACAGCTTTCAATACTGGGAGACCTCGAGAACGAAGCCGACATAGCGGCAAGGAAGAAAAGCAAGAGTGAAATAGACGGAGAGGCTGTGAAGGAGGCTATTGAGAAGAGGGGGGAACTGGCAAGCCTTACAGAAGACAGGATCAACCGGGAGATAAAAGACGGAGAGATACTGATAAGCCTTGAGGGGATGCTTATAGGAACGCTTAACGGACTTGCCGTGATAGACAGGGGGCTGGCCTCTTTCGGAACGCCTACGGTAATAAGCGCCACAGCAGCCCCGGGAAATGAAGGAATAATCAACATCGAGCATGAAGCAGGACTCTCAGGAGGCATCCACGATAAAGGTCTTCTGATCCTCGAAGGATACCTCAGGCACCGTTATGCACGCACATTCCCGCTTAGTCTTTATGCAGGAATATGCTTTGAGCAGAGCTATGGAGAGGTCGATGGGGACTCTGCAAGCTCGGCTGAACTCTTTGCTCTGCTCTCTGCAATAGGGGAAATACCATTAAGGCAGGATATCGCGGTGACAGGGTCTGTGAATCAGATGGGGAAACTGCAGCCTGTAGGGGCAATAAATGAGAAGATCGAGGGTTTCTACAATGCCTGTAAGACATCAGGGCTCACAGGGAAACAAGGTGTGATCATTCCCATGCAGAACATCCAGAGCCTTATACTCCCGTATGAGATTGAAGAGAAAATCGGAGAGGGGATGTTCCACATCTATGCAATCTCATCAATCGATGAGGGCATGGAGCTTCTTTCAGAGAGGAAGGCAGGAGAGAGAGGAGCTAAAGGTCTCTTCCCGGTAGGAACCATCAACAGGGCGATCGAGGACGGGCTCAAGCGTCTTTATGCTTCTTCTCAGAAGAATTAGCCCACGCTGATAGCATTATGGCAGCAGCACTGGCGACATTGATGCTGCCCTTCGCCCCATATTGCCTGATTGATACACGCCCCAGGCTTCTGTCGGCAGCCTCGAGAGACGAGGGACTTACTCCCGACTCCTCGTTTCCTATTATGCATATCCCGTAATCGGGGAATTCGAAATCTGTGATGTCCCTACCACCCACTTCAAGGGCGAAAACAGGAATCGAGGCATCTATCTCCTCGAGCTCCTCAAAGGAATAAGGGATTGCATCGACACAGCCCTTCCCGCTCTTTAGTGCTCTCGGGTGCCTCGGGTCCGCCGAGCCCGGACGGAGAAAGATCCTCTCGACCCCGAATGCTTCAGATGAGCGGAAGATGGAGCCCACATTGAACGGACTTCTGATTGAATCGAGATAGAGCATATGATGGAAAACAGTGCGTTTTGAGAAATCTATATGCCCGCTCTCATCAACGAAATCCCAGTCCGCAGGGCTTTCTCCAAGCACATCCAGAGTCAGATAATAGATATCCTCATATCTGCCCTTCTGGTAGAAGTACACCGCCTTATCCTTCTGCTCTGCCGACAGCAGGGAAAGAAGATAAGAGAAGATATCATCCCTCTCATCTGTATCATCACCATTTGCCAGCAGATGGAACACCTCTCCGCATTTCCTGAGCTGCACCCTCTCCTTGAGGCTCTTAATCTTCTTCAGCCTTATCATCAACACCTGCCTTATACATCAGGATTGCAAACTCCCCTTTTATCGTGCTCTTAGCCTCAAGATATGAAAGAAGGGAATCGATATCCATCTTCTTGATCTCTTCGAACTGCTTCGTCATCTCCCGCCCCATGACGCATACAAGGCCCGGCTCGATCTCCTTTGCCTCCTTGAGGGTCTTCACCACACGGAAAGGAGATTCATATATTATGAACGCCTCATTGCGGGAGATCAGCTCAGAAAGCCTCTTCTTCCTCCTGCCGCTTTTGGGGGAGAGGAACCCTTCGAATGTAAAAGCCTTGCCGACACGCCCTGAAGCGCTTACCAAAGTGGTAAAGGCAGAGGCTCCGGGCACAGGGACTATCTCATGCTCCGAGTTCTCCCTTATGTAATCCACAACAAGCTCCCCGGGATCGCTCACCCCGGGTGTCCCCGCATCGGAGCAGTATGCGATATCGTTCCCCTCATCCAGAAGGGCGAGTATCCCCTTGCTGCTCTCCTTCTCATTATATGAATGCGTCGCTATGAGTCTCTTCTTGATATCATAGTGGCTCAAAAGCATGTTCGTATGGCGTGTATCCTCACATGCAATCACATCAACTTCCCTGAGCACCCTGAGTGCCCTGAGTGTAATATCCTCAAGATTGCCAATCGGCGTGGCAACAATATAAAGCTTGCTCATATCAACATTCTACAGGCAAATCAAAGTGGATGAAAGACCACAAGAATGGCGAAAAATACCAGGGGCAGAGAATAAAAGTAGCAAAATCGACCACAATTGCAACAAAAACAGCGATTGGCACGCCTTTTGCATTATCAGAATGTGGAATCACCACAGAACAGGAGAAAAGAAATGAGCGTATTAAGAAGAATTTCAGACATAGTCTCAGCAAACGTGAATTCAGCACTCGACAAGATGGAAAATCCAGAGAAGATGATTGATCTCTCGATAAGAGAGCTTGAAGCGGCGATTTTGAAGATGAGAACGGATTTAAGGGAAAAGAGCTCTGAATCAAGAGAGAACGATTCTCTTATAAAAGAATTGAAGGATGCAATTGAAAGGTGGCGTAAAAGAGCGGAGCTTGCAGCAGAAAAAGACGAAGATGATATGGCAAGGGAGGCCCTCTTAGAGAAGAGGAAAACAGAAGAGAAGCTCAAAACAGCTGAAGAGAATAAGAGGATTCTGGAAAACATTATCGGAGCAACAAAAGAAAACCTTGCAGATGCGGAGGAAAAACTTAAGGAAATGAAAGAGAGCGCATCTGCTCTGAAAGCACGTGCAAGACTCGCAAAAGACAGGATGGAAGTAAACAAAGCTGCAAGCAAAAACAGTAATGCCGATTACATCAGAAGGCTTGAAGAGATGAAGATGAAAATAGAGAAATGGGAAAGCCTTGCAGATATCTCACAGAATGATATCAAGAGCGACAGGCAGAAATCATTTGAAGACCTTGAGAGGGAGAATGAAATAGAAAAAGAGCTTGAAGAACTAAAAAGAGGGATAAAGGCAAATGAGAAGAAATAACGGGATGATACTTGGAGTATGCTCCTCCATCTCAGAAGCATTTGACATTCCAGTCGTTCTAATCAGGACATTTGCCGTTATCGCATTCATAGCGACAGGATTCTTTC
>DVIF01000066.1 GCA_018711525.1 Candidatus Ornithospirochaeta stercorigallinarum
AGCTCAACGAGAAATGTATATGGCAGAATCAGGATCGAATATGCGTTTGAGAAATATATGCTTCCTTTCTCAACGGAGGCAGAGGATAGGAACAACGGGATTATCTCGATCACCGATATAAGGACTAGGAAGAATGAGATGAAGTATGATTTCATGAACGGTCTGTCGAAGGAGAATGTGAAATCTATTCTCATACCGCATTTTACTGCATATATCAGCGATGTGATAAGATAAATCCCTCCTCCTGCGATAAGACCGATAGGGAATGCATATATCCCCTTCTCCTCCTTGAATGCATACAGCATTATGATTGAAAAGAGCGATGGCAGAGCAGAAAGCAGCGCAGAGATTTCCTTCCTCCCATTTATCTGCAGGTATGCATTGAGGTTGCTGCTGTAGCTGAAGAGTACGAGGAAGATGAGAAATGAGAGCAGGAGATTTCCACCTAGTCCGACATCATTCTCTGAGAACGATGTGAAATGGAAAAGGATTGCAGATAATGGCTTGGATGCAAGCAATACGACTATTAGGGCGGCGAGGTGGAAAAGGAGTATGAAAAGGGAGACGCTGCCGCTCCTCCTCTCTTCTCCAAGTTCTCTTATCAAGGCAAGGTTGCCAGTCCCCTCCTCTATTTTCTTTCTCGCCTGATTAGGATAAGAGAAAGTGAATGAAATGAGGTCGGCGCTTCTTGAAGAGCCGAATACATAGGAGATCAAGAGCACCCTCACCAGCCCTAATAGATGTGAGAAGACAAGGGCAAGCGGTACGAGGAGCTTCCTTCTATCATTTTCCATAATAGCGTGAGATGTATTCCTTCTTGAATGAAAGGAACGTACCTTCCTCTATGCTCTCTCTTATTCTCTTCATAAGATTGAACAGATATGTGAGGTTATGCTCTGTCAAGAGCATTCCTCCGAACATCTCGTTGCATTTAACAAGATGATGAAGATATGCTCTGGAGTATTTTCTGCATGCTGTGCAACTGCACCCCTCCTCTAGCGGGGAATGGTCGAACTTGTGGATGGCCTTCTTCAATACGAGAGGTCCGTCATCTGTGAACACAGTGCCGTTGCGTGCCATTCTGGTTGCAAGTACGCAATCGAAAAGGTCGATTCCATTCTCAACCGCCTCGAAGATGTAGTCGGGACTTCCTATACCCATGACATATCTCGGTTTATCCAACGTGATGAAGTCTGCGGTATAGGCAAGGAAATCAATGAACTTGCTCTTTTCTTCTCCAACCGACAGTCCTCCGATTGCAATTCCTGGAAAGTCCATTGATGAAATCGTCTCGGCACTCTCCCTTCGGAGGTCCTGATAGAAATTGCCCTGTACGATTCCAAAGAGATTTCCTTTGAAGTCTTCTATCCTGTCCCTCTCCTTGATGGAGCGCTCGGCCCAGTTTTTTGTGATCCTCCATGCCTCCTTCGCCGCCCTGTAGTCGATATCAGGTGGGGTGCAGACATCAAGGCACATCGCGATATCACTTCCGATGATATATTCGGTATCGACGACCTTCTCTGGGGTGAAGATATGTCTGGAGCCGTCTATGTGACTCTGGAAAACCACTCCCTTCTCATCGATCTTCCTGAGCCCGGAGAGGGAGAAGACCTGGAAACCACCGCTGTCTGTCAGAACGTTTCCATCCCACGAGGAGAAGTTGTGTATCCCGCCGAAGTCCTTCATCACCTCCATTCCCGGTCTGAGATAGAGGTGGTATGTGTTTGCTAGGATCAGGTTGTATCCGATCTCCTTGAGCTTGTCATGATAGATCGCCTTGACAGTCGCATTAGTTCCAACAGGCATGAACATCGGAGTCCTGACCTCGCCATGAGGAAGTGTCAGGATGCCTGTCCTTGCCTTCGAGTCGTTGTCTTTCTTCAAAACCTTAAAATCGAGATTGCTCATATCTTCTTTCCTAAAAATGATATCAGATAACTCAGCGCCACAGTTATCAGCGGGGGCAGATAGAATACCGCGTATACACTGATGGCACCCTGTCTGGCCGCAATAGAGAATACCATGTCGGCAACATAATATACAACAGCTATGACAAGGGATTGGACGATTGAGAAGAGAAGCACGTTCTTCTTGAATGTATAGTTCATGCTCATTGCTATTATTGCAAGGACTAGAATCCCCAGAGGAGAGGAGAGGCGTCTTAGAAATTCGGTCATCCCCTCCTGCCATGAAATCCTGTTCACCCTTTCCATCCTCTCCAGGTATTCATATGCATATCTTAATTCCATCGTCTCTATCTGCAGATTCTGACTGCGGAACATCTCCTCGGGAATCTTGAACCCAGGGTCGGCATACTCTTTTTCTGTAAAGCTGTCTATCTCTCCATTTTCATTCAATACGACCCTTGCATTGTAGAAAACCCACTGCCTCTCACTATACTCTGCATAGTCGGCCTCAATCCTCTCCTTGACCGAGCCGTCCATGGTCTTTATCAGGATCGGAGAGTAAAGCCTGCTGTAGCTCTCGCTATAGCGGTCTGCATAGATCATATAGCCGCTCTCTTCATCGTAGAGCACTGTGTTCCTCGCATCATATGTTCCAGACATGCCGAAATACTCCTGGCTGATTATCTCCTTCTGGTTCTTCCACTCAAGCACCAGGCTTTCATTCAATAAGAAAAAGAAGAGCGTCATGAAGAGGGACAAAAGGATTATCGGAAAAAGTATCCTTATCTTCGAAAGCCCTGCCGTATAGAGGCTTATCAGCTCATTGTTTGCACTCAGCGATGAGAGGAAATATGTAATCGAAAAAAGTATCGATAGCGATATTAGCATCATGAAATATGTGGAAAGGGATGAGAGTGCATAGATGAACATCTCCCTTATCCCAAGGTTTCCCGTCATGAATGAATCAAGGTGCATGAATGTCTCAACCGCCATGACAAGGAAAGAGAAGATCATCAGGGCTATGAGAAAGACAGTCAGTATGCTTTTTATTGAATAACGCGTCAGAATCTTCATCGTCCACCCCTTATCGTCAGCTTGAAAAACACCGCGATGAGCGCAACTGCGATATCCGGTAGGAAGATAAGCAGATATGGAGGGCTTTTGATATTGAATATCTCAAGCTGTGCGAAGAACATCATGTACCAGTATGCTACAGCAATGATCAATGATATCGCAAATCCTGTAAGCTTGCCATATTTGAGCTTAAGCGTTCCAAGGGGAAGTGCGACGAGCGTAAGGAAGAAGCATGCAAGGGAGAGCGAGTATTTCTTTGTAAGCTCCGCCTTGTAGTACTGTGCATAGAAGTCTATCGGAGGCTCGTCAAGCCTCATAAGCTCCTGGTTGATGCCAATGCTTTCCTCCATTGCCTCTGTACCGTCGACCATCTTCTCTTTCAAAATAGATGAATAGGAAAGTCCAAGCTCCTCCCTCTGATGATAAAAAGCCCTTCTGTCCTCATCCTCCCGGACCTGCCTGCTTTTTATGTTCTCCCTTAGAACGGATGATGAGAGATTGACGGGATCTGTATTTGTAAGGCTTGGAACCTGGTCTGAGAAATCGAGGTAGAATGTGGCGTTTTCAGCATTCGCAAGCAGATTTGTGTTTATATCGCTGCTGTCTGTGATGAGTATCTCCGGATCCTCAAGTGTGAAACGGTATATGAACCTCGCACTGTCCATCATCTCGACTTTCCCAAGCTTGCTCACAACAGTCTTGTTCTCACTTGTCCTGTCGTTGTTGGTCATCACAATCTCATGGATAAGTGCATCCTCCACTTCTTTGTTTGCTATTACGATGTTGCCCACTGTATTCGTTCCGTTTGCTTCAATCTCGAATGTCGGCATCTCCCGCATAAGAAGTGTAAGACGCTCACGGTAGATTATATTCGTCCATGGAAGGAGGTAATCAGAGACGAAGAATGTGATGAGGGAGAATATGATCGACCAGATTATGATTGGAAGAAAGACTTTTCTTTCAGATACTCCACTGCTCTTGAGAGCCAGAAGCTCATTGTTTGAACTAAGGTCTCCAAGGACCATGGAAGCCCCTGTAAGGGTTGCGAAAGGAAATGTATATATGAGGAACTGGGGCATTGAAAGAAGGACCATTACAAGCATGGTCTTGAAGTCGATGTTCTTCAAAAGTATTCTCTGCACCAGCAGAAGAATCGAATTGACGAAGAATATGAGGAAGAAGAAAGTGAAGGCAACGAGGAAGTTGATCAAGAACTCTTTCGATATGAACCTGTTTAAGATGTTGCTTCCTCGTCTAAGTACCAATTTCAAACTCCGGTGGAACCGAAACCACCACTGCCCCTTTCAGTCTCTTCAAGTTGATCTGAAAGCACCAGCTCCGCCTTCTCATATCTGGAAAGGACCAGCTGAGCTATCCTGTCGTTGTTGTTGATTACGAAATCCTCTGAAGAGAGGTTCATAAGTATTACCTTTATCTCTCCCCTGTAATCAGAATCTATTGTTCCCGGACTGTTCAGCACCATGATGCCGTTCTTAAGTGCTAGACCTGAACGGCTTCTGACCTGGACCTCGTAGCCTGAGGGAATTTCAAGATAAAGCCCGGTTGGAACAAGTGCGCTCCTTCCAGGCTTGATCACAAGGCTTTCAGAGAGGTGTGCCCTCACATCCATGCCGGAGCTGCCTGAGCTCTGGTAGCTGGGTGCAAGGACTCCATCCTCGACTCTATATCTGACTAAAGCCAATTATTTATCCTCGGACTTCTCATCCTTCTTCTCATCATCGATTGCATCGATATATGAGAGGTTGAGTCTTCCCATCCTGTCGATATCGATGAGCTTGACATCGATCTCCTGTCCCTGGGAAAGAACATCTGTGACATTCTTCACTCTCTTCTTTGAGAGCTTGGAAATATGGCAAAGTCCTTCTTTTCCTGGAAGGATTTCGACAAACGCTCCGAAATCTACAATCCTCTTTACTGTTCCATGATAGATCTTACCTACTTCAGGTTCCTCAATGATCGCCATGATGAGCTTCTTCGCCTCCTGGGCTGATGCATTGTTCCTTCCGTAGATCATGACCTCTCCGTCATCGTTGATGTTGACCTCTGCACCGCTTTGGGCGATGATGGCCTTTATTGTCTTTCCTCCAGTTCCGATGACTGCACCGATCTTATCCTCTGCAACCTTGAAAGAGATGATCTTAGGAGCAAGCTCGCTTACATCCGCCCTAGGTGCTGCAAGTGTCTTCTCCATGATGGAAAGAATGTGCATCCTTCCCTCTTTCGCCTGATTGAGAGCCTTGCTCATGATCTCAGGTGTGACACCTGCGATCTTGATGTCCATCTGGAATGCTGTGATACCATCCTTGGTACCTGCGACCTTGAAGTCCATGTCTCCGAGGTGGTCCTCCTCTCCGAGAATATCAGAAAGGATGACATACTTTGCATAGTCCTCACCTTCTGTGATGAGGCCCATGGCAATGCCTGCAACTGGCTTTGAGATAGGAACTCCCGCATCCATGAGGGAGAGACATCCACCACATACACTTGCCATCGAAGAAGATCCGTTTGATTCCATGATTTCAGAGACGACACGGATTGTGTACGGGAACTTGTCCTTCTTTGGAACAACGGCCTCAAGAGCCCTCTGTGCAAGGTGTCCATGACCGATCTCCCTTCTTCCTGTAGTGAGGCGTCCGCACTCTCCTACACTGTATGGAGGGAAGTTGTAGTGGAGCATGAAGTTCGAATATGTCTTCTCTCCATCGATATTGTCGAAAAGCTGCTCATCCTGGACCGTTCCGAGGGTGGTGACGGCAAGGGACTGTGTCTCTCCACGGGTAAAGAGGGCAGAGCCATGTGTTGAAGGAAGAAGTCCGACCTCACATGTGATAGGTCTGATCTCCGTGACTTTTCTTCCATCTGTTCTCACCCCATCATAAATGATTGAATGTCTGAGGATGTTGTATTCCATGTCTTCAAAGAGCTTGTCGACCTCTCCCATTCTCTTCTCGTCCTCAGCGATGAGATCCTTATACTTTTCTTTCACATCCTTGTGTGCTGCATCAAGAGCGGCATATCTGTTTGCCTTTCCTTTTACGAAAGATGCTTCCTTGATAAGCGGATATGCATATTCCTTGAGTTCGTCCATCCATGAAGTATCTGCTTCGACAATCTCCATCAGAGGAAGCTTTTCCTTTCCTGCAATCTCCCTCATCTGCATCTGAGCCTCGCAGATCCTTGTTATGACAGGCTGGGCTGCAGCAATTGCATCGAGCATCTCCTTCTCGCTTACCTCTTTAGCACCACCTTCAACCATTGTGATTCCATCATGTGTACCTGCAACTACGATATCGAGGCTTGCTGTAGGAATCTGCTGGAATGTAGGATTGATAACGTATTCACCGTTTATGAGTGCGACTCGTACGGCTGCAATCGGGCCGTAGAATGGAATATCTGAAATCGTAACTGCACAGCTTGCAGCATTGATTGCAATGATATCAGGGGTGTTGACCATGTCGGATGAGACGACGGTAGGAACAATCTGGATCTCCCTTCCGAATGCCTTGTCGAACAATGGTCTCATCGGGCGGTCGATAAGGCGGCTGACGAGGATCTCCTTATCCTTTGGCTTTCCTTCCCTCTTTAAGAATCCTCCGGGAATCTTACCTGCCGCATAATATTTCTCATTATATTCTACGCTTACCGGTACGTAGTCGATCGGTTCTGATGGAGCGTCTCCACAACAGACAGTAGCAACAACTGCCGAACCCTTGTAATATGCATAAACTGCACCGTTTGCCTGCTTGGCAATCTTACCGGTTTCGAAAACCAGTTCTCCGTCTCCAAGCGCGACGGATACTCTTTTCACATCAAACATCACTAATTCCTTCTTTAAGTTCTTTTTTTGTTCTTTACATAAAAATGCGAAAGACCGTATGGCCTTCCGCATCCCTGTTCTATTTTACTTTCTAAGTCCGAGTTCAGCGATGAGCTCCCTGTACTCGTTGATATTGCGGTTCTTAACATATTTGAGAAGTCTTCTTCTCTGTCCAACGAGCTTGAGAAGTCCACGTCTTGAAGCATGGTCCTTAGGATTTGCCTTGAAGTGGTTCTGCAAGTCGTTGATTCTGGCAGTAAGGAGTGCAATCTGAACCTTGCTGTCTCCTGTATTTGCACTGTTTGAACCGAATTTCTCAATAATTTCCTTCTTCTGGTCACTACTAATCATTTTACCTTTCTCCTGGTAATAAACAATGAATCTGCTTGCCTAGATGCATCAAGACCTTTGATCGACAGCCCTTCTCCATCAATTCTGATTTCAACCGGGTACCTCTGCAGGCTGCTATCGACGAAAGTCCCTTCATAGTCTCCCGGTGGCGGCAGGAGCTGTGAAATATGCTCTCGGCTTATAGTCATGATTCCATCTGTAGATCTCGAAGGTCCTGTCAAAAGATCCAGATGGTAGTCCTGACCGGAGAATCTCGAGTAAGACTCAAGGTCTCCTTTAATTATGAGCTGTCTTAAGAGGGTTGAAGATATCTTCTCCCCACTGTCGGACAGGACAAAATCTACTATCTTCACTTCGACATCCGCACCCATGGATGCGAATATCTGCTTCAGTTCCTCACCGTTTGCGCTTTCATTCGGATTGCCGCATTTGAAATCACTTCCGACGACGAGTATGCGTGGTTTGAAGAGCCTCATTATCTCAGAGGCGAAACCACTAGCTGAAATTTTACTGAAATTCTCTGAAAAGTCAATAATGGTAAAGGAATTAATTGAAAAGCTTGATACATACTCCTCTCTCAGGCGCAATGTATCAAGGGCACCCGTGTTCCTGTTCTTCGGATTTGTGCTGAATGTTATGCACATGCTCTCATATCCAGGATGCTTGTCCCTCTCGGCTCTAACACACTCGAATATCTTCTGATGGCCCCTGTGAACCCCGTCGAAGACCCCGATGGCGAACACCATCTCCTTATCCTTTTTATCGCCATTTAGCAGCAATGTGTTGAAATCGAAAACTTCCATATCCCCTCAAACCCTTGAAATAATCCTGATCCTACCATCCCTGACCTCAGCTATGGCATAGAGATTACCGTCGAAAAGAAGGAATTTGAAGACCTTGCTCTGATCGGAATCATCCAAGAGCGCCTCATCAGGTATGCACCCATTATCGATTAACTTCTTATAATTACCATCTAGAGAGACATATGAAAAGAGGTCTGTCATCTCAAGCAGCGTTTTCATATCGAATTTACCGATATCCTCAAGGGAATATGGACCGATACTCGTCCTTCTGAGCTTCTCAAGTCTCGCAACTTTGCCGATGGAGGCTGCGATGTCCCTGGCAAGGCTTCTGATATATGTCCCTTTAGAGACATGGAATGAAGCGACAAGAATGCCATCGGAATAACTGATCTTCTCAGCATCATACACACAGATCCTCCTCTGAGGCATTTCTATCTCATGGTTTTTCCTTGCCTCCCTGTATGCCCTTTTTCCATCGACATGTACAGCTGAATATACCGGTGGGGTCTGCATGCTCTCACCTTTTATCTTCTTTAGAGCCGTATCGACCTCATCTTCTGTGGGAATGGATGAAGTTTTTATTATACGACCTTCAGGGTCGAGAGTGTCGGTCTCCTCTCCGAATTTTATCGTGGCAATGTAGCTTTTATCGAAAGAGGAGAAGACAGGATTCAATTTGGTTGCACTGCCTAC
>DVIF01000009.1 GCA_018711525.1 Candidatus Ornithospirochaeta stercorigallinarum
TTCTTCGTCTTCTTCGTCTTCTTCGTCTTCTTCGATGCCGAATTCATTTGATGGATTGATGTCGTCAGGAGAATAATCGTCACTTTGTATAAGCTCGTACATATACAGCGACTCCTCGTCTTCGTCTTTCATCACTTCCAGTTTTTCCAAGATTTCATCTCCATCTTGTTCTGGATAGTCATCCCTCATTATCATTTTGCATAAGCCTTTATAGCCTGCAAGCATATCCAGATCGGCCGCTTCCCTATATAATTCGTAGGCTCTGTTATTATATTGCTCATCGGAGTCGAAGCCTTTGATTTCTACCTGCCTGAAATATATCATTTCCCCCAGAAACGCAGATGCTTTATCTTCTCCTTTTGAATAAGCTTTGCTCAAATAGTCCCAGGCCATGTCAATATCGGATGAGCCGTATTCTCCATAGTAATAATTGATTCCCAAGGTAAGCATTGCCTTCGAGTCGTTTTTTTCCGCAAGTTCCTCCAATGTTGATTTGGAAAGTTCGAAGTAATCTATATCCGCCATAATAACCCCTTTTTTCGACTGATATTCATGCTTTCAGGATTTAGGAAAGACATGTTTCTCTTCTTTTATGATAAACTTGATTCCGAATACAACAAAACATTATTTTTTGCTTGAATCAACTCCTTTTTATAGGGCATATCCTCTGCAGATAATCCACAAAGCATTGGACCCCCCTGAAAATCACATTTCAGGAAGTCTCGGATGATATCGGAAATTGTTTTTCTGTATTCTCTGAAAAGCTCTTCAACCGAATTCTCTTTCAGTCTTTAATTGATAATGCATATTTATTTGCAAGTTCACGAATCTCTTGCTGAAAATTCCTTATCTCCATTTTATTTTCCGTCCATATGTTTAGAAAGATGGTTGAACAAAATGAAACAGGAGCTCTTTCCGCCTATTGCAACACAGCTTCCTTTTTTGCATCACAGAGGAGCTGCTATGCAAGCAGAAGCTTCCATAACGATTACCATATACAAACCTACAATCATATAATCTTTCCGTCCCAAAGCCTGTCTAGGAAAACCTTCCACGGCATTATTCTGATTCCATCATCTGTTGTCCGCTCAAAGAATTCACGACATACGATTATATAGTCCTTCACAGCATTCTCATCCCTAAAAGCCCTCAGTCCTTTGAGTTCCTTATTAGTGATGTTCTTTGCTGTCTTCACTTCAATGGCAACTTTGTTCTCGATCACGAAGTCAACCTCATAGCCTTCACGTGTACGCCAGAAGTAAAGCTCGTCATCTGTCATGTTGTAGTCGATGTATGCTTTCAGTTCCATGAAGATGTAGTTCTCGAACATCTTGCCATATTCAGTCATCGTCTCAGAAGGAACAGGCATCCTGGCTGCAGCTCTCGCAACTCCTACATCGAAAAAATAGAACTTCGAGGTGTTTACAGGGATTCTCTTCGCTCCTTTTCTGTATGGCATGAGATAGTAACCGATGAAGGTGTCTACAAGAATCTGATACCACTCCTTGATTGTATCAGCGGACATGCCGATGTCTCTGGACACATTCGAAAAGTTCATCAGCTCAGTATTCTCACTAGCGGCGAATGTGAGGAAGTTGCTGAAGACTCCAAGATCTCGTCTTTCTCCCTCGGCTGCGATTTCATTATCGAGATAGCCTCTGACATAGTTCCTGAGCTGAGTCTGATACGATCTGGCCAGGAATGCCTTGGGAAGCATTCCTGTTGCAAAAACCGAGTCGAGATCTGGATTTCTGTCTCTTATCTCTTTCCATACAAGAGGGTGCATCGCAACTATTCCGGCCCTTCCTCCAAGGAGGTTGCTTCCGCTCTTCTTTAATTTCCTTGCACTGGATCCAGTGAGCAGGAACTGGATATCACCATGGGTCATGATATGCTGGATGTCGAGGAGTACAGGAGGGAAGAGCTGCACTTCGTCGACAATGACAAAGCCTTCAGTCTTTCCATTCAGCATCGATCTCAGAAGTACTGGGTTGCGACGAAAAGCATCGAGAGTGTCACCATCAAGGAATGTGATCGAAAGAATCGCTTTCTTCTGAAGCTCATTCTCGATGTAGGAAGTCTTTCCTGTCATCCTAGGTCCGAAAAGGAAAAGAGAACTTTCTTCAAGCAGGTCTTCAATCTCAAGTGCTCGTCTAATATATTCCATATTGCTACCCCTAATCGGAATTATATCTGAAAATTCCGAATAAGACTAGGAATTTGTACGAAAAAATAACGAGAAAAGCAACAGGAAAAATCAAAGCCACCAGCCAATAAATTGCCTCATATCTGAGAACAGTCAACCAGCGAATCCGCCTTATTGAGTGCATCATAAGATAGCTCTTGCCACTGCGCCACGGCTGACACCACTTTTCCCTGTGATATACTGATACGTTGCAGTTGGAACACGGCGTATGATGGCCTTCACTTTCTTCTAAACAGTATCATCACCCGCATTCAGGACAATCGGTCATAGTACACATATGCACAGACTATCTTTCTCTTTATAATGTTTTAACGTTTTAATTTTTAATTAAATCAACTCTTGTTGAATACATATCTCACTTAAAATGCCTGCCAGAAGGAATCTTATTATGAAAATATTTATCTTCCCACTCTGGATCTTTTTCATCGATATAGTCACCTATCCGGCAGTCATGAAAAAGATCATCTGCTATCTCAATGATGAGATCCTTGAATTCCAAGTGTTTGATAAACCTCTCAGGAATAGCAGACAGTCCAAGATGCGATCCGATGATATTTCCTGTAATAGCTCCTGTGGAATCGCTATCTCCATCATGATTGACAGCTGTGATAATAGCTTTTTCGAAGTCGCTGCTATATCGGATTGAACAGAAAATAGAGATTGCCAATGCTTCTTCAGCAACCCAGCCTTCCCCTAAGCTGATTATTCCTTCATCAGATGGGATATGCTTGTCTGTGGCAAGCTCAATTGCTTTATCTATAAGCTCCAAGAAAACATCTACAGCCTCATGCTGAGTCTGAGCATATTTGTTGTAAATTACGTTTTTCATATCAGATACAGCTTCTTCTATTGAAATATCATTGTGAGAAAGAAGTGCAATAATATGGACAAGGCCTTCGGCGGTAATATAACCAAGAGGATGTCCATGAGTCAATGCTGCAGCCTCTGCTCCTATTTGATCTGCCATTTCAATCGAATAATGCTTCTTTTCTCCAAAATAAAGACCAATAGGTGCAACTCTCATCACACCACCACAACCTTTGCTGTCATTTATAGGATTATCAACAGAGCCTTCTCTACCAACAGAAAGTACGGAAAGGCATGTATTGCCAGGAGCCCTCCTGCAATAAAGTCCTGGTACATCATCAAGCCAGGAGTAATGATAGCCATCCAGCGGATACTTTTCTGTTTGCGTTCTATACCAGTCTTTGTAGCTTAACCAAACATAAGACCAAGGATCTCCCATTATGCCTCGGATACAGCCACGTGTTTCGCCATGAAGGATACCTGTCGCAGTGAAAAGAGTCATCTGGGTGTCATCAGAGATTCTGGCAAGACCTTTGTCGAGAACATATTCTGTAATGCCATCCGAGCCAAATCTTTTCTTGATTTCTGAATATTTCATGAACTCTACAGGATAGCCTAGCGCATCCCCTGCAGCACCTCCAATCAGACATCCCCTGTATCTATTTAAATCTTTCACTTTACCACTCCCTTATTTATGAGTTTTTCAAGCATATCATTGTAATTTCTTTCTCAGATAAACCATATCCTTAAGCTGGATACCTTCTTCAAAAATAAGATGGTCATAGTTATCTATGAAGAAATTACTGATCCTATGAGAATAGGAGAATCCGCATTTCTCATAGAAAGGCATAGTCAGAGGGCTTTCCCCTGTTCCGACCTGGAGAATACTGTACTTTGAGCGGAAAGACGTTTCAACATATTCTATCAAAGCCCTGCCGTATCCCTTTCTCGAGTACTCAGGAAGAATGGCAATGTTCTTTATCTCAAGGATACCGTCTCCTTCATCTGTAGTGACAATCTCCCCTACTACAGCATCATCATTCTCAATGATGAACATCCTTCCCCTTTCCAGATATTTCAAAACCATCTTTTCCGACTCATCTGCCAGAAGAAGCAAAGGCATGTAGTCTTTCTTATTCTTCCCAATCTCCCTGAATACCATATTCCCTCTGTGGATAATAGTAGCAGAAAAGAAGCCCGCCTCGATAGACAACACTTTGCTCTTTTTCTAATATTGTCCTTATGGAAATGCTCTATCTTGCAATCTTCATAATTGTTCTTCTTATCTCGATAATAACGGGCATCTCCATAGTCTGGGCACTCGTTGCCGGTTATTTCATCTTCTTTACCTATGCCATAAAAAAAGGCAAAGGATTCAAGGAGATAATGACAATCTCCCTGCATGGCATATATGAGGCAAGGAACATCCTGACAGCATTCATCCTGATAGGGATGCTCACCGCATCATGGCGGGCAAGCGGAACAATCGCATCAATCATATGCTATGCCCTCCCGATGATAAGACCCCAATGGTTTCTTGCCGCTGTCTTCGTCATCAATTCATTGATTTCTTTTCTCACAGGCACATCATTCGGAAGCGCTGCAACAATGGGGGTGATCTGTATGACAATGGCAAATGCCATCGGCATCAATCCAATACTCTCAGGCGGTGCGGTACTCTCCGGCATATTCTTCGGAGACAGATGCTCCCCAGTCTCAACGAGTGCGCTTCTGGTAGCCGACCTTACAAAGACGAAGGTCGTGGACAACATACCGGGGATGATGAAGACATCAATACTGCCATTTGTCATCTCGCTTGCAGCATACTGGCTTCTAAGTCTTACTGCAGCGGATATCGGCACATCATCTTCCTCACTCTCAACGATCTTCTATGAGAACTTTGATATAAACCTTCCCACACTCATCCCTGCCCTCCTCATGCTGATCCTCTCAATACTCAGACTGGGAACGAAGAAGACAATGGCTGTAAGCATAATATCGGCACTGATCATATGCGTTTTCCTGCAGAAGATGGAAATAGCAGATATCCCTTCAATGCTTTTCTTCGGGTTCAAATCATCAACAGAAGAACTCTCTGCGATAATGGACGGAGGTGGGGTGACATCAATGGTGAACGTTGCACTCATAGTAGCACTCTCCTCTTCCTTCTCCGGTATATTCCAGGAGACCGGCATGCTTGATGGTATAAAGGAGAAAATAGAATCGGCAAAAACCAGACCAAGTGTCATAATCACGCTCATATCAGCAGTGACATGCATGATAGCCTGCAACCAGACACTTGCAACAATGCTTACTCATCAGCTCTGCTCAGGCCTTGAAAACGACAGGCGTAAAATGGCACTTGCCCTGGAAAACACGGTGATAGTGATTTCCGCACTCGTTCCATGGTCGATTGCAGGGAGCGTACCACTGACTGTGATAGGAGCCCCGGCGCTGTCGATGGCCGCCGCTTTTTACCTCTTTCTCCTGCCAATATGCTATATGGCAAGCAAATAATATATTTGAAGGTCTCATGAGAATGCTTTCAGGAAACGGGAGACGAACGCATATACAAGATCATATATTGAATACTTTCCATACTCGAATCCGACATTCTCCATAGCCCTCTTCTGCTTCTCTGTCACTGTCGTATATGGGTATACACCGAAAAGAAACGGGAAGAAGGAATAGATGAAAGCACCCACATCGTCATCGGACAAGGATGGGAAAAACCTCTTGAGTGCCATGGATAGGACTTCTATGGTCTCTGCATATGTCTTCTTGAAGGACGTAAGATTCTCAATCCTGCTGTTTGTCTCCATATCATAGATGTTCATGGATAGAAGGCGGAGCATGCGTCCCCTCTTTTCAAGGGATGATGCGAGAGCCGATGAGAAACCGATCCTGTCAAGCTCCTCCCCATTCAAAATGCTCTCAAGCTCATCCTTCCATGCACCATACTCATTTTCAAGAAGGGAAAGAAAAATCTCCTCCTTCGTCTGGAAGTAATTATATATTGAGGTACGGGTGAATGATGTGATTGCTCCGATATCGCGGATTGAGATCTCCCTGAAGCTCTTTTCCTCATAAAGACGGGCACAGGCGTTGATTATCTCATCCTTCCTTGCATTTGTCAGTTTTTCAGATCCCTTGGGCATATTCTCCTCTGCTTGAGTCATTATAGCATTTTACCCTATCTTGTCTAATGGGAAGCAGAGGAAAACTCCATCTTGCAACATTACCCTATTAAGCGCAGAATCACCAACGAAAGGCATCATCATGAGAAGAATGACAGAACAGGAGTTCAGGGCCTATTCCCTCTCCGGAAATCTATATAAACTTATAATTCAGGTCGGAACTCCACTTGCCGTATTCGCACTTTTCAACACTCTTTTCTCTATCCTGGATACAATGATGGCAAGCCATCTTGGAACAATCGATGTCTCGACTGTTGCATACATGAACCAGCTTAGGATGGTCCTCAATGCCATTGGAACAGGCATGATAACAGGCTCCATGATACTCATAAACAGAGAATACGGGGCTGGGAACAATGAAAAGGCAGGCATACTGATAAACACACTTGTAAGACTCATCCTGATGATTTCAGCGGTGTTCCTCATAATGCTTCCTTTCGTTCCATGGCTACTTGGCATCATAAGCACACCTGAGGAGTTCATAGAGGAAGGAGCGCTTTATTTCAGGGTCCTCATGATCGCCACCGTAATCAACTTCATAAATCTCGTATATATAAATGTTGAGAAGACCAGGGGCAGGACAAGCATAATCATGGTGCTGAACATCATAACCATGGTCATAAAGCTCACCCTGTCCGCACTATTCATATACGTTCTTGAAAAAGGAATAGTCTACATAGCAGTCGCGACACTGATCACATATTCCCTTTTCGCCCTATACTCCCTTTTCCACCTGTTCGACAAGATGAGTATTTTCAGAATCATACCTTCCCTTGTATTCAAAGTGAGAAAAGGAGTTGCAAAAAACATTGTCGACATCTCCTACCCCGTTGCCGTAGAAGACTCTGCATTCTCACTTGGAAGGGTCGTTGTAAACTCTCTGGCAGGAGGCTATGGAGCCGAGATGATAGGAGCACTCGGGATATCAAACAATGTAAGCGGCATCGCTGCGAACTTCGAGAACGGGTTCTCAGATGCCTCAAGTGCGATAGTCAGCCAGAACTATGGGGCCGGCAAATATAAAAGAGCGGTGGATGCATATAAGGCGAACATAGTCATAACACTTGCAGCAAGTGTACTTGCCCTCTCCATTCTCTTTCTTGCCAATGATTTCCTCCTCGATATCTTTGCAACAAGCAAGACAGGCTATGATCTGACATTCAAGGAGACGATCAGGAGCATATTCATATATGACTCGATCGGATGCCTTGGAATCGCCATCAATGGTGCTGGAATGGACTTCCTGCTTGGTCTTGGAAGGACAAAGATAACACTTATACTCAATTTCCTTAAGATCTTCGTATTCAGAATCCCTGTCCTCTTCATACTCCAGATGTTCATAGAGGATGGTGCGACGGCACTGGGGATAATGATGTTGATTTCAAACTGGGGCATCTGCATTCCCACAACGATAATCTGCACCTTCATCTCCAAAAGGCTCGTAGGAAAAGAGAAATCCAGGTAACATTTTTCCATTTCCATAATAGAAGGAAAAATCAAATCATTATATTGACACAGTGTCAGAAATATAGAAAATAGATGTCGTATATGAAAATACCTGATAGCGGAGGAAAAAGAATGAAAGCTGAAGTCTACTTCACACGAACCATCACACCAGAGAAAGTCATAGAAGCATATGGAAAACTTGGAATAAGACTTGAGGGGAATGTTGCAGTTAAAATCCACTCAGGGGAGAAGGGAAACCAGAACTACCTCCACCCTGAATTCTGGAGACCGATGGTGGATAAGATCCATGGAACCATCGTCGAATGCAACACAGCCTACGGAGATGCTTCCGGAGGGGTCAGGGACAATACAGAGTCCCATCTCAAGCTCCTTGAGGAGCATGGATGGACGAAGTATTTCAACGTAGACCTCATGGATGCAGAAGGCCCTGATGTTGTGTGGAAGATTCCTCAAGGCAAGGTACTAAAAGAGAATCATGTCGGAAAGAACATTCTCAACTACGATTCCATGCTTGTGCTGGTACACTTCAAAGGTCATCCGATGGGAGGATACGGCGGAGCACTTAAGCAGCTCTCAATCGGATGTGCAAGCCGTGCGGGAAAGGCGTTGATCCACTCTGCTGGAAAGACCGACGACAGATATGACACCTGGAAGATGCATGCATCGAAAGTCGAGTTCCCGGAAGCTATGGCCGATGCAGCAATGAGTGTAGTCGAGCACTTCAAGAGGAACATCGCCTACATAAACGTGATGAAGAACCTATCGGTCGATTGTGATTGCTGCGTTGTTGCAGAGGATCCGTGCATGAAGGACATAGGAATCCTTGCATCACTAGACCCTGTAGCAATAGACCAGGCATGCATAGACTTAGTGATGAATTCAAACGATCCAGGAAAAGAGCATTTCATGGAAAGGGTCACAAGCCGCAACGGCATACATACAATCGAGGCGGCCGCGGAACTCGGCTATGGGACAAGAGAGTATGAACTCATAGAATTCTGATAGAAACAAATCTTTTCAAAAGCCTGTCTTACAAAAAGGACAGGCTTTTTTCTTTCTTTAACAACATGCTGACAAAAACAATGTTATACTATACTTGTAGAGAATCATACAATTATATATTTTATTGCTGGAATATAAACAGATTTTAAAAATTTGTTGGATTAAGAAAAGAAAATGAAAAGAAAAACATACGTCATCCTCTTAATAATAGGATTTCTCCTTGCATCCTGCTCACCTGAGACGGTAAAGCAGATGCCGAAGGAGGAAATCGAAGAATCATCAACCATGGCGGTTGCAACCGCATCCGGTTCCTCACTGGAAATAAGATTCAAGCCCGTTGCTTTTGCAAAGGCATACGCATACAGCATAGGTGATGATGAAATCAGGGAAGGCATAACTCCTGGATATGAAAATGGATACTACACTTTCAAAGCCGACATTGCAGGTATGAGTGAAGGAAGTGTCACAATATATGCAAGCACAGAGGCAGTCGGAGAGGACTGGAAGGTCATAGCCATGGCGAACTTCGTCACGACACTTAAGGGCGTACCTCTCGATGCATATGTATCAAGGAGAAATGAGACAGAAGCAGAAATAAGAATCAATACAAATCTTTCCCCTGAGGTGGTGGAATATAGGATAACACTTGATGGAAAAGTGCTGGACTCTTCCCTCTATAAGATTGCTGATCATGTCATCACATTGAATGAAATCACAGCAGATCAAACATATAATGTGAAAATCCAGCATGCACTTGAATCGGATCTGGATTTTGACGGAAATGAATCAGCAGAACTTACAATAGGACCATATGACGCCAATATAAGTTCAGACATGGATTTAAACGTCTCGACAGATAAAAAGTATTTTGAGATAAGCAATATTCCTGCTGGAGTCACAACACTCGACCTGTACAAAAGAGAGAGTTCGAATTCCACAAAATACATTCTGATATATCGGAACTTAAGGGTTGAAAACGGGAAAGCAAGAATCCCGTTTTCCTCTTTAAACAGTCTTGAATCAGGATATTTCTATGTTCATGGTCTTGATAGCGGCAACAAAATCCATGTAAGCAATATTTTGAAATACACCACCCCATTGATGCTTATAAATAAAACAGTGAACTATAAGAGCATAGATCTCGAATTCAATTTCGCAGATGACATAGACACAGCTTCCCTGACATTCTCTATTGCAGGAGCTGCAGGAGCCGGTTATGAAACAAAAGGTTCAACAGTAAGAATTACAGGACTCGATAGCAACACGAGTTATGAAAAACTTAGAATAAAACCTGCGGATTCCGAATACTCACTGGTGGATTCCATCATTATCGACAAATTCTCCACAAAGAGTTTTGCAGGTAAGAGCTATGAGTGGGTCGGCTTTTTCAAAGGAGAGACATGGCAGACGAATTTCAGCATCCATGTGACCGAGACAAAAGAAGGAAGTTCATATCCATACTATGTACATTTTTCTGAAGATGATGCTGTCTTCACTGACAGTGTAAACTATGAAAAAGATGATATCTCATATACGGATCAGAGAATAATGCCGCTTGTCGACACATCTGTCGGAGAGCCTGAAGTATCGGTATCATCCCCGGTGAACACAAAAAATGTCCCTGAGGACCTGAAAGCTCAGAACAGTGCCTATCTTGCCAACAGTAAGAAATGGAACTCCATGGGAGTCACCCCTGACTCCTGGTATGTTTTCAATGGTGATACAAACCCACAGAAAGACATTGTCACAACACAGACTAGGTCGAAGGCGTCGATAATGTCGGATGCTCCAACGGAAACAACCTTCTCATTCATGGAATATGAAGATGGGAATGATATGAAACCTGTGATAAAGTTCAGGAACTACAGCGACAGTTTCTTTGTCCGGCTGGGACTTTATGCAAACAGCAATTCAAAAGAAGGTAAGATATACGGTGACAGCACAGGTGACGAATACTGCTTCTATCTTACAGAAAGAAAAGGCAACTGAGGGAGGTAAAGAAAATGAAGAAACTTATCATCACAATCTTAACAATCTGTTTCATAGCATCTCCTCTAAGTGCATCGCTTGTGCCTTTCAACGACTACTATTTCGATAAGGATGACATATTCTCATCCCCTGCCCTTCTTATTGAGAGAGAGGAGGTGACTCATTTCGGGTTTGAAATAACTGCAATGAGCTCGATAGACTACATGTCATACCTTGCAGACCCCTCATCAAGACTCTCTGAAGCCTCCGACTATCTTTATACTGCCATGATGAATGGAAATGAGGATTTCTGGAATAAGAACTATGGTGCGCTTGCCGGTATGTTCTCATTCGACAGCGTTAATCTGCCTTCATACTCCCAGCCTCTGTCCGAGGCGGATATAGCACAGATAAAAGCCTATCTAAGCGAATCCTATTCAAACCGTTTCGACTCCAACCAGAAGGCATCGGCAGTGCTAAGCGCAGTTCAGAATACGGATATATTCTCCTCTCCTTCCGCTCCAGAGTTGAATGGAAGCATGAATCTGTCTCTGAAGATGTATGGAGGGGAAATCTATGACAATGGATTTGGATGGAGGATTAAATCGAATATCGGGATTGCTGGAAGCGAAAACATGCTCTCATCCAATGCCAGCATACTCGGAGTTGACATCAGGGGAGATGTCGGCTATGCATTCCATATCATCAATGAACATTTCACCATAGGAACCAGCCTTGAAGCAGGTCTTTTTGCAAACAACAGCATAATAAACTACATGCTTCTCAATTCAAGATTCTCAGGAGCACTTGCAATCAGCGAACCATTCAAGCTCGGATTCGGCATATCACTGAACGCAGGAGTGATGTACCGCCAATCTGAGAATCTTGCATTCACATTGGACCTCACGAACCTCATATCCCTTAGGAAATACTCAGATATGGCACTGACGGATTTTGTAGATTTTGACGGACTCGACAATGATCCAAATGTATACTATCAGCCGATGGATGCTGTCATAAGGGCAAGATGGGACTATGGGCCATACCATGTAGTTGCAGAGATGGGAGACATAGTACGCCAGCTGTTTTGGATGAAGGAAGATAAGAATATGGCATTCAACTTCTATGCCGTGCCCAAAGCCTACTTCATCTATGACTTTTCAGAAGAGCTGAGCATAAACACAGGGCTCGAATATTCAAGCGTTCTTTTTGGAGTGGAATATGCAGGACTGAATGCTGAGCTCTCATTCTCTTTCAGCGACCTGTCCATTGGTCTTAAAGCTGGATATAGATTCTAATAAGGGAGAACTGCAGTCTGTCGAGCTAAAATGGGAACTGACGTCACGTGCCAGCATCTGATCAATGCCCGATGAGGAAGTCAAGGATATCCCACGCCGTACTGCCATCCTTCCTGTAGAACTCACTGTAGCCGCATCTGGAACATGAGACCACGGTGAATCTCTTGTTCTGCACATCAAAGATCTTGGAGAAATTCCCTCCTGTGGTCTGGATCTGATCTGTGGTGTAGCTGGTATTCCCGCATTTCGGGCATCTGTACTGTATCTTGTCCACCATTCCTCCTTATGACTGCCAATATTCGCAGCTGGACATATCGACAAGGGTAAGCTTGCCATGATATGAACCTGTATCTATTGCGACCAGATGATACTCCCTGTTTATTACAGGGCGGCAATCGGCCAACGGGGTATGGCCTATCCATATCGTCTTATCGATCTTCATGGGCTTAATCCTACGCCTCATCCTCAATAATGCCGCCTTCACTCCGGCACTGTACATCGCATTGTAAAGATAGTCCCTATCCCAGAAAAACTGCTCAAGATAGTCATAATCCTCATCTTCCTGGTCATCTGTGAAATCCATGAAGTCATCATAAGTGAAATTCCTGACAAGAGGATGAGGGCGGCCTCTTTCCACTATGTTCTCGATTTCCTTCTCCGTATACTCCCCGGGGATGCCGCCATGAACGATTATCGCATCATCAAGGATGCGTATCAGAGGGAACTTCGAGATCCATGACCTGAGCCGGAGCTGCCACTGCCTGTCTTTCTTTCTTATCGCATTCACAGTGACATCCCCACCGTTATGCATGTACCATGAGGAATCGACCTTGCCGGTATACAGATAGCTTTCGAGCCATCCGTCATGATTTCCAAGAACGGGAAAGAAGTTCTCAAGCCCCATGAGGAAATCAAGGGTCTCTACAGGCTTGTCTCCTCTGTCGACGATATCACCGACCGAGTAGAGAATATCATCTGGTGTAAACGAAGCCTTATCCAATACGGAGATGAGCTTATCATAAGAGGCGTGGATATCCCCTATTATCAATCTTCTGCCAGCCATACAGGAAAATAATAAGGGTGGAAATGCAAAAAGGAAAGTATTTTCCTCTGCATTGCATTTTCCATGATAGAATTAACATATGCAGTTGGAGATAATGCTCTTCTTCCAGAGGATTCAGAATCCCGTACTTTCATTTCTGGCAAACCTCTTCTCCGCCTTCGGGGAAGAGAGCGTGATGATACTGATTCTTGTCGCAATATACTGGTGCTTCGACAAGAAGAAAGGATTTGCGGTTTTCTCATCACTGTTCATATCGATGCTGACGATGCAGGTGCTCAAAGCGATAATCAAAGCCCCCCGCCCGTTCCAGGTACATCCGGACCTGATCGATGCAGACAGGATAGAGACCGCCACAGGCTACTCATTCCCATCCGGGCACAGCACGGGCTCATCGGCCTTCTATTTTTCAATCGCACTTTTATATAACAACCTATGGACACGTCTGGGATGCATACTGCTTGTCATCGCAGTTCCCCTCTCCAGACTGTATCTGGGAGTGCACTGGCCGGCTGATGTCCTATGCGGAGTAATAATCGGACTAGGGGTCTCTACGTTCCTTCTCCCTGTTTTCATCAGGCTTTTCGATGACAAGAAAAGAATCAGAAAGATATATCTGCCGCTAGGATCCGCAATGGCCCTTATCTCAGCATCGCTTGCCATCGCACTGCACTTGGACAAGGTGGATATGACAGCTTTCTCAGACCTTATGAAACTTACATCTGTCTTCTCAACTGCATCCATAGGAGCAGCATTGGAGCTTTCAAGCTCGGACTATGTACCGGCAAAAGAAAAAAAGAAAAAGGTCCTATCCTTCGTAATCGGAATCATACCGATAGCCTTGGTCCAGGCTACGAAGGCAATAATGCCTGAGGGCATCTACTACATCTGGGCTTTCGTACGCTATGCCCTCATCGGACTGTTTGCAACATACATTGTGCCGAAGATCCTCATAAAACTGGATATCGTCAAGAAAAGAAGCTATTACATCGACATGTTCAGGGACGTGATCTAGAAAAGCAGACCGCTTTCCAATCTTATGTGCTTTGGATAGCCGTTCGAACCGGGTTTGTATTTCTCAAGCATGAATGCACAGAAATCCTCCCTGCTTGATAGTGCATCCCCACACAGCTTTGAGAACAGCAGACCACAGACATGGGCATCATCAAGTGCCATATGCGCCCTGTAGCACCAGGAGAAATGCGACGCGATGCTGGAGAGCCTGTAGCTCTCCAACCTCAACACCTTCCTGGAAAGGGAGAGCGTGCAATAGTAGTCGTTGTCTATCCCTCCAAGATTGTAGGAAGCCGCACTATCTTTAAGCACCTTGATATCGAATGGAGCATTATGTGCGACAAGCGGGCTGTCCTTGATGAATGAAGTGATGTCATCCCAGAGCTCATCAAGCGGCCTTGCATTGGCTATATCGTACGGGTCGATGTTATGCACCATCGTGCACCGTGGATCAAAATAAAGATTCCTAGGTCTTATCAGGGAGTAATAGGAATCGATTTCCTCTCCCTCTCCATTGAAGCGGCAAAGTCCGATCGCACAGGCGCTTGAAGACTCTGTGTTCGCCGTTTCGAAATCCAATGCAACATATTCCATAGATTGTGAATATAGCACAAACTCAGCTGTTGTTTGAACTTTTTTCAATCATTATCTTCAAAATAGTCTTATCCGTCTCCTCCATCCCCTCATGACTGAGCTGGGAGAGGTATTTTATCGATTCAAGGCTGTCGGAACCGACTATCCCTGACTCTTTTGAAGCACTCATACCCTTGAGAGCAAGGTGCACAGAAACCGACGCGGCTATCAGGGAGGAATATATCTTCAGGGCACAGGTCTTCTTAGCACCGTCACAGATTATCCCCGTAAGGTTCGCAATCATATTGTTGATTGCCGCATCCATCTCCTTCAGTCCACCTCCGAGCAGATAGACCCAGCTGGAAGCTGTTGCAATCGAGGCGGTGAAAGCTCCGCAGAGAGCGGAAAGGCGTGCCTTCTTATTTGTAAGTATCAGGCCGACCAGTTCACTTATGGCAAGTGCGCTGATAAGCTTTTCATCTCCACATTTGAGATATTCAGCAACCAGTGCCACCGGTACGGTGACGGTTATCCCCTGGTTTCCGCTTCCACTGTTTATGACTACAGGACGGCATGAGCCTGACATACGTGCATCACTTCCGCTTGCGGCCAAGGCTGCGGCTTTCCTCATGGCATCATCTACACTTTCAATCTTCCTGACCATTGGGAACATCGTCCTTCCAACGGCAAGACCCCAGTCCTCCTCAAGCCCTGCATAACTTATCTCGAGGTTGGTCCTGTATGCATTCTTCAACAGCTCCTTTACTTCAGGACTCAGCGATTCGGCATATTCAACCACATCCTTCAATGTAAGGCTGTCCAGCAAATCATTTTCTATGCTGCTCTCACACTCGGAGAAGAATGACGAGTTGCCCTCTATTCTTACTCCGTCCTTTATTATCCTCGAGAACCTGTCATGCTCGTTCTCTATTGCAACAGAAGCGGTGTGTCCCCCCGCTTCGGCTTCGACTTCGATGAAAAGAGAGGGAACATCCTCAACGAGTTCAAGCTCTATTTCAATCCCGGATGCTTTCATGCGCTTCTCATCATCCAGTGCGGAAAGCACACTCAGCCCTCTCTGGCTTTCACCCGTAGAAAGGCCAAGAGCGACTGCAGCACTTATGCCTGAGAGACTGCTGTTAGGGATCGAGACGCCCATTGCATTCTTCATCATGTCCCTTGAAACATTCACATGAGCCTTTGCAGGCATCAGACCGAGCTCATCGCGGAGCCTTGCCCCTGAAAGAGCGGCACATGCAGGCTCTGTGCAGCCTAATGCAAGTGTGAGCTCTGAAAAGAGGATTGCATCTATCTCCTTGCTTTTTTCCATAACTAGTCCCTGTTGAAAAGATCCCTTGTATAGACCTTTTCCTCCACGTCATCCAGATCCTTGAAGAATCTGTTGGCGACAATCACATCGCTTTCCTTCTTGAACTTTCCAAGGTCGTTCACAACCTTGCTTGAGAAGAATGTGGAACCATCCTCCAGTGTCGGCTCATATATGATGATGTTCGCCCCTTTCGCCTTGAGGCGCTTCATTATCCCCTGGATCGAGCTCTGCCTGAAATTATCGCTCCCGCTCTTCATCGTAAGACGGAAGATACCTACCGTCACACTCTTCTCCATATCACTATGATAGATGTTATCGTCATCATAATCGTAATAACCTGCTTTCTTCAGGATCCTGTCGGCTATGAAATCCTTTCTCGTCCTGTTGCTCTCGACAATCGCCTCGATTATGTTCTCCGGAACATCCTTGTAGTTGGCAAGAAGCTGCTTGGTATCCTTCGGCAGGCAGTAGCCTCCATAACCGAAGGAAGGATTGTTGTAATAGTTTCCGATCCTTGCATCCAGACAGACACCGTTGATTATCGCCTTGGTATCAAGACCTTTCATCTCAGCATATGTATCAAGTTCGTTGAAGAAAGAGACACGAAGCGCAAGATATGTATTTGCAAACAGCTTCACAGCCTCAGCCTCGGTATAGCCCATGTAAAGGATATCGATATCCTGTTTCAAGGCCCCTTCAGCCAAAAGGGATGCAAACTCCTCCGCTTTGGCCCTCAAAGCACTATCTGTCTCCTCATAGCCTACGATGATGCGGCTGGGATACAAATCATCATAAAGGGCCTTGCCCTCTCTAAGGAACTCAGGAGAAAAGAGAAGGTTCCTGATCCCCTTCTTCTCCTTGATGCTTTTTGAATACCCTACAGGTACTGTGGATTTTATGATTATGGTGGCGTCAGGATTCACCCTGAGAACGATGTCGATGACCTCTTCCACATGGCTTGTATCGAAATAGTTCGTCTTGCTGTCATAGTTTGTAGGAGCGGCAATGAGAATGTAATCGGCTGCAGCATAAGCAGCCTCAGCATCAAGTGTGGCCTCAAGCTCCAGGTCCTTCTGCGCCAGATACTCTTCTATCTCCTTATCCTGTATAGGAGATTTGCGCTTATTTATAAGATCGACCTTCTCCTTGATGATGTCCACCGCATAGACTTTGTTATTCAAACTCAGAAGGACTGCGTTAGCCAGTCCTACATACCCTGTTCCCGCAACAGCTATAGTTTTCTTTTCCATCGGTTATCCTTCCTAAGAGAGTATAGCAGAAAACATTTATGATTTCATCAAAAAGCTTACCTTCTTGTTAAGGCATGTGTTAACAATTATCATCAGTTGTTTTATATTACGATTCGAGAGAGATAAATATGAAATTAAGTGATTTGAATGTAGGAGAGAGTGCACGGATCCTCACCGTAGGAGGTGAGCATACGACCCGCAGACACTTCTTAGATATGGGACTTACCCCGGGAACGGTGGCAACCCTTATAAAGACGGCACCCCTTGGAGACCCGATGGAGGTGTATATCAGGGGATATGAGCTTACACTGAGGAAAGAAGATGCCGCCATGATTGAGGCAGAGCCTGCATCCCAGGAGATAAAGAGGACAAAAAAATACGCAGATAGGCATGAGACGATAAACCATCCGCACATAGGAGAGAAAGGTGAGCATAAGCCGGGTGAGAAACCTCTCATTCCAGAGACAGTTGCAATCACATTCGCCCTGGCGGGAAACCAGAACTCGGGAAAGACGACGCTGTTCAACAAGCTCACCGGCTCAAACCAGCATGTAGGGAACTTCCCCGGTGTCACAGTCGACAAGAAAGAGGGTCAGATAAAAGGGGAAAACGCCTCCGTAGTCGACCTTCCCGGAATCTACTCGCTATCCCCGTTCTCAAACGAAGAGATCGTGACCAGGGATTTCCTTTTGAAATCCAGACCTGACGGGATAATAAACATCGTGGATGCCACGAACATTGAGCGCAACCTCTATCTCACGATGCAGCTGATAGAACTCGATACTCCGATAGTGATCGCACTGAACATGATGGATGAGGTAAGAGAAAACGGTGGCAGCATCGATGTGAACCGCCTTGAAGACCTTCTGGGGGTGCCTGTAATACCTATTTCAGCCTCAAAAGGAGAAGGTATAGACGAATTGATAAGCCATGCCGTACATGTAGCAAGATTCAAAGAGGCCCCGAGGCATACGGATTTCTGTAAGAGCGAAGGAAGCGATGAGGATACGGCTATGCACCGTACGGTACATGCAATCATGCATCTGATTGAAGACCATGCGAAGAACGCCTCGATACCGGTACGCTTTGCAGCTACAAAGCTCGTCGAGGGGGATGCCTTGATAAAAGAGCAGCTCTCCCTCGATAAAAACGAGGAGGAGACACTTGAGCACATCCTCCTGCAGCTGGAAGCAGAATCACATTCGGACAGGGAGGCGGCGATTGCCGATTCACGCTTTGCTTTCATTGAGGAGCTCTGCGATGAGGTCGTGATCAAAAGCGGGAAAAGCAAGGCAAGGGAGAGAAGCATAAAGGCGGACAGGATCCTTACAGGGAAGTACACGGCAATCCCTGCATTCATCCTCATAATGGGACTTATCTTCTATCTTACCTTCGGTCCTGTAGGATCGGTGCTCTCAGACCTCCTTTCCCTAGGAATAGATAAGCTTACAGGAATCGTAGACGGTGCACTGACGGCATATGGGCTCAACCCCGTCGTGCATTCCCTCATAATCGATGGTGTGTTCGTAGGTGTCGGAACCGTACTTTCGTTCCTTCCCATCATCGTCGTCCTCTTCTTCTTCCTCTCAATCCTTGAAGATACCGGCTACATGGCGCGTGTATCGTTCGTAATGGATAAGATCCTGAGGAAGATCGGACTCTCAGGAAGAAGCTTCGTGCCGATGCTCATAGGCTTCGGCTGCTCGGTCCCCGCCATAATGGCGACAAGAACGCTCTCCTCGGAAAGGGACAGGAAGATGACGATACTGCTGACCCCGTTCGCATCATGCTCGGCAAAACTACCTATCTATGCACTCTTCACAGCGGCATTCTTTGCGCAATACAGGGCGCTTGTGATGATCGGACTTTATGCCATAGGAATAATCGTCGGAATCATCTTCGCACTCATCCTCAACAAGACAGGGTTCAAAGGAAGCCCTATTCCATTTGTCCTGGAACTTCCAAACTACCGTTTCCCCACACTGAGGAACGTAGGCCTGCTCATATGGGAGAAGACGAAGGATTTCATCACAAGGGCGTTCACAATCATATTCTTCGCATCAATCATAATCTGGTTCCTGCAGAGTTTCGACATGCGTCTCAATCTTGTCACAAACAGCCAGGAGAGCATACTCGCAGCACTCGGCTCGATAATCAGTCCGATATTCAGGCCGCTGGGACTTGCGGACTGGAGGATTTCAACGGCTCTTGTCACTGGCTTCACAGCAAAAGAGAACGTGGTTAGCACCCTGCTTGTATTGATGGGCTCAAGTGATGCGATAAAGACACTCTTCTCCCCTCTAAGCGCATTCACATTCCTCATCTTCACACTTCTCTACACCCCTTGTGTGGCAGCTATCGCCACAGTCAGGAGGGAGCTAGGAAGAAGGTGGAGCGTCATTGTAGTCGTAATGCAGTGCCTGATTGCATACCTTGTGGCCCTGATAGTGCATACTATCGGAATTCTCTTATGAGTGGTATATTTTAAGTATGAAAGAATTTGAGAAGATGGCAGTCCTGATCGATGCGGACAACACCCAGCTGCAGAAACTTGCAGACATACTTACAGAGGTATCCGCATACGGCAGGATCATAGTCAAGAAAGCATATGGAAACTTCAAGAAGCCCGCGCTTGCAAAGTGGGAGAACGTAATAAAGGAGCTGGCGATAAAAGCCGAACAGCAGTTCGATTACGTCTCCGGCAAGAACACAACGGATATAGCGATGGTCATAGATGCCATGGACCTGCTGCATATCGGACTGTATGACGCATTCGTCCTCGTCTCATCCGACAGCGACTTCACCCCACTGGCTGTAAGGCTGAAGGAGTCTGGGATATTCGTGATAGGTGTCGGCGAGAAGAAGACCCCCACTGCATTCTGCAATGCCTGCGACCAGTTCATATATCTTGAATACCTCGGAGAAGAGGGAAAGGTCGAGAAGAAAAAGAAGAAGACACCTCCGAAGAAGGAGAAGGAGGTCAAATACGAAGAGCCTGAGGAGGATCCCCAGATGGAGGAGCTTCACAGCCTGCTTCATATCGCATACGAGAAATATCAGGATGACGACGACTTTGTGAAGGTCTCAAGTGCAGGGAACTACATCAAAAGGGTCCGCCCTGAATTCAATCCCTACCAGTACGGATATTCCAAGCTCTCCGACATCCTGAAGGACTATCCGGAGCGCTATGAGGTGAGGAAGGAAGGAAAAGGTTCTTCGGTAATGAGCTATAAATGCCTCGACAGGGGCTAGGATGTAATACCCTTGAGCCCCCTGTTGATCTCTCCGTCGTCAGCCCATTTGATGGAAAGTATCATAGGACTCTTCATTCCAAGGTTCTCCATGGTCGAATCGAATGCGACCATGAATCTCACTGGAGAGGTGAAATCATTTCTATAGACGAGCTCTCCATATCTTCCTAGGATGGTGGAAAGCATTGTGCTTTTTGCCAAAGCATAGCTGCACTCCTTCCTTTTCAGAGCAGAGGAAAGCTCCTCATCCATGGCTCTGAACACCTCAGGACGGTAGTAATACTCAAGCACAGAGTACTTCTCATCACTGCTATATGCGATGAAATCATACCTCTTTCCTTCATCAAGACCGTATATGCAATCAATACACTTCTTCAGGCTTGCCAGAGTGAATACGGCAGGAAGCATGAGACTGAGCTCTTTTGATCCATCCTCTTTTTTTATTTTAACAAGGACAGCCACATCCCTCATCTTCAATGAAGCTGACGAGAGATATGACTCGAGTGCGGAGACCCCTCTCACCTTCCTCGTGTTCATCAGATATGCTGGGTATATAAGATACATGTCATCATCGGAGAGGTAGCTCTCATACATCACAAGCCTTTCCTTTATCCTGGAAAAAGAGCTTTTGCTCTCACCTTTATAGACCTTCACCTCTTCTTGAGGTGTATATGGTATGCCGAGGGCTTTGAAATTCTCAGCAAGGACAAGCCTGAAGACATCAGCCAGATGCTTGTAATCCCTCTCCTGGGGCCTGTAGAGGAAGAAGACGAGACCACTCTGCTCATTTAAGAATACAACAGCCTTCTTTCTGCTTATGCTGATTACATCGGCCTTCCAGCTTCCCCTCTCCTTCTCAGAAAGGGAGCGCTCTGCCCTGATGCCTGCCCTCTCCTCAATCTCCTTCGATATATACAGTTTCACATCATCCCCCATCAGGCGAACTGACTCCTATACAGTTCATAATAGAATCCCTTCCTTGCAAGAAGTTCCTTGTGGTTTCCCATCTCAATGACGGCACCATCCTTCATGACAAGTATGGTATCTGCATTCTCTACCGTCGAAAGACGGTGTGCAACCGAGAATGTCGTACGCCCTTGCATCAGGTGCGAGAAAGAGTTCTGTATCAGGAGCTCGGTACGTGTATCGATACTGCTTGTCGCCTCATCCAGAATAAGTATCGGGGGAAGAGAGAGCATTATCCTTGCAATGGAAAGAAGCTGCCTCTCACCCTGGCTGAGCGCAGAGGATTCGTCTGAAAGAACTGTATCATAGCCATTCGGAAGTCGTTCTATGAAGCCTTCAGCATGGCTGAGCCTTGCAGCTTTGATCACATCTTCATCACTGAATGAGCGCCCCATGAGTATGTTCTCCCTGACTGTGGCATTCCTTATGTATGTATCCTGGAGGACCATACCGAAAAGCCTTCTCACGCTCTGCCTGTTTATCGAGGTGATATCCTTTCCATCGAGGAGTATCCTGCCCTTGTCTGCATCGTAGAAGCGCATAAGAAGGTTTATGATCGTAGTCTTGCCAGCCCCCGTAGGCCCTACGATGGCGACATGCCTGCCAGAAAGCGCTTTGAATGAGAAGTTCTCAATAAGCTTCTGATCCTTGTTGTAGGAAAAAGATACATCATCAAATGCCACATCCCCCTCGGAAGATGATATCTCCACCTCTCCCTCCGTCTCCTCGTCCTTTTCATCCAGAAGAGAGAAGACTCTGGAGGCAGAGACGATTGCATTCTGGAACTCGGCAATCACACCGGTGATCTCATTGAAAGGCTTTGTATACTGATTCGCATAACTGAGTGCAGATGTCATCAGACCTACGCTGATCCTTCCGTTTATTGCGAGCAAGGCACCAGTGAGGGCTGTAAGGGCATAGACGACAGAGTTTACGAACCTTGTCGAAGGATTTGTAATCGATGAGAAGAATGTAGCCTTGAAAGATGAGGCTGCATAATCTTCGTTTATCTTATCGAAAATCTCCTCCGCTTTCCTCTTGCCATGATAGATCTTCACCTCATCATCCATTCTCACCATCTCATCGATGCACTCGGTCTGCCTCGCCCTGTCCTCTGCCATCCTGCGGTACATCCTGTTGGTGCGGCTGGATATGAAAGAAGCTACAAAGAAACTGAGCGGTGTGACGAGAAGAACGACTGAGGCAAGGATCCAGCTTAGATTGAAAAGCAGAATAAGAGTGCCTAATATCGTCATTATACCCGTAAATAGCTGAGAGAATCCTAAGATAAGGCCATCAGAGAGATTGTCTATATCACTTACAATCCTGGAGAGGGTATCACCTGTCTGATGGCTGTCAAGGTATGAGAGCGGAAGCTTGGACAGCTTTGAGAAGGAAAGGTCCCTCATCCTTCTGCTTACAAGATACGAGATCCTGTTATTCAGCCTTGCCATCAGATAAGAAGAGATGAAAGACAGTAAAGCCAGGAGTGCGATAAAGAAAAGCATCCTTAGAAGGGATTGGAAATCGACATTGCCTTCAGCTATTACGAAATCTATCGCCTTACCTGTGATCAAGGGAATCACAAGACTCGAAAGCGTATATAGGAATGCACATATGAGACTGAGCATGAATGAGAACTTATACTTCAGCACCAGGGAGGCGATTCGTTTCAAGGTATTCTTATACACTCTGCTCCTCCTTCTCAAACTGAGTATAATAGATTTCAGAATATATCGGAGAGCTCTTCAAAAGCTCCTCATGCTTTCCGGAAGCAACCACCCTTCCTCCGTCAAGGACAAGGATGTTATCTGCATGAAGCATCGAAGAGGCCCTCTGCGAGACGATTACAAGGGTTGCATCTATCTTCTTCAGCTGGGATCTGAGCTCACTCTCGGTCTTGTAATCAAGTGCACTTGATGAATCATCAAAGACGATAATCCTCGAGCCTTTAAGCACTGCCCTTGCTATTGAAAGCCTCTGTCTCTGCCCTCCTGAAAGATTCTTTCCAAGGGCCTCGACTGTGGCATCCAGACCTTTCTTCTCGACGAACTCCTTCGCTCTTGCAATCTCAAGGGCTCTGTTCATCTCATCATCAGTTGCATCATCCTTCACGAACTGAAGATTGCTCCTGATCGTTCCCTTGAACAGCCTCGCCTTCTGCAGGACAACGGAAACAAGCTGAGAAAGAGCACTCTCTGAATAATCCTTTATCTCACGCCCGAACAGTCTGACTGAGCCGCTCGAAGCATCATAAAGTCTTGAAATGAGTGCACAGAGGGTGCTTTTTCCGCTTCCTGTCCCTCCTATCACACCAAGGACCTCCCCTTTCTTCAAAGTGAAGCTGATATCGCTCAAGGCATTTTTCGCACCTGAAGAATAGGCAAAAGAGACATTCTCAAATGATATCGCCTCATCCTCTGATATCTCCTCGGAGGCACTGCCGTAGCTGATCGAGCTCTTAAGATGAAACACATCACTGATCCTGTAGCCGCTGTTGATCGCCTTTGTAATCGTTATTATGAGATTTGCAAGCTTAATAAGCTCCACAAGTATCTGGTTCATGTAGTTTATGAGAGCGACAAGCTCACCCTGGCTCAGGGATCCCGCGTTTACATTTATCGCACCATAATATAAAAGTGCGATTATCGAGAGGTTGATTATAGCACTGGTGACGGGATTTGTGAGAATTGAAATCCTGGATGCAGCTATCTGCATCAGATAAAGGCTCTTGTTCTCCTCTTTGAATGCCTTCTCCTCCGATTGCTCAAGGGCGAATGCCCTCATCACACGAACTCCGACAAGATTCTCCCTTGTCCTTGAAAGGACCTTATCCAGAAGAGCCTGGACCTTTTTGAACCTGGGAAGGGAGACGGCCATGAACAAAGCGACTGCAAGAGCAAGAAGAGGAATTGTCACTGCAAAGACCAATGCCGCCTTCACATTGACGGTAAATGCCATTATCGCAGCCCCGAATACTACAAACGGACTGCGAAGCAGAAGGCGGAGTGTCATATTCACACCATTCTGAAGGAGGTTCATGTCACTCGTCATCCTTGTGATTAAAGTCGCCTCCCCTACCTTATCCAAGTCAGCCTTCCCAAGGCTTTCTATCTTTCTGAACAGAGCCGCTTTTACATCCCTTGAGTAAAGAGAAGCCGCTTTTGCAGAGAAATACTGTGCTGTGATTGATACAGACAGGCCAAGGATCGCCAAGCCGACAAGAAGAAGGCACATCTTCAGAATATACGGTACATCATTATTGTTTATACCGTAATCAATAATCGATGCCACCACTAAGGGAACGAAAAGTTCCAGAAGAGCCTCAAGCAGTTTGAAAAGAGGAGCAAGTATGCACTCCTTCCTGTAAGGCTTCATATATGATATAAGGCTTTTTTCCATGAGCATATGATAGTCAACTTGGCATACATTCCACAAGAGCAAAATAAATACTGGAAATTCTTTCATTTTTGAGGTATTCATATCATGAGTGTCCCCATAGCACAATGGATAGTGCACATCTCTCCGGAAGATGGGATGGCGGTTCGATTCCGCCTGGGGATAAGATGCTTCTTTCTGCCATATTATCTGCTATAAAATCATACGGAAAATAAAATAAAACAGGTTAACATACTAATGTATGAGACTATCGCATCATATTATGCGAGATATTTGAAGAGGAGGCAGTTACGTGGAGAACGGACATGATAAGGAGAATACTATCTCTGTGCTGGAGGATAGTGACGAAATGCTTATTGATCCGCACAAGCAGGACTGGTTCAAAAAGGCGGAGGACTCTGATACCCCAAGCAGGAACATGAGGATGTTCAGACGATTCGCAAAACTGACTCGGCACCAGCTTGCCGATAAGCTTGGAACTACAAAGCAGGCCATTTCCAACATGGAGAATGGAATCAGCCCTATCAGCAAAAAGACAGCTAAGGAACTGGCTCTTATATTCAAAGTGTCTGCAAGAAATTTCATGTAGAATTTTAGAGCTATGCTAAGAAGAAGCTGTCAACAACCTCTGCTGATAATATTCCTCATCTCGTGCAATGCCGATGAACGGTAGCCTCAAACCGCTCATATGCTTTTTATAGCAGTGCTACCTTAATGAATATAAGAGATGAGAGCAGGAGAAAAACAAACACTATGGCACAGCTATGATAATCTGCTGCAAGTGTTGAAAGATTCCTCCTCTCGTGTTTTGTCGCATTATTGGTGCTTTATTCTATGATGCTCACAGTCTCACTCTGTGGCTTTACATCCCTTTCCCTTACCTCTCCATCAGGATAGCCAAGGGCGAGACAGCCATACACCCTGTAGCCGGAAGGGACGGAGAATGCCGTCATATTTGATGCTTTCTCATCATTTCTGTTGATTGCATTAATCCATACAGAACCAAGCCCAAGTGCATTTGCAGCCTGCATCATGTTGACAAGGGCACAGGAAGTGTCCTCTCTGGAGAAGAAATCATCTTTTTCATAGCTGACCATGATGAACACAGGGGCATCGTAGCAAATGGATTTCCCTTTACCTAAGACATAATCACCTATCTCTTTTATCTTCTCTTTGTTCTTTACCACAGTGAAATGCCATTTCTGAGTGTTCATTCCACTTGGTGCATGACGACCTGCATCGACAACCTTCATTACCAGCTCCTTCGGCGGCATCTCCTTCTTGTAGCTTCTCACCGAACGCCTTGTCATTATGCTCTGATATGCATCCATTTCCATTCCTCCTAATTCTCCTTATCTGCAACCTTCTTCAAGGATTCAAATCCATTTCCAAGAACCTCGTATGCAGGGGTTACCAGAACGAACGCGGTAGGATCCTCTTCGTTTATGATCCTGGTAAGACGCTGGAGCTGCTGGTTGGGGACTATGACGAAAAGCACGTTCCTGTTCTTCGCCGTATATATTCCAGTCCCATGGAGAATCGTACCGCTTCTGTGGAGCTCTGCAATAACACGCTGAGAGATCTCAACCGTATGATACTCTGAAATGACATAAAGGGCTTTTGCAAGGTTTGTTCCAAAGCCAAGGAGGACGAAGTTGACCGCCTGGGATGAGATGTACATCGCTATTATTGAAAAGAGCATGCCTTCAAAGCCCATGAAGATACCACCGCATACCACTATTATTCCATTGAAGAAGAACTGTACGGTACCGAATGCAAACGGTGTGAAGTGACAGACGACCTGTGCCACTATGTCCGTCCCCCCTGTATTGCATCCGCTTTTAAGGACAAGACCGATCCCCGCTCCCATGCATACTCCTCCGAATATGGCACTGAGAAGGACATTGAGCCTGTCAGAATAATCGAGTATTCCATTGTAATCCGTAAGTGCACCTATGATCGACACGAATATGGAAAGCATCGTCGAACCGATCAGAGCCTTTATCCCGTATCGTATCCCGAAGAAATGAACCCCGATGATGAACAGGATGATGTTCACAATCATCATCACAAACCCCTGATCCACGTGGAACAGGTAGTAGAATATCGTTCCTATACCGGTGGCGCCTCCACCTGTGATATGACCCGGCGTATAGAATACAGCAGCCCCGACTGCAGATGTGAATGCTCCGACAATCAGATAGAAGTATTCACTGGGACGGGTGAAAAGCTTCAGTTTTTTCTTGTTCTCTTCCATAGGCTAAGTGTAGCACAGGAGAAATGGAATTAGAAAGCAACAATGTGACAAAGGTGGGGAAATGTACTTAATTAGCACAATCAACTAAATATTGATTTCAAATTACAGGCTGGATTAATTTCCAGCCTGCAAACAAGTTATCTCATTTAAGACAGTTCTTGAGCGTCTCCCTTACAGCCCCCTTTCCCTTAAGAAGGCTGTTAAGGTCCTTGACAACAATATCCGCAAGTCCTGTCTTAATCAGGTCGACTCCGAAAATGCTTTCATTCTCGAGCAGCGACTTTATCTCCTCCGCTTCCACCTTTTTGCCGATTCCGACATTCTTAAGTTCATTCCTGGCATACTCAAGAAGAGGATCCGGGGAAGGTGTGAACTCATTGAGTTCATCATCAAGACCAAGCACGTAGCGCATCCAGCCTGCATAGACCATTGGAATCGCCTTGAGATCCCCGAGGTCCCTTCCCTCCTTGATGTAGGCTTTTATCGTCTCGCCGAAACGGATCGACAGCTTCTGGCTGGTATCCGTTGCGATACGCTGCGGAGTATCGGGCATGAACGGGTTTGGAAGACGGAGGTTCACAACCTCGTCAATGAACTTCCTGGGCTCTATTATCCCTGGATCGACTACGACAGGAAGCCCCTCCGTGTATCCAATCCTCTTTATGAGCGAAACAAGGTCCTCATCCTTCATCTCACTGCTTATCAGGTCATAGCCGAGAAGGCATCCATATACGGCAAGTGCGGTATGCAGAGGATTAAGACATGTGCAGACCTTCATCTTCTCAACCTTGTTTACAGTCTCCCTGTCAGTGAAGTATACCCCTGCCTTCTCAAGAGCGGGACGTCCGTTTGGAAAGTCATCCTCGATAACAAGATACTGGCACTCCTCAGCATTTACAAAAGCAGCAGTATATGTATTGCGGTTTGTGACAATCACATCAGTGTTCTCAAACCCATCAGCACTGAGCATGGCGGCAACACTCTTGTCAGGGCGTGGCGTGATCTTATCGATCATCGACCATGGATAGGAGACCTTGGTGTTCAGGTAATCCATGAACGACCCGTCCACGAATCCGTTCTCAACCCATTTTGACGCGATGGTCTTCACAGCATTCTCGACCTTCTCTCCATTATGGGAGCAGTTGTCCATGCTGCAAAGCGCAATCGGTGCACCTGTCTTCATGAATCTCTTATGAAGAAGTTCTGTAAGACGTGAAAAGAGCATCCTCCCTTTTCCCGGTCCGTCCTTGAAATCCTCTACATATGCAGGCAGGAACTCCCCCTGGGGGTTTTTAAGCGCATAGCCTTTTTCGGTGATTGTGAAAGAGACCATCTGCAGGCTCTCGCTCTCGAAGACCTCTTCAAACCTCTTCCACTCAGCACTGAATGAATAGTCGAACGGATATGCCTCCGCAACAGAGCCGACCACATCCTTGTCGATCGTTCCATCCGCTTTGAGTGTGACCATAAGCGTCAGATTGTCGAAAGGCGCATATGCCTTGCTTATGATCTCATAATCAAAGCCCTCCCCTACAATGATTCCCCTGTCTGCAAGACCTTTCTCCAAAAGCGTCTGACATAGCTTTGCAGGGAAAATCCTGAAGATATTACCAGCTCCAAAATGTACCCACATCGGATTATTATATGTCTTCTCTATCATAGATTTTCTATCATAGGAGAGAACATTGTACCCTTTCGATGTCCATTCTGCCTTATTCTCTAATTCCTTGTTATTTAATTTCATCTGAACCCTTCTTAAAATATGATGGATTATCATGGATAATCTCACCTGCTTCGAAAGTGAGCTTGAAGACATGCTCCCCCTCTATCCTGAGGGCAGCTGCGATGTCCTTCTCTTTCAAAGCCTCTATCAATTCGATATGCTGCTCGATATTCTTATCGAGTACACCCGGTTGGTCGAATGAAAGAATCCTCATCCTCCTGTAGTGCCCCGTCTCCTTGGCTATGATCTGCCAGATACGTCCTTTTCCCGCACTCTGGAAGATGCTTTCATGCATCTGGTCGTCATATGTGAAGAACAGTCCCTCATCCCCATCTTTGAGAGCCTCCTTCTGAAGAGATACGAAATACTGGAGCTTCGATATGTCCGAAGCCTTGGCGTATTCCATGAAATAACTGAGGACGCTCTTTTCAAGACTGTGGCGCAGGAACCTCTCTTCATCGACCCTTTCCAGATCAATCAAGCTGACCCAGCATCCTCGCTGCGGAAGCATATCAACAAGTCCTTCATCGCTGAGCTTCATGAGGGCATCCCTTACAGGGGAGCGTGAGATGCCCATCTCCTCTGCAATCTCGTTGATCTTTATCTCCGCACCGGGAACTCTGGATAAAGAGAGGATGTCCGATTTGACCTTATCGTAGACATCCTCACTTGCAGTCCGTCTTACTTGCAAAGTCTCTTCTCGCTCTTGTCTATGGCTTCCCAGAGCCCGAGGATGTACTGAGCACCGAGAGCCCTGTCGTACAATCCGTATCCAGGCATGGAAACCTCTCCCCATATCGCCCTTCCATGGTCCGGGCGGATAGGACCGTCGAATCCAGTCTCATAGAGGGCCCTGACAATCTCATAGAGGTCGAAGGAACCATCTGATGATAGGTGTGCAGCCTCCTCAAAGAGCCCTGGAGCGAAGTGATGAAGGTTTCTCACATGTGCAAAATGCACCCTCCCTGGAAGTGCTCTGATGATTCCAGGCAGATCGTTTGAAGGATTGCTGCCGAATGATCCTGCGCAGAATGTCAGTCCGTTGAACGGTGCGTCTACAGCCTTCATGACCTTGAGGATCTTCTCCTTGCTCGTTATGATCCTGGGAAGTCCGAACACAGGCCATGCGGGATCGTCAGGATGGATTGCCATCTTGATTCCCCATTTCTCGCATACAGGCTGTATGGCCTTGAGGAAATAGACGAGGTTGTTGAAAAGCGTCTCTTCATCAACATCCTTATACGCCTCAAAGAGTTCCTTCACCTTGCTCAGCCTCTCGGGCTCCCAGCCCGGCATTACGAAACCGTTGGAGCTGTCGTTTGTCTGGTCGAAGAATTTCTGAGGGTCGATAGAATCGACCACCTTCTGGTCGTATGCCAGGACTGTCGATCCATCCGGCCTCATCTTTGCAAGATCCGTCCTCGTCCAGTCGAACACGGGCATGAAGTTGTAGCATACGAGCTTGATACCGCACTTGCCGAGATTATCCAGGGTCGTGATGTAGTTCTCTATATACCTCTCCCTCTCGCTGTTTCCGATCTTTATCGCATCATGGATGTTGACGCTCTCGATACCGGCGATCTCAAGGCCGGCATCCTCAACCTCCTTCTGAAGGGCCTTGATGCGCTCAATCGGCCATACATCCCCTGCAGGAATGTCGTAAAGTGTCGTAATCACCCCGGTCACCCCTGGGATCTGTCTGATCTGCCATAGTTTGACGGAATCGAACTTATCGCCAAACCAACGTAATGTCATCTGCATATGATATTCTCCTTTTTACTCTAATATACTAATATATTAGTATGGGTTCACCTATTTGTAAACAATTTTTTTCCATTATGATATAGTATCAGGAGACTAGGAGAACAAGATGCTTATTACAGTTTGTGATGATAAGAACTCTTTAGGAGAACAGGCCGCGGAAAGAGGTGGCAGATTCATTAGGAAGGCGATTGCGGAGAAAGGAGAATGCAATGTCGCATTCGTTACGGGAAAGAGCCAGATAGCGACACTCAAATGCCTTGCGCTCGAGACCAGGATAGACTGGAGCAAGGTCAACGTGTTCCTCCTGGACGAGTTCATCGGTCTTGAGAAAGGACACCAGGCCTCTTCAAGCACATTCCTCTACCAGAACTTTTTGAACCTCATCGGAGGGGTGAACAGCTTCCATGCGATCTCATCGGATGAGAAGAAGATAGACGAAACACTCAAGGAACTCAACGAGACGATGAAGAGCCATCCCCTTGATGTCTCATTCATATGCATCGGTGAGAACGGACATCTTGCATTCAACGACCCTCCAGCCGATTTCGATACTACAGACCCCTATATCCTCGTGGAACTGGAGGACAGGTCGAGGAGGCAGCAGGCGAATGAAGGATGGTTCAAGAACATAAACGATGTGCCAAGGAAGGCGATAACCATGAGCATTCATGAAATCCTTACAAGCAAGCACATAATCATCTCATGCCCCGACCAGAGGAAGGCAAAGGCGGTGGCTATGAGCATCTATGACGACATAAGCCCGTTAAGCCCCTGCGCCGCCATAAGAAGAGGCAACGACACATCGCTGTTTCTGGACAGGCAGTCCGCATGCCTTGTCTTCGGAGACAGGAGAGTATACTGATTTCTGCACTCTCTTCTGCACTTCATAATTTCGAGAAAAGTTCTGTGGTGAGTGTGGAGACCTTGTAGAGTGCCTCATCTGAGATATGGGTGTATCTATCGTTCACTTCCCTGCTCTTATGACCCAGTACGACCATCCTGTCCTCCTGCGGGATCTCCCTGTCACGGCCGATGGTCGAGAACGAATGACGGAGGGAGTGGAAGGTGAGATTCCTCTCCGCCCTTCTCTCTTCATCGATTCCGATGGCATCCAGGATCTCATAGAATGTATTGCGCAGTGTCGGAGAGGAGATGTAGCCTCCCCATTTCGAAGGAAGTGCAATACCTCTTTCATCCGCATTGGAAAATAATTCATTCTTCAGGGCCTCCGGGATAAGGGCGGCCCTGTCGTAGTTGCCCTTCGTACCTTTCAAGCCTGAGTACGGACTGATCGAATGTGCTATCCTTATCTTCCACAGCCCTTCATATCTGCTTTTCTCTATGTCGCTGACATTAAGCGCCCTTACCTCCCCGCTCCGCATTCCCGTAACCATGGCAAGTGTTATCGCAAGGTAGTATGATGGGTAGATCTCACTCTTATGTTCTTTCAGATATGAGAGTATCTGAATGCATTCATCATATGTAAAACATCCCCTCTCCTTCTCAACCCTGAATATCTTCATCATCTTGAGAGCTGGATTCTCCGCAATGAGATTGCGCCTGTAAGCCTCTTTGAGAGGAAGGGAGAACGAGAGTGCGATAAGCTGTATCGTACCGCTGGCAAGGTTCTCATCCTTCAAGGAGACAATGACTCTGTCCAAGTGCCTTGTCTGCACGCTGTGAAGCTTTATCCCCGGAGGGAGGAAACGCTCTACATGCTTTTTCAGAAAGAAAGACATGTTATGTGCATACTCCTTGCCTATGGATCCGGCCTTAGCAGTATTTCTCAGCTTTATATATTCACTGTTGTCCCAGTCCCAGAAATTGAGACAATAGTCTATAAACGGTAGATTTGCCTCATTTGAGAACACAATACCGCTATCGAGGGCCTTTTTTGCAATTATTACAGCCTCATCACGTCTTGTCACGCTATGAAAGTCCCAAAGCCCAAGCTTCTCCTTCAGGACATCGATGCTCTTTGCAGTCATCTGCTTCCCGCTATCCCTTTCAAGATAGCATACATACCAGTACGTACCTTTCTGCTTTCGTCTCTTGTAAAGATAGAATTCTGTTCTATGTGCCATAAAAACTCCTTCAAACAACAACGCAGAAAGTATACCAAATCAATGTGTCATCTATACAAAATGAATTTTTTTGTTGTATGGTGATTGCATGATTTACTTCCAATGCGACTATGCAGAAGGGGCGGATGCCCACATATTGAGTAGATTGGTTGAAACCAACATGGAGCAGAGTGAAGGCTATGGCCTCGATAAGCACTCCATAAGGGCGAAGGAACTCATAAAGAAGAGAATCGGCAGAAAGGATGCCGATGTGCACTTCCTTGTAGGGGGAACAGAGACGAACAGGATTGCAATCTCTGCAGCCCTGAGACCATACCAGGGTGTGCTTTCTCCCGACACAGGGCATATCGCCGCACATGAGACAGGTGCAATCGAATCTACAGGGCACAAGGTGCTTGCCCTTCCCAACACTGATGGTAAGATCAGTGCCCCCCAGGTAAGGGAATATGTGATGGAGCATTATGAAAGCCCTACAGCAGAACACACAGTACAACCGGGGATGGTATATATTTCATTTCCTACGGAAAGCGGAACGCTGTATTCAAAGGAAGAACTAAAAGCTCTCAGGGATGTCACAAAAGAGCATGGCCTCTATCTGTACATAGATGGAGCAAGGCTCGGGTATGCACTTGCAAGTTTGAAATGTGATGTGACGATAGAAGAGATAGCAGACCTCTCAGACATGTTCTACATCGGAGGAACCAAGTGCGGAGCACTCTTCGGAGAGGCTCTTGTGATACTTAACGACAATCTCAAAAAGGATTTCAGATACATGATCAAACAAAATGGCGCTCTGCTGGCAAAAGGAAGGATGCTCGGCATACAGTTTGAAACACTCTTTGAAGACGACAGATACTTCAAGATAACAGAAAGCGCCGTAGAGAAAGCACTGAGGATACGCAGCGCCTTCGAGAAGAAAGGAATAGAACTCTGGGGAACGTCGTACACCAATCAGCAGTTCCCGATTCTCACAGATGAACAGATAAGAAAACTTGAAAAGGATTTTGTCTTCGAAGTCTGGGGAAAAGCAGGAGAGAAGACGATCGTCCGCTTCTGCACCTCATGGGCCACTGAGGAAGAAAATCTAAAAGTGCTTTTAACTGCGATTGAAAATCTTTAAGAGAGAAAAAACAAGTGAAAACGACCCCTCTCCATCTCTGACGATGAAGAGGGGATTTTTAATCAAAGCTGTGAGTCTATGTGCTTCAGCCTTCTCATATCATATTCGAGAAGCTGGTTGTTAAGGCTCTCAGGGTCATCGAACCTCTTTTCCCTTCTGGTATTGAAGAGTGAATAGAGGACAGGAGACAAGAGCAGCGTCAGGAACGCACCCGTTGTGATACCACCCACGAACGTGAGTGCTATAGGCTGCATCATCTCCGAGCCCTCCCCTGGGAAGAAAGCCATAGGGATAAGGCCCAGGATTGTCGTGAGGGTCGTCATGAGGATAGGACGCAGCCTTCCACGTGCGGCCTGGAGACAAGCCTCCCTTACAGGCACCTTCTGACGCACAAGACGGTTGATACAGTCGATAAGAACAATACCGTTGTTAACAACGACTCCGATGAGTGCGACGATTCCGACAATCGAGAAGAGAGTGAAATCGGCACCATAGAAGACATGCACCCATATTACACCGATCAAAAGCAGAGGTATGGTTACGAATATGATCAGAGGGTCTATGAGGGACTCGAACTGAGCTGCCATAACCGCATAGACAAGGAACAGTGCAAGAAGGACAATCATGACAAGTGTCGGACCGAACTCGCTGAAATCACTCATCTCTCCTGTCTGCTCTATCGTCACCCCTTCAGGAAGTACGAGATAATCAGCAAGAGCCTGATCCACGAGAGCCTGGACCTCACTTGTGGAATACCCTTCGGCAAGACCGCCGGTGACATGGTTGACCCTGACCTTGTTCTCTCTCTGAATCCTCCTGGGGCTCGTACCTTCATTGAACTCTGTGAACGTCTCGAGCCTTACATTTCCATGTGTGGCACTTGGAACGGTGATGGAAGAGAGGTTGTTGATCTGACTGATCTCAGAATCATCGAGCTTGACCACAACATCATAGGATGTTTCCGTACTGAAAGTAGATAGCTGTGTAGCCGTCAGCCCCGTAAGGGCTGCAGCGAGGGTTGATGAGAGCTCCGAGACAGATACACCCATCTCACGTGCAAGGTCGTAATCGACAGTTACCTCCACTTTCGGAGAACCGTTCTCAAGGTCTGTATCAAGGTCGACGACCTCAGGGACATGCTCAGTAAGAATGCTTACGATGTCATTTGCAACCTGAAGGGCCGCATCCTCGTTCTCGCTATGAATCGAAACCTGGATTGGATTGGAGAATCCACGACCGGAACTGAGGGTCCATGTAGCTTCCGGCCTCTCTACAGTAAGAGGACGGATCATGTTCTGAACATCTACAGCAGAATATACCTGGCTCTCGAGGTCTGGAAGAGCCAGTGTGATGCTTCCTGTATTCGAGGATCCAACCTGCATGGTAATCGACTCATATGCATCTTCAGGAACAGTCTCCACGATACGCTGCTGCATATCAAAGACATACTCCCTTGTGACCTCCTGAGTCGTTCCAGGCTCGAGGGAAAGGCTCAGGCTTACCTCGTCATCCGTGGTCATGGCAGGAGTAAGGCTTATTCCCATGTCTGCAAACTGTACCAGGCTGAACGCAAGAAGCGCGACAAGCAGGACTATCAGCAGAAGGCGATGAGAGAGGAAGTAGTCGAGGACACGTGCATATGCATTCCTCATCTTCTCCTCGAAGTTCGCCATCGCAGTATCAATGACTCTCAGTGGCTTGAACTTAAGAGGCTTCTGAGTCCTTGTGTTTATTCTCAATATGCTTCCGCAAAGGGCAGGAACAAGAGTGACGGATACGAAGAGAGAACATGCAAGCGAGATACAAACAGTAATCACAAGGTCCTGGAACATGATACCCATCATCCCAAGCTCATACTTGTATATGATGAAAGGTACGAATACACAGAGCGTTGTAAGGGTTGATGCTACAATTGCAAGGAACATGTTCTTCGATCCGAGGATTGCAGCGATTGCACTCTTCTCCCCCTGCTGACGGAATGAGTATGTGTTTTCCAAGATGATGATGGAGGCATCTACGATCATACCGATACCAAGGATAAGTCCGCTCATACTCATGCTGTTGACACTCATACCAGAGATACTCATGATCATCAGCGTGATGAGAACACATATAGGCATCGAGAGGGAGATGATGATGGTCGTCTTTATACCACGCAGGAAGACGAAGATGATGAGAGCGGCAAGGATGACACCTTCGATAAGGGAGCTGTAGACGGCATCCATCGTCTGCGTGATCATCTCTGTGGAGTCTCTCTGGACGGAAAGCACAACACCGTCTGGAAGCTGTGCCTGGATTTCAGGGAGGGCTGCTATTACGGCGGCTGCGACAGTCGTCTCATTGCTGTCTGAATCATTTGACACACTAAGTGTTACAACCCTTTCATTATTATAGTAGCTTTCCCTTCCGCCACGCTCTTCAGAGCGTACTACATCTGCTATGTCGCGCACGAGCACAGGATAGCCGCTGATTGTAGCAACTAGGGTGTTTTCTATCTCATCGATGCTCCTGTATCTTCCATCAACGGTTATCTGGTAGTCCACTCCGTTCTGTGTGATCTCACCTGTGGTGCTCTGGATGTTCCTGGCAGCGACCGCGGCACTGATCTGGGAGAGTGTAACCCCATAGGCCTCCATACGGTTGGGAGATACGAGGATATCGTATTCGATATTGCTTCCACCGAAGGAATCGACCTGGCTTACTCCCTCGATTCTCTCAATAAGGGGGCTTACTGTCTCATCAGCGATGACCTGAAGCTCATCGACCGTCATATCACCAGTAAGCATAAGGCGGAGGATCGTCGTATTTCCAGAGGCATCAAATGTCATGACCGTAGGACTCTCAGCCCAGTCCGGGAGAGCCCTTGTGATACGGGTCACCGCACTCTGAACGGAATCCTGAGCCTCATCTATATCTGTTCCATATTCAAACTGCAGGACGACGGAACAAGAACCCTCACTGCTGACGCTGGTCATCGTATCGAGGTTCTCGATATTGCCTACAGCATCCTCGATCACTTCTGCGACCTGAAGTTCGACCTCTTCCGGGCCTGCATCGTTACAGCTGACCATGACGGAGACGACAGGCATCTCAACAGAAGGATAGAGAGCTATATCCAATCGAGGTAAGAAAACTATGGCTATTACGGCGATGAGCAGATAGACCATCGTCATAAGAACTGGACGTCTTACCGATAATTCAGCAACTGTCATCTAATCCGCCCTCCTTATACGATGGAAACTGACGTGCCGTCCGAAACGTTTCCAGCTGTTACGACGACATCCCCTTCCTCAATGCCGGAAAGGATAACGACCTCTGTTGAATTGCTGCTTCCTGTCTCTACAACAGTCCTTACAGCCTTACCATCTTCCACCACATATACGACAGAATCTCCTGCATATGATCCGATTGCGGAAGACGGGACGATGAGAGCATCTTCAATCTCCTCTGTAACAAGGTCGATCGAGACATACATGCCTTCAAGAATTCCATCATGCTCCCCAGTGAACGAAAGCTCTACAGGAAGGGTTCTATTCGTCGTATTCAGGATAGGAGCCATATAGCTTATCTCTACAGGATAGCTTCTATCAGGATAAGCTATGGATGTGACACTTCCCTCAAGTCCGATTGAGAGTGTTGAGATATAACGCTCAGGAATCAGGGTGGAGACATAAAGGGCCTTTTCCGGCATTACAGTTATGATTGGAGTAGATGCACTTACAGAAGAGCCTGCAGTAGCGTCGATAGAGAGGACAGTGCCGCTCACCTTTGCAGTAACCGGGCTCATCTCATACTGGCTTCCAGGACGTGATGGGTCGACATATGCAACAACATCCCCTGCACTGACGCTGTCACCTCTCTTAACCTGTACGCTCTTAAGAGTGCCTGATGTCTCGGGAAGGACGCTGATATTATCATCATCTGTGGTGACTTCCCCCTGGAACCTTGTGGTCTGGATGAAAGTATCCTTTTCCGCAGCGGTTGCAGAGACGTTTATAACGACATCTTCATTCGTAACCTGCACCGCCCTTTCCACCTCCTCTTCAGGGCTGTACATCTTATAAACTGTAGCTCCGACAAGGAGCAGACAGATCAGGACGAGAATCACTGTAACTGTTCTATCAAATCCACTAGATTTCTTCTTTTCCATTTTATTCTCCATCATTACTTTTCAGCATAGAGAGTTACGAGACTCTCGTAATCGATATCCAACATAAAAGAGAGAGCGTACACATTCTGTATGTATTCACTCTCGGCATTGATCAACTCAATCTGTGCACTGCTTAGTGCATCCATCCTGGTCTGAAGATCAGAGAAGGATGTCAGCCCTGCATTATATGATTCAAGTGCAAGATCGTAAGTGTTCTGAGCGACTTCAACCTTCTTTGAGGTTATCTCGATGTTGCTTCTGTTCTGCTCTATCGATGTAAGGGTGCTTCTTAATGCACTTATATAGTCTTTTCTTCCTGCATTAAGCTCAAGCTTGCTTATCTCAACAGAATCCTCTGCATTCTTCAAGCTGTTGTTTGCACTGCTTCCTGGAATATAAGAGCTGATAGGAATTGAGACTGTTACTGTAGCAGAAGCTACATCATTAAAATTATTTTCTGCAGAAGGAGGATAATTCATATATGCATCTCCTCCCAAATTATAATTCAAAGCAAGAGAAACGTTTGGATAGAGACTTGAAACCTGCTGAAGTGTTAGAGCAGCTTCTGAAGTGGCGACAGAAGCATGAAGCATCTTAATCGTGTTTGAACTCTCACCATATTTATTATAAAGCTCTTCTGCTGTCGGGAGAGAAAGATATACGATTTCAGGAAAATCAGTAACATCGAACTCCCCTTCTATACCTGTAAGGGTTCTGAATGCATCCTGGGAGAGGACATATGCATCCTGCAGCTGCTTCAGGGCATACTCGTAATTGAGAACGCTCAGCTCTGCATTTGAAAGCTCCAGACTTGTTACAAGACCTGAATCATAAGCGGCTTTTGTATCATCATAGGCTCTTTCCGCGGCTGCAAGATCATTCTCCATGCTCTCAAGACTTCTCTTGGAAGAAACGAGTGTCCAATAGGATTTAGTGATACCTTGCTCCAAGTCAGATAAGCTCATAGCATAAGTCAGGTTTGCAATAGTCCTCTTTGCATTGTTTACGGCAGTGGTGCCAATCATGCTTGTTCCAAGTCCCATGGTGATTCCAATATCGAATCCCGCATTACCATTACCACTCATCTTATCGAGTGTTGTATTTCCAAGCATGCTGCCATTGATGGTAGCAGACCCGGTTAATGACAAATCCGGTATGTATTGAGATGCGTTGCTTGCGCTTCTCAGGGAAGATTGCAGCTCAAGACGTGCAATCTCCATATCCGTACTGTTTTCCATCGCACTTTCAATGGCCTCGCTTAGCGTGATGACAGGAGCATCCGCACAAAGTGGCATTAGAAGTGACAACAGGAGCACAGGGACAAGAAGGATTTTCCTCATATATTACTCCTAATAAAATAACCGATGTATTTTTCCAACAACTTTTCACTACAGACATAAACATGTCTGCCTACTATCCGTTATATATCAAAACAGGAGGAAAAAGCGAGTGTTTCAGATTGTCATTTCAGTGATTTGGATATGGATTTTCTGTGTATTAACACTTTTAAAACAATAGTTTAAAAGAATTCGGGAAAATCAGAAATGAATTTAGGTATCTAAGAAGATATCATGGCGGTTCTATAATACCGTTTAGTACCAGGAACAGCAATTTCTCAAAACATCTAAACATCATTAAATGGTTTAAGATATCTGTATTTTGTGTGACACTTAAGAGACCTAAAACCTAACAGAAAACAAATGGAAACAACTTAACAAAGCAAAACAACAAACGAGCATATTTTCAAGCTGAGGACATATCGACCCAATTAAAAAAACATTATTCGTCGTCAAAATCGATGCAGAATATCAAATATTCGTCGTTAAAACATTCTTATATATAATTAATTTATTTTATGTAGAGAAATTATTGTAAAATTTAAAAATATTGCAGTTTGAATTACTGTAAGGGGCAAAATACGTCAAGCAGATTGCATAAGATACATATGATATTTCATCGTCGAAAACAATAAAGAACAAAGAATAAGATGCTCTATCTTATCTTATAATTATTCGAACTAAATTATCAAAATGACAATAAGACGAGAACTGCACCCTACTCTTCATTGTACGACTAAAAACAGAGTGAAACATATGCATTTCTTCTATTTTCCCGACGAGGAAGTATGAAAAAGATACTTACAATTCTTACAGTTGCACTTCTCGCATGTTCAACTGTATTCGC
>DVIF01000067.1 GCA_018711525.1 Candidatus Ornithospirochaeta stercorigallinarum
CGTTTGGAATATTTTACACATGCCTTATTATCCGCAGATATTACTGGACAACCTTGTAGGTCACTCTTCCAAGTGCCTTCTTGATCTCTTCATCCTTCTCTTCGGCTTTAATGCCTCCATCACAGAGGGCCTGGAATACAAGATTGCCGACTAAAGCGGCATCCACAGGTCCAGAAACGACCGTCTTCTTCGTCTTCATGGCAATCAAAAGACCGATATAGAGGTCCTTACCGGCACCACCGACCAAGGCGATCTTAGAAAAGCTCCTTCCAAGGACTTTCTCGAAGTCCTCAATCTCCTTCTGATAATAAGAAGCAAGGCTGTTATAGATGAGAGATGCTGCTTCAAAGAGGTCCTCTATCTTTCCAAGCCCCTTCTTCTCCAGCTCCCTGTTCAAAGCAGAAAGGACATCCTTCTCCTCATAATCGAGCGCAGAGATGTCTATGGTCTCAGGATAATGGATCGCCCTGGCCTTCTTCATGATCTCATCATAGCTCGTGCCTTCCTTCATACCTTCTTTCAGCTTCTGAATAAGATATGTGCCCATCAGATATTTAGTAAGTATCTTCTGTCCTCCCGGGGAGATTGCATTCGTATAGTTCTTATGCATGACATCATCAGAGAGATTGAACTCATCAATGTATACGCCTAAACGTGCAAAACCTCCGACAGAGAGCATGATGGTATCTTCATCCATATCGGCTACAACATATGCAAGGGATGTGTCATGCCCTGAGAGTATGACCTCAGCTCCGAAGCCGACCTCCTTCTCCACCTCTTCCTTCAAGAATCCGACAGCCTCCCCATCCTTATGGATTTCAGTGAAGATGTCCCTTCTGAGCCCTAGGGAGGAGATTATCTCATCATCCCAGTCAAGTGTGGAGGAATTGACGAGGGAAGATGTCAGAGCCATGGAAAGGCTTGTCTTCTTGACACCTGTCAAAAGGAAATTGAAGTAATCAGGAAGGAAGAGCAGGGTTACAGCCCTCTCAAGAAGGGCTTTCTCCTCCTCTTTCAGAGCGAGAAGCTGGTAGAGTGTCGAATTCCTTCTGCTATGGAAACCTGTCCGCTCGAAGATCCATGCCTCATTAGGATACTCAGCTATCCTCTTCGTCCTCTCATCAAGGTAGCTCACAGCTCCACCTATGATCTTGTCATTCTCATCAAGCAGGACGAAATCAGAAGCGAGAGAATCGATTGAAATTGAATCGACAGGTCCGTTTTCCCTGATTGAGGACACAATGAATGAATATATATCCTCGACAGGCCATAAGAGATGCCCCTCATCCTTTATAAGATTGTTCCTGAAAGATTGACCCTTAGTTATACTAAGGCCCCCGCTAAGCTTATTTGCAAGGGAGACTTTCACCTCTCTTGCTCCGATATCAAACGCCAAATACTTCATATTTTCATTTTCCATCACAATTTACGATTATGCAAAGGAAAAAAGAAAATTACTCGTATCACATTAAAAATCAAAAGAACCCATATGTTCAGATAATCCCTTTCTTGAATCTTATGAACTTCAAAAGCATGAATGCAAGCATGAAGACCATAGCAAAGAAGATTGTCGCAATCCCCCCTGCAATCCCGCTTACTTCAGCCACTTGTCCGATTATGATAGGCAGCAGCACACCTCCGACTGTTGCGGTCGATATACAGACACCTGTTGCAATCGTAGAGCCGTTATATCGGGAATCCATTGTGGAAAGGGTTGTCGGATACACACCACTCATGAAGAAACCAAGGCCTAAAAGCCCTGCGACAATCAGTATTGTCGAAGAAGACGACATCATGAGAATGAAGCTTGCCATCATCATGACAGCCATGACTATGAGCATGATGATCTTGTTGAATCTTGAAGAAAGGGCCGCACAGCAAAGCCTGCCGAGGAGAATCATGATCCATAGAAGCGACTGCATGCTCTGGGAGAGGGATGTGCTCATAAGCCCCGTATCGTTGAAATATGTGACAAGCCAGCCTGTAAGGGAGGCCTCAACTGCGACATAGAAGAACATGATCGTGGTATTGAGCCAGAAAGAGAAGCTTCTGAGGAAGAAGAAATCCGCACCCCCCTTCTCTTTCTTCATCGGTTTTGAGGACATGTTGCTCCGACCTGTGAATATGAATGCGGATATCATGAAGGCGGCAAACAGCCACGCTGCATAACGCCATTCATACTTGGTGGCGACCACAGCGGCAAAAGGAGAGATGAACGCACCTATGGCATATGAGGCATGCAATATGTTCAGCCCTGCACTCTTATTGCCTGTATTCTCATTCACAACAACATTCGTAATGTTGGTGATTGTGCCACGCCCCATACCTGTGAAAGCGAATGCGAGTATAAGAAGGAAAGGGTTTCCTGTCAAAGTCATTATCATTAGTCCGAAGACAGTGAGGGAGCCCATCATTATTGTGCTGTTCTTCCTTCCTATGGCATACGGAACGAATCCTGCAAGCAGGACTGCCAGGAAGTTACCTATCTGATGAGCGGAGAGCACATAACCTCGCAGGGCATAGCTCATGCCGTATTCCACCTGCATCGCAGGAAGGATTGCACCTAAGAGGTTGCTTGCCAGTCCAGAACAGAGGTAGAGGTAATAAATGCTGTAGACGAGTGATTTCTTCTCAGTGCGTATATCCAGAAAAGACGAGAGAGACACACTTTCCTCCTCTCAAACTGTTCTAGCACACAAAGGGCGGCGACGCAAGGAAACATTGCCGTATTACAGACTCAAAGATGAAAAAAGCCGCCGATATTCCGGCGACTCGGATGTACGCAGAGAAAAAGATCACTGAGCGTTTGTCATATCATATGTGTTCGGGAACACCGCACCGTTGACAACCCATACGTCGCTGAGGTCCGGAGATCCTCCGACATTGTTGCACACGAGGTAGTCTCCATTCCCGTGAGGTGCATCAGATGCATTCGTATAAAGCACATCACCCCACGCAGTCTCAACCTTCACGACGATATCGGCAGGAACCTCAAGTGCGAAATTCGTTCCAAGTTCAGAAATGGTCTTGAGAGCAATCTTCTCTCCAAGGCAGGAGGAGAAGTCCTCTGCGCTGAGGGCGCTGCCATCCTCCTTGGTGTATGTGCTGATCACCTTCGACACCGGGGATACCCACTCCTCCCCAAGAGTACCTGTAAGGATTACAGACTCCCCATCAGCTTCCACGTCATAAGATACGAGCTCAAGCTGGTTGTAGACCTCTGTAGGCTCACTTACCATTCTTCCTTCGATGATGTAGGAAGTCTTCCCCGTAAGGAAAGCCTTATCGAGGTTGGCCTGAATGAAAGCAGACGCATCCATATCATATGCAACATCCTCTGCAAAAAGTGGAAGTGCAATAGATAAAACGATACATAAACAAAGCAATAGTGTTTTCTTCATTTTCTCCTCCACCTGCGTATTCTACATTTCCAGAGGGATTCAGGAAAGGGAATAAGGAGGGACTTCACACAAATTCAATATTTTCTTCTTTTGCTTTCCATAGCAGAACTATCGGCAATACAGGATAGAGGCCGTCAATAGCAATACCTTGCCTGGGAAAACGGCAAGGCATTAAAGACTACTGAACGAGCTTATCCAGGAGGGCAAGAGCCTCCTCAAGCTTCTCATTCATCTGATCGGTATGAAGTCCTTCGCGCACACAGCTTCTTATATGTGCATGCATTATCTCCTGATTGGTCTTTTTAAGAATCGCTATCGTGGCAAGGATCTGATTGGATATATCGACACAGTAGCGGTCCTCGTCTATCATCTTGAGAACCCCATCGAGCTGACCACGTGCGATTTTTATGGACCGAGAGACTTTCTCTTTATCTGCCTTCATACGCTTTTGACGCCTGTCACCTTGTATCCTTCCTCGGTAACAGCATTGACAAGCATCTCCTCAGTTACGTTATCAGAAGCAGTAACCACAGCCTTCTTCTCTTCAAGGCTTACCGATACATCCTCCACACCACTTAGCCCCTTGAGGGCGTTCATGACATGACGCACACAGTTCTGGCACATCATTCCTTCAATACTCAGTTCTCTTTTCATTTTATCTTCTCCTCCATTAGTATTGTCTTTGTCATCCTCATCTTCCATCTCTTTCAAAGTCTCTCCATCAGCTTTAGCATGATGTCTTACCTTGAAGAATCTGAGACGAAGTGCGTTGCTGACTACGAACACAGAGCTGAAGCTCATTGCAAGAGCAGCTACCATAGGATTCATTTTAAGTCCGAATGCCGCATAATAACAGCCCGCTGCGATTGGAATTCCGATTATATTATAGAAGAACGCCCAGAAGAGGTTCTCCTTGATGTTCTTTATCGTGGCCTTGCTGAGCTCTATCGCACCGACGACATCCATCAGGTCGCTCTTCATCAGTACGATGTCAGCAGATTCCATCGCAACATCCGTTCCTGCTCCGATGGCGATTCCGACATCAGCCCTTGCAAGGGCCGGGGCATCGTTTATTCCGTCCCCTACCATGGCGACAGTCCTGCCGCTTTCCTGGATCTTCCGTATCTCCGCTTCCTTATCCTCAGGAAGGACCTCGGCAACGACCCTGTCGACTCCGACTTTCTCCCTGATCGCCTCAGCCGTCTTACGGTGGTCTCCTGTGAGCATGACGACTTCAATCCCCATGCTCTTGAGCTCCATCACAGCCTCCCTGCTCGTACTCTTGATTGTATCTGCAACTGCAATCATGCCTATGATCTTTCCATCTTCTGCAAAAAAGAGCGGGGTCTTGCCCTCCTTTGCCGCCTTGTTCTGAAGCTCCTCCATCTTGTCATCATGGATGCCGTTATTGCTCATCATCCTCTGATTTCCAGCAAGACAGAGCTTATTATCAATGACTCCCTTGATGCCCCCTCCAGGGATCTGGGTGAACGCTGAAACAGGAAGATATGAGACATTCTTCCTTTCCGCCTCCTCTACAACAGCCTTTGAAAGAGGATGCTCTGAGAGTTTTTCAAGGGAACCTGCCACTCTGAGCAACTGCTCAAGACTGCTTCCATTCAAGCCTGTTACATCTGTCACGACAGGGCGTCCTTCGGTAATCGTACCGGTCTTGTCTAAAACGACAGTCTTCACAGAATGTGCCGTCTCAAGAGCCTCTGCACTCTTAATAAGGATGCCGTTGCTTGCACCTCTCCCCGTTCCCACCATTATTGCTGTCGGGGTTGCAAGTCCAAGAGCACACGGGCATGAAACGACGAGGACGGAGACTGCTATTGTGAGAGCGAATTCGAATGTAGCTCCCGCTATGAGCCAGGCTGTTGCAGAGATTACCGCTATTGCGATGACAACAGGAACGAACACTCCTGCGACCTTATCTGCAAGCTTTGCAATCGGAGCCTTTGAGCTTGTCGCCTCATCAACAAGACGGATGATCTTGGCAAGTGCTGTCTCATCCCCCACATTCGTCGCCTGCATCTTGAAGTAGCCGCTTTTGTTTATCGTAGCACCGATCACCTTATCCCCCGTCTCCTTATCCACAGGGATGCTCTCCCCTGTGATTGCAGACTCATCTATCGATGCGTGTCCTTCCAGGATGATGCCATCCACAGGAATGCTCTCCCCTGCCTTTACAATCAGGACATCCCCCTTCTCGACCTCTTCCACAGGTATTGCAAGCTCAGAACCATCCCTGATAACCGTCGCAGACTTCGGTGCAAGGTCCAAGAGCTTGCTTATTGCGTCCGTAGTCCTTCCTTTTGCCCTTGCTTCAAAGAACTTTCCAAGTGTGATGAGTGTCAAAATAGTTCCCGCACCTTCAAAATAAAGATCATGCGTGAACTGACTCACCATCGCCAAGTCCCCATGTCCGAAGCCATATGCTATCTTATACAATGCATAAACCCCATACACAAGGGATGCCCCTGAGCCCAGAGCGATCAAAGAATCCATATTCGGGGAACCATGGAAAAGGGTCTTGAAACCCATCTTGAAATATTTAGAGTTTATTATCACAACAGGGAGCAGAAGAAGAAAAAGCGTAAAGGCATAAATCATGGAATTCTCTGTTCCAAGAAAGAAAGAAGGAAGAGGCCATCCCATCATATGCCCCATAGAGATATAGAAAAGCGGGATTGTGAAGACGAAGGAGAGGATCACCCTCTTCCTCATCGCCTCATATTCCTTCTTTGCCTCTGATGATGCACTGTTCTCCTTCCCCTTGACCTCTTTCTTCCCTTCGGTCTTCACATGAGCACCATAGCCTGCCTTCTCAACAGCAGATACTATCTTCTCGCTGCTGCAGGCTTTCTCATCATAGTCGACGACCATGCTGTTTTTTAACAGATTGACGGAAACACCGTTTACACCTGCAAGATGTTTCACACTCTTCTCCACCCTTAGAGAACATGCGGCACAGGTCATGCCCGTCACATCATACTGTTCGTGTTTCATCCTTCCTCCAATACCCCACCCCTGTGGGGTATGTATAGGTATAATATTACTTTCTTTTCATATTATAATCAAGAGTTAGCGATATAAAACTTTTCTTATCTGAGTTAATATAATACTACATGAAAATCTGTATTCTACCCTTGTATTCGCTCATAAAAATCTGTAAATTACAGATATATTCGCTATTATTTTTCTTGACAATACATAGTAATTAGTTAATATATAAATAAATGATTAAGAAAAAATATTTAAAACGTAAAATTGATAATCAATTATTAACTTGGAAAGAAAATATAGACCATTTTCCTTTAATTGTCTCGGGAGCAAGACAAGTCGGCAAATCTTCTTCCATACTTCATTTCGCCCATGATTATTATGAAAGCGTCATAGAAATCAATTTTATTGATCATCCTGAATACAAGCAAATAATCGAAAATGGTTATTCCGCAACTTCAATAACAAAACTTATCTCTCTTCTGAATCCTCATGCCAAATTCATTGAAAACAGAACACTGATTTTCTTTGATGAAATACAGGAGATACCAGACATACTGACAAGCTTGAAATTCTTTTACCTTGATGGCCGGTACGATGTCATATGCAGTGGTTCATTACTTGGAGTGCATTATGAGATGGTGAAGAGTTTCGGAGTCGGATATTCAACGTCGATAAAGATGCACGCCATGGATTTTGAAGAATTTCTATGGGCAAACGGATATGGAGAAGAGATTAAAGACGATATTCTGGCTCATATGATCAATGTTGTTCCTTTTTCTGAAATAGAACTGAGAAAATACTATTCCCTCTTCTTTGATTTCTGCATCACAGGAGGACTTCCCCGTGTCGTTGAAAATTATATAAGAAAAGGAACTTTTGAAAACTGCCTGCAACTCCAAAAGGATCTTGTGACAGAATACAAGAAAGATGTTGCAAAATACCATGAAAAACTGGATCAAATAAGAATTCTGAATACATTCGAATCAATCCCAATCTTTCTTTCAAAGGAAAATAAGAAATTCATGCCTTCCCAGATAAGGAAAAAAGGAACCTTGGATGAATACATGCCATGTATCCAATGGCTGAAAGATGCAGGCCTTGCGCTCCTATGCCATAATCTCAAATCGCCACAAATTCCACTACAAGGGAACTACGACGAAGAAAAATTCAAGATTTATTTTTTTGACACAGGTCTACTGCTTTCAATGCTGGATCCTGAATCCCAACAGGACTTTAGAGTCAACAGGAACTTTGGAATATACAAAGGGGGACTCTATGAAAACATCATTGCAGAAGCAATCTCTAAACAGGAGAGAGCATTATTCTACTACAAGAAAGAGAATTCAACTCTTGAGGAGGATTTTTTTCTCAGGACAGAAGATTCTGTGGTCCCAATAGAAGTAAAAGCAGGAAACAATAAAGCAAAAAGCCTTGAGGCCTTAATCAAGAGCAGAAGCTACAGCGAAATACGATTTGGAATAAAACTGACAAATGGGAACATTGGATATAACAGCCAAATCTATACCCTTCCACACTTCACGTCCTTTCTTCTTACAAGTTTTCTAGAAGAGAAGTAGTACGGAATCTTCAGAAGAAGACTCAGGCGGAAATCTTGGAGAAAAATTTCCCATGAAAAAAAGGCAGGCCATAAGCGGTCTGCCTTTCTCGACTCTAGAGTGGAATCAATAAGCTGCGTTGAGCCATTCGATTCCGTCGATCTGTACTGTGAAGTACGGAGCTGACTGGAAGAGTGATTCATGGAATGCTCCATCAAAGACTGCCTCTTCAGAGTCGGCTGTGAAGTCTCCATCAGTATCGAGAGCGAATGCGTGTGTCAGCTCTTCTCCACCTACTGTGAATGTGCTTGTATCGAATACCTGGATTGATCCATCTGCGATACATGCTTCAACTTCTGCAATCTTCTCTGCAGTTCCTGGAGCTGCGATAGCCTCGTTGAGCGGAGTCATTACAACTGCGCCTTCTCCCATTCCAGCACACCAGTCCTGAGGAATCTCCTCACCGTTTACATAATTCCTGATTGCTTCTGAGAAGTAGATGCCCCAGTCGATTCTTGTTCCGATAAGAGATGCTTCCGGAGCAATACCTGTCATATCGTTGTTGTATCCTGTGTGGAATACACCGCGTGACTGAGCGGCTGTCGCCGGAGTGGTGTTATCGGAATGCTGGCTGATCATCACACATCCCTGGTCGATGAGTGCAAGAACAGCATCGGATTCAGCGGTAGCATCAGACCATGAGCCTACGAACATAACCTTCATCGTAACGGACGGACATACGCTCCTTGCTCCGAGGAAGTAGCTTGTGAAGCCGGAGATAACCTCTGCGAATGAGAACGCACCGACATAACCGATGACTGCTTCGTCTTCTGTGATCTGGCCTTCGTCGATCATCTGCTGAAGCTTCATACCTGCAACAACACCTGCGATATATCTTCCTTCATAGATATCTGCGAATGCATTATGAGTGTTGTCTCTTCCATCGAAAACGGAAGCACAGTTGGTGCAGCTGATGAACTCGATCTCAGGATAGTCGTCCACAACCTCAAGCATGAAAGGCTCGAAACCATAGCTGTTGTTGATGATGATCTCACAACCTTCCTCAGCAGCTTCGATGTTGGCATCGATACAGCTCGAATCCTCTCCGATGTTGTAAATTGTCATCCACTCAACGTTGATGCCTTCTGCAGCAAGGATCTCTGTTGCTTCATCACGACCTCTGATGAAGTTGTAGGTATACCCCTGGTCGTTCTCGTCTCCAATACAGATGAGGCCGACTTTTACAGTCGTTGTATCGGATGACGCTGCTGCAGTTCCTTTACTGCTCTCGCTTGCACCGCCGGCAAAGACAAGTGAAGAGACAATGAGCAGGACAAACAGTACTGACAATGTTTTTTTCATATGATATCTCCTTTTTCAGGCTTGGCCTGAATTAATTCTAACACATATTTCCCATACTAAGGAGCTTTTTCACCGCTCCTCGCGGAAATAGTTCAGCCCGAGGGAAGCAGGCGGCTGCTTATCACGGCTGTTGCGCATGCTGGTGATGACCAGGACAATGACCGTCACGACATAAGGAAGAATCTTATACAGCTGAGTCGGGATGAATGGAATCGCGACACGCAGATACATGATCATCATCGACCCGAAGATCACAGAACCCCATATCGCATTAAGTGGTCTCCATACACAGAATATTACGAGTGCCACCGCCAGCCAGCCGACACCGGAGAGTCCTTCGTGGTTCCATACACAACCTGCGGTGGTGACGATATAGACCATTCCTCCGATTGCGGAGATGCCTCCTCCTATGATGGTCGCAAGATATTTATACCGGGTGATGTTTATACCGGCAGCATCACTTGTGGACGGGGATTCCCCGACAGCCGTCAGATACATACCGCTGCGGGTCTTTGAGAGATAATACCACATCGCCACGGCAAGTATGAGAGCCATATAGAAGAAGATGGTATGGCTGAAGAGTATCGGACCGATTATAGGTATCTTCACAAGGAAATCCGGTAATACTGATGCGGCAAAGGCGTTCTTCAATCCATTGGAGAGAGCGACATAGCCACCTTCCTTCACCCTCATGAGCTCTCCTACGAACTGGCCTACCCCGGTTCCAAAGATTGAAAGAGCAAGACCGGTTACATTCTGATTCGTACGCAGTGTGATTGTCAGGAAACTGTAGATGGCGCTTGCGGCGCAGCCTGCGAGGAAGGCGCAAAGCAGGGCGATGATTATCGCAACAGGTCCTATGACAGATGCTCCCGCAGCCTTCTCGTAATAGAAGGCCCCTGCAAGACCGAATGCCCCACCCATGTACATGATGCCTTCGACTCCGAGGTTCAGGTTCCCCGACTTCTCAGTGAGGATCTCACCGAGAGTGCCGTACATGAGAACGGTACCGAATGTGATCCCGGCAGTTATGAGCGTAATAAGTGTATTCATACTTTTTCCTCCTTGCCGGCACGGCCACGGAAGATGAGCCTGTAGTTTATGAAGAACTCACAGCTGAGCATCGTAAAGAGGAGGATGCCTGTTATGATATCCGAGATGGAGGCAGGAACCTGCATCCTCGTCTGCAATGTGTTGGCACCTTTCTCAAGCACAGCGAGCATCATGGATATTATTATCATGGCAAATGGATTGAGCTGGCTGAGCCATGCCACAGTGATGGCTGTGAATCCAACACCATCGGCGACCCCGCTGTAAAGGGTATAGTTCGCACCTGATACAATCAGGAACCCGACGAAACCGCTGATGGCCCCGGATATGAACATCGTCCTCATGATTATGTTGCCGACGTTCATTCCAGCATAGCGGGCAGTATTCACAGAATCTCCTATGACTGCGATCTCATACCCCTGCTTCGTCTTGTTCATGTAGATATACATCAGCCATACGAGGATGAGGATGAAAATCAGACCGACATGGCTGGTAAGACTGATCTCATGCTCCCCTATTCCTATCAGGAAATTGAAATCAGGAAGACGTGCACTCTTATCAAACATAGGAATGAGCTGGCTGCCTTTCCTTCCTTCCCATGGTCCTCCCTGGAGCCATGCGACTATTCCTATCGCGATATAGTTCATCATAAGAGTAAAAAGCGTTTCATTCGTATTCCATTTCGCCTTGAAGAAAGCAGGAATCAGCGCCCAAATGCCGCCTCCGATAAGGGAGACGAGGAACATCATCAGAAGCAGTACGACATGCGGAACCCTGCCATACCAGAAGAGTGCAAAATATGTAGCACACATCGCACCTATCGTAATCTGTCCTTCTGCACCGATATTCCAGAAGCGCATCTTGAAACATGGAGCGATTGCAAGGGCGCATCCAAGAAGAGGAATGGCGATCTTCACCGTCTGGTTCAAATAAGTCCGCCTCAGGAGTGAGCCCTGGATTATGACGGAGTACGCCTCAAATGGATTCGTTCCTGAAATCATCATCGGGATGAATCCTAAAAGCAGGGCGACAGCGATTGAGGCAATCCTTATGGCCATGGCCTTCCTTGGATTCATGTCAGTGCGTTTTGCAAGGCGGACAAATGGTGTCTTTATGTTCTCACTCATCAGCTGCCTCCTTATTACCGATATGCGTCATCATAAGACCTATCTCCTCCTTTGTGGCAGTACGGCCATCGACAATTCCACTGACACGGCCATCACAGAGGACCAGGATCCGGTCACATAGTTCAATAAGGACGTCAAGGTCCTCTCCGACATACAGAACCGCGACACCTTTCATCTTCTGCTCTGTAAGAAGATTGTAGATCGTATATGATGTGTTTATGTCCAGACCTCGTACGGCATACGCAGTAAGGAGGACCGCCGGTTCTATCGCAATCTCCCTTCCCACAAGCACTTTCTGCACGTTGCCACCGGAGAGCCTGCGCACAGGGTAGTTCACACCGGGAGTGACAACCTCAAGCTCCTTCCATACCCTGTTTGCAAGGTCTTCAGGCTCCTTCTTCTTCAAAAGCGCACCTTTGCCGTTCTTCCAGGAGCGGAGCATCATGTTGCCTGTCATTCCCATCGATCCGACAAGGCCCATTCCAAGCCTGTCCTCGGGAACGAACGCCATGCCGACACCCGTAGCCCTTATCTTCTTCGGTGTGAGCCCGACGAGCTCGATCTCATTATCATCACTGTCTATGAAGCGGATGCTGCCTTCCGCTACAGGATAGAGCCCTGTCATGGCCTCTAAAAGCTCCTTCTGTCCGGAGCCTGAGATCCCGGCAACTCCAAGGATCTCCCCTGTGTTTGCATAAAAAGAGACGGAATCGAGCTTCTTTATGCCCTCGGCATCGATACAGGTAAGGTTCTCGACAATGAGCTTCTTCTTCGGCCTGTCATATTTAGGACGGTCGATATTAAGAGTAACCGCATGCCCCACCATCATATCCGTAAGGGCCTGGGGATTGGTCTCTGAGGTATTTACAGTCCCTATGTATTGACCTTTGCGCAATACAGCGACCTTATCGGAGACATCCATGACCTCATGCAGCTTATGTGTGATTATGACTATCGCCTTGCCATCCGCCTTCATGTTCTTGAGGACCTTGAAGAGCTTCTCGGTCTCCTGAGGGGTGAGGACTGCAGTCGGTTCGTCCAGAATTAAAATGTCGGCTCCACGATAAAGCATTTTCACGATTTCAATCGTCTGCTTCTGGGAAACCGACATATCATAGACTTTCTTCGCCGGATCGATTTCAAAACCGTAGCGGTCGCATATTTCCTTGACTTTCTTCTCCGCCTTGCCGATATCCATCTTTCCGTCATTAAGTCCAAGGATGATGTTCTGTGCGGCTGTGAAGACCTCAATCAGCTTATAGTGCTGATGAATCATACCTATTCCATACTCATATGCTTCACGTGGAGAATGGATGTAGATGGGGTTCCCATCCTTTAAGATCTCACCTTCATCAGGCTGATAGATTCCAGAGAGCATGTTCATAAGGGTAGTCTTACCGCTTCCGTTCTCTCCAAGAAGCGCAAGGATCTCTCCTCTGCATAGCTTGAGGTTGATGCTGTCATTTGCGACTACCTGCCCGAAACGCTTGGTAATGCCTCTCATCTCAATTGCGCAATTCTTTTCCAAAAAACTCACCTCTCACTACCATATTCTAACATGATACTTTTCATTTGTGAGAGAAAATAAACAATAAACATTTTTAGGATGCTTACTATTTTCATTCCCGCCATCAGAAAAACAAAAAAGCACCCTAAGCCGTAAAGGTAAGCTCAGGATGCCTCATTGTATCCCTCAGGTCCATAATAGGAAAAAGGGGATGTTTTGTCACCTGGTTCTATATTGCATCCCAGGAAAAACCTGAAAAAACAGGCTTCGCAGTATACTTATTTGCCCTCTTTTCCCCTCTTATGACCTTTAAAACCTCATAACAGAGCTCCTCCTGCTCGACTTCACCAGGATATACATATACAGGGGCGATCCATGAGCAGCGGTCTTTTATACCGTCGATTATGTCGTCAAAGCGGACAAGGCCTCCAGTTAGGAGGATGGCATCGACATCCCCCTTGAGCACTGCAGCCATCGAACCTATGGACTTGGCGATCTGGTATATCATCGTATCCCATACGAGTGCGGCATGCTCCTCCCCTTCCTCCTTCGTCTTATGTATCCTGTTCGAGTCGGAAGTGCCGAAATGGCTTACAAACCCTCCAGAGCGGGAGCACATCGCCTCAAGCTCTGCAGGAGAGTGGAACTCCAGATACTTTGCAACCTCCATTATGGGAATCGATCCGAGACGGGTCGGTGTGAACGGGCCGTCCCCACCGGCACCTTCTGTGCCGTCGATCATCTTCCCTTTATAATGAGCGGAGATTGTGATTCCTCCGTCTATATGGCAGACTATGAAAGAAGAATCCTCATATCGCTTCCCCGTCTTCTTTGCATGAAGGCGTGCAATGCCCTTCTGATTCAGAACATGCGACTGAGCTCTGCGGTAGACCCCTTTGAGACCTGTGATGCGTGCATATGGGGTGAATTCATCAACATTCGTCGGATTCAGGGTATACATCGGCCTTTTATACTCCCTCCCCCACTCATATGCCATCATCACACCAAGCTTCGCAGGATGGTCGCTGCCGCCTTTGTCATCCCTTGTATCTTCAAAAAGGGCCCTATCGATCTCCATCACCCCCTCACTTTGGGAGTATGCGCAACCACCACGTCCTATGAAGACGTCGATCTCCTCCATCTTGATTCCATGACAGGCAAGGAGATCAAGCACGACCTTCTTCCTCATAGGCATCTGGTCGTTTGTCGTAGGGTACTTCAAAAGCTCTGGGGCATCATGGAAGACGCTCTCTGTGAAGATGTTCCTCTCATCCTCGAAGACACTTATCTTTGTGCTTGTAGATCCCGGGTTGATAACTAAAAGCTTCACTTCTCACTCCTTGGTAGATATTATCATCTTTTTCCCAAGTCTTCAGCCCTCTCATCCATCTGCCTCAACGCTTTTCTGAACTGAAGCGAGAATATGGCTATCGTGCAGCATACTGAGATGAAGTCCGCAATAGGCTCTGCCAGATATATCCCCTTCGTAGGATCGGAAGATACGAGATGCGGCATTATGTAGATAAGAGGAACAAGCAGGATGAGCTTTCTCAGTATTGCGATGAAACTGCTGCTCTTTGCGTTTCCTATGCTTGTGAATGTAGCCTGGCATGCCATCTGAATGCCGAAGATTCCAGTCGAGCCCATGAAGATCCTTAGAGCCCATGATGCATAATCTATGAGTCCAGGATCATCGGTGAACATCATGACAAACGCCGAAGGGAAGAACTGCACTGCCAGGAACAGGACCATCGAGAACACAAAATCCACTATGAGCAGATATTTGAAAGCGGCTTTCACCCTGCTCTTCAGTCCCGCTCCATAGTTGTAGCTTATTATAGGCTGAGCCCCCTGTCCAAGCCCCTGCAGGGGAAGCATCGCAAACTGCATGACAGAGGAAAGGATTGTCATCGCACCAACCGCGAGATCTCCCCCGTAGCGAAGGAGGTTGGAATTGAAACAGATGTTTATGACGCTCTCACTTGCCTGCATTATGAACGATGCAAGTCCGAGAGAAAGGACAGAGATGCAGATCCTCTTATCGAGGCGGAAGTATTTCCTTCTGATTCTAAGGCTCGTTCTTCTACCTGTAAGGAAGAGAAGGACCCAGATTGTGCTTGCCGCCTGTGAGATGACAGTGGCAATGGCCGCACCCGCGACTCCCATATCGAAAACGAAGATGAATACAGGGTCGAGAACGATGTTTATGAAAGCTCCGATGATTACAGAGAGCATGCTCGTCTTGGCAAATCCCTGTGCGGTGATGAATGAGTTCATACCGAGTGTGAGCTGTACGAAAATCGTTCCGACGGCATAAATATCCATATATGTCGTGGCATAACCTATCGTGTTCTCACTTGCCCCGAATAGAAGCAGGATATCCTCATTGAAGATAAGAAGGATGAGAGTCAGGACTACAGAGATCATGACCTGCATGATGAAGCTGTTTCCAAGGACCTCCTCTGCCTTATCGTAATCATTGTGGCCCATCATGATCGAAGCCCTCGGACCGCCGCCGCTGCTTATGAGAGCTGCGAAGGCAGAGACAATGAGAATGAGTGGAAGACACACACCAACCCCAGTCAGGGCAAGAGCCCCTGTTCCTTCGATATGTCCGATGTATATACGGTCGACTATGTTATAAAGCATGTTTACAAGCTGTGCCACGACAGTGGGCAGGGCAAGCTTGAACAGTAAAGATCCTATCTTCTCCGTTCCCAGGAACTTCCTATCCTCCACTTCATCCTCCAACTAAAAGAAACCAAATCATAAGATAGAATGGAAAAAGGAAAAAGTGAACAACAAAGAACTAAAACTATAATGCTTTTTCCAAAAGAACTAATGGAACTCCCTCTATTCCATTGAATACTGTCGGGATTATTCCCGCCTCACTATATCCAAGCTTCTTATACATCGCCCTTGCCCTGGAATTTCCTGCATTGGTATCCATCCTCAGGTATCTGCATCCATGCTCTGCAGCATGATTCTCATAGAACTCGACAAAGGCCTTGCCATAACCATGAGCGGAGAAAGACGGAGAGACGGCAAGAGTATGAAGCACCATCACCTCTTCATCTTTTGCATCGTATGCCCATTTACCCTTACTGTAATCAGGAACCTGGATCTGATTGATTATCGCAGAAGCGACAATCACACCGTTCTCATCTTTTTCTACAAATAAATCACCTCGATTGAAGGAGTCGAGAACAGTCTTATCTGTTGGATATAAGCCACGCCGCCAGCCGACGAAAATCAATCCACTCTCCTCTGCGGTGTGGATATCGTCATAGATACGGCATATTGATGGAATGTCTGATGCAGAAGCTTTTTTAAAAATCATATTTTATCCACTCTTTCCAATATAAGCAAATTTTATTGTACTGATTTTAATTTTCCTCTTATTTCTTCAATACAACGTGTACAATGGCTCATACTGGTACAAATTCTACTCTACACTCCACTCTCCATGTTGATTACAGGACTTCCCAAATCGGGAATGGCTCCAAACTTGCCAGCCTGATAGCATCTTAAAAAGTTATTATTCTTATGTATGCCGCAATCTAATGCCTGATAGTATTCAGAAGAACCATCCTTGTTTTTTTCACAGAACCATATCATATCAGGACGCATGAAATCTTTTTCCAACAAAGAATAATCGTGAGTACTGACAAAAAGTTGAGATCCATTTGAATTGAAAAGGAACATCGTCAAGAAAAATGAAACCAAATCAGGATGAAGAGAGTTATCAAGTTCATCGATGAATAAAACTTGTTTCTTTTCTATAAGATTCTTCAATATTGCTATCAGCCCAAAATAACGGCGAGTTCCATTCGATTCATTTAAAAATGAAAGATTATAATCTCCGTTTTCCGTCCTATGATTAAACTCCATATCTACAGCTTTTTGCAGGCTGTACACTTTTATCAACAAATATACCTTTTCCTGATGTATCTGTATCTACTATTTCCAAATTTGTAATTTGAAAATCAGCTTTTTCCATCAGCTTAGAATAAAAAGCTCCTTCTTTTATATTTTCATAAAGATTATTTACTCCATATAGGGAAAGATCCTTCTGTGGTGTAACTGTATTAATAAAGTTTTCCCTAAAGAAAGTAGAAACACAATCTAATATTTTTGACGAAATGTTTGTCATTTGATATGCAAACATAAGAGAATTATTGTTAATTGTATTTGCTTTCAACATTAATTTATCTGCATTGGTTAAATCGCAATCCGTACCAAATGATATGTCTGAAGTATCCAGAGCATTATTGTAATGACGTTCGAATATTTTTCTACGAGATGTTTCCGGCCAATAAAATAAAGATTCTTCAACTATCGTATTTGAATTGTAGGAAATAGTATATAAAAACCTGATACCATCTACAAAGAAATCCAATGAAAACTCTGTAGGATTATTTCGTGAGTCATCATCAAATTCAAAAGGATGGTAATAAGGAATTCCCTCTTTGACTCTACTACCATGGGTCACAATATTTCTAAGAGTCTGAACAGCCTCAATAATATTGGATTTTCCAGAAGCATTATAACCATAAAGAAGCCCCAATTTTAACAATTGAGTTTTCTCATTTACAGTTATTTTAAGATGATTATCATGCTCATTTTTAACTTTACCATTAGGAACAAAACTCAAGATCATTTTGTTTCTAATTGATTTAAAGTTGGAAACAGAAAATTGCCCAATCATGTACAATTCCTCCATTTCACGTAGTTTTTCTACGTATAATCATAAAAAATTGTTAATTATAATATTCCATACCTTTTAAGATTAACGTACCTACCTATATGTTGTCATCGATTGAGATACCTTAACATGTTCCAGTCCCTTTAATTTTAAGTATGCTTTTAATATTTCTTTAGATGTTTGATTTTTAGGACCAATAACTACCTCTACGATTTCTTCTGTTTCAAAAGGGAACTCTATTATCGGCTTGATGCTGTTTTCACAAGGAATGTATTTCATCATACCTGAATAAACAAAAGATGATTTTCCGTTTGCATCTGGAGGACTGACAACAATAGGGCAGGTTGCAATCCTCACCTCATCTTCTTCTTTGAAACCACCATGTTTTACTTTTGCGTTTAATCGCGAAAAAAAGCTGGAAAACCACAACAGATTCTCATTTTTCAAATCTTTAAAATATTTCAATATACTCTCTGTTATTTGAGCCGCAGGTAAGCTAAAGTCATAATCAGGCGGTTCCCCAACATAAAGCAATTCATAAGCATAATAATGATGTTTCTTACCCGCATATATTCCTGGATATAACTCAGAAAAACGTTGAGGCTTAAACTTAAAACCTATTGCTACGCCTTTTCCATCATTCGCATACCCTCTCCACTGCGATAATAAATCTTTTTGCTTTGAGAAACATGATATAAACAAAGGTGTATGCTCAATCTGGATTTTGCAATTTTTATAGAAAAGATAAATATCTTCGTCGGGGATAGATTTTGCTTTTAAATTTGCACATATTCTGTCTAGTAAATAATATATGACCCTATTCTCTACAAGATCATTTGAACCAGAAAAATCAGTCATCCATATTTTTCTTTGCTCTATAATTTTTGTAAACGCATCTATAGATGTATAATGATAAACAGGATTGTTGAATTCATAAGGATGACTACTATAACAATCTAACAATAAAAAAGGATTTTTATTTCCATAATGATTATCATCTGATTTGGGAATATCCATATCGCGCTCCTGAATGCTCATCTTTTCACTAGTATACATACAATTTGAGATGTTTCAAAATGTAGAATAACTCCCGATTTAAAATTATGTTAACTGTCTTCTGAGATTGTATTATCTATAAACAATATTCCCATATAAGAGCGCACCTTAGACCAATCATGTCGCTTTATTCCATAGGGCTCACCACATTCACACAAAAGTTGCAT
>DVIF01000068.1 GCA_018711525.1 Candidatus Ornithospirochaeta stercorigallinarum
TAGCTTAAGCAAGCTCCTCCTGTTTATTTCTTTGTGGTTATTGAAATTATAACAGAAAAAGCTTGCTTTTTCTATGCCGGAACACATTATTCCCAAAATTAATTCGTTTTATCGTAAGAAATTATATAGCTATGCTCAGATAATAGAAGGCCGTCGCCTTTTTGCGACGGCCCCTCTCTCATCTCCATCTCTCGACTTCTTCCTGGTAGGAAATCAACTCTCCGGATACTGCATCAATCTCCACCTCGTATTCGATTCCATCACTGAATGCCTTTGCCTCATATGTGTATCTTCCATCATCATAGTCCCTTTCGAAACGCATTATCTCAACACCCTCAGGAAGATAGGAGGTGATGACACCCTCAGCCTCCGACCGGTCCATGATGGCAGCATCACGCACGGTGCGCACCCTGCCCCTCTTCTCGATGCTGTAGGAAAGGATTTCAGCCTCTCCAGAGATCTCATACTCGTACTCGTAGTCGGATGTCCTGAATTCAATCTCATAAACTGCATATCCGTCGTCCCAGTCCTTCTCAACCTTTATCCGCCCTACTTCATCCTCGCTGTATCCTGCATTCTCAAGTGCCAAGAGGAGGGCATCGTTCCTTGAAAGCTCATCAGAGGAACGGGTATGCCTGATTCTTTCGGCCTCACTGTCGAAGGAAAGAATCTTTCCATCGGAAAGGGCGATCTCATAATCATATTCAACGCCATCTGCATAGAACTCGACATCATATACCCTTTCACCGTGCTCCCAGTCAAGACTGCTTCTCATATATTCGACGGATGAAGCAGGGATTCCACTATCCTTGATTGCGATAGCCTCAGCCTCATCTCTTGTAATCTGTGCGAAGACCACAGCTGATGCTGCGACCAATAGAACCAATAGAATCAAAATCTTCTTTTTCATTTTCTTTTTTCTCCTTGTACGGCTACATATTAGAGGAGAAAAATGAGAATAAAATTAAAATTCAGATTTTTTTAAGGAAATCATCGGCAAGGAAAGAGTGAAGACACTGCCGCTACCCAATTCACTTTCAACATCCATCCCTGCATCATTGAGTGCGGCGATTTCCTTGACCATTGCAAGACCAAGGCCTGAAGATGATGAAGTGCGGGACTTATCCACCTGATAGAACCTGTCGAAAATCCTCTTCTGATCCTCCTCTGCGATTCCAATACCGTCATCTATGACCGATATTAGAGCCTCATCGCCACGCCTGGAAAGCCTGAGTTTTACATTTCCATCCGGTTTTGAGAACGAGAAGGCGTTGTTTATAAGATTTATCACAGCACGGGTGATCATATCCTCATCAGCGTGGACGAAGATATCTTTTTCTATATCATATGAGAATCTGAGACCCTTCTCTTCCCCCAGCTCAAACATCTCCTCTGCTAAAAGCTCAAGGAGTGAAGAGAGGGAGAAATCCCTCTTTTCGACCTTGATGCTCCCCTTGTCAGCACGTGAGAGCTCCAGCAGCGATGAGAGCAGGCGCCCCATCCTCTCGCTCTCCCTTACCATGGTCTTGAGGGATTCCTCGACTTCCGCCTTATCATCAAGGACAGTAAGAGCATACTCCCCTTCCGCCTTGATTACGGCAACAGGGGTCCTGAGCTCATGGGATGCGTCATCTGTGAACTCCTTTTCCTTTCTGAAAGACTCGTCAAGACGGGAAAGCATTGAATTGAACGCCGAGGCAAGCATCCGGCCTTCCGTCGAGGAAGATGTATCGAGACGTTTTGAAAGGTCCCTGCCTCCCGCTATCTCAGATGCGGTTGCTATAAGGTCCTCCAGGGGAGAGAATGATTTCTTCACTATGAAGTATCCGCCGAGTGCGGATATAAGGACAAAAAACGGAGCGGCTATCAGTAGGGGAAGATAGTCGCTTGCAAGGACTGCATAGATACTCGACTGAAGGGAGGACGCCCTCATGTAGCAGCCGTCCATCACCATATCGCTGAGGACCCATGTACCGTCGATTGTCTGAAGAAGGCGCTGCCCTTCCCTGTATGGAACGCTGTCTATGGTCGAATTGGGTCTTCCGAAGAGAAGAGTGCCGCCCTCATCATATACGGATATATATATGCCATCATCGACCTCATCCAGCTTAAAGAAGTTCAGTCTTCCGTCGCTTACGCGGATCAGGGAGGATGAATCACTGAGAGCTTCCTCGACATCATGACGCAGGGAGCGTATGGAGAGGGTATTGGAAAAAGAGAAGAACAGAAGGAATATTATCGCCGCAAGAAGCAATGTCCATAGCGTATACCAGATGACAATCCTTTTCTTGAGATTCATCCAATCCTTCCTCCTATCATATATCCGCGTCCACGAAAGGTGTGTATGAGAGGCCTCTCATTAAAGCCGTCTATCTTCTTCCTCAGATAGCGGATATACACATCGACCATGTTGGACTGTCCTTCATAGCTGTAATCCCATACATGGCTGAGAATCGCATCGCGGCTCAGTATCATATCGGCATTGCTCATCATGTATTTTAAAAGAGCGTATTCCTTTCCCGAAAGCTCAATCGTCCTTCCACCTCTTTTGACAATGCCGCTTGATGTGTCGAGTGTAAGGTCCTCGACTCTCAATATGTTGGACTTCATACCACCACATGCCCTTCTGAGTACGGACCTGATCCTCGCAAGAAGCTCATCGAATGAAAAAGGTTTTATGATATAGTCATCCGCACCGGCATCAAGGCCGTCAACCCTGTCGGAGAGTGCATCCTTGGCTGTGATGAATATCACTGGAGCAGAACCCCCGGAGGCCCTGTATCTTCCCAGGACCTCAAGGCCGTCCATCTTCGGCATCATGATATCCAGAAGAGCGATGTCATACTCCGTGCCTTCCAGGAAATCATAGGCGGCCTCTCCGTCATATACGGTGTCCACCGCATACCCCTCCCTCTTAAGCCTTTTGGAAATGACATCTGCAAGAGAGCACTCATCCTCTGCTACAAGAATCCTCATACTTCCTCCACAAAAGAAGATTATAGCAGAATAAGATTAGAAAATGGTTAAACAGCCGCTATTCCAGGAATTCCCTTATCTCAGAGAGCCTCGATTCAGTATCAGAGACTCCAAGGTCATACATCGCCTGGATCTTGGACTTATCCTTCTCTATCCTTTTCACATGCAGATCTGAAGTGGGGGCGATGATGAGGACCTTTCCCTCCTTCTCAAGGGAATCAAGGTAATCAAGGGTCTGATTGTACTCCCTGCTCCTTTCATCAAGGGCCTCTATCATCCTGGGGTACTTCCTCAATGCAACCTTCGTAATAAAGCCGCAACCTCCCTCCTTCTTCCTGTAACCCCTCGGACGGGTCAGCACCACTATGTTCCTCTCATAGCCCAGATCCATGAAATACCTTATCGGAATAGAATCCGACACCCCTCCATCGAAAAGGGTGTATCCATCCACTTTCACAGCCCTTGATACTACAGGCATGGAGGCAGAAGCCCTCATCCATTCAAGGTCCCGCTCTCCCCCATCGCCGAGCTTGCAATAAACGGCCTTTCCTGTGTAGGCATCGGTTGCGACTGTATAAAGGTCAACAGGGTTGTTCCTGAAGGTCTCATAGTCGAATGGATCGAGCTTCTCAGGTATCTCATGATAGCAGAACTCAGCACCGAAGATATCCCCGGTCCTGATCAGGGACCTCAGCCCCGAATACCTCGGGTCGTTAAGAAAACGGAGATTGTACCTGAGCGTCCTCCCGATCTGCCTGGATTTGTAATTGCACCCGAACGTGATACCCGCCGATACCCCGATATACCCATCGACCGAAATATCGTTCTTCATCAGTACATCAAGGACACCTGCGGTGTACAGCCCTCTCATGGCTCCACCTTCCAACACCATACCCTTTCTCATATCATTATAACGGAAGCGGGAATATGGCATAGCCATCCTTCTCCAGCATTCCTCTCTCCTTCTTATCTATGATGACGGACTTTGCATTGCATCCATCTCTCATTAAAGATAACAGCAATGACCTCGCTGAATCCACATCGGAAAGGCTTAGAAGATTCAAATCCCTTCTCAGTCGTCTCCTGTATTCATCGCTGACACAAAAAAGCCTGCGCCTGAAATAGGTAAGCGCCTTCTGGGATGGACTCTGAGGCTTCCTGTCCAGGCTTTTTATGTTTATGCGGGCATCCGAAAGCTTCGTCTCATCTATCTTCTCCATCTCCACAGCCTTTATGAAATCATCAAAGCTGGCAACACCTCTCGGATCGCGGTATGTATAGAAGAACAACCTGTTCTCAAGGTTGTCCAGCATGCATCCCGTCCCATACGCACCACCTTTGGCCCTTATCAGATCCCATAGCGCATCATTGGAGAGAATCGACAGGAACATCCTGATTGAAAGCGTATCCTTCCACTCAATGCCTTGAGTGGAGATGCTGAGCGCACCGTATGATACAGGGGTGCTAAGAAGGAATGCGGAGAGAGAAGGGAAAGAGGAAGGAATGACGCAAGGCTCCTTTCTTCTCTCCTCTTTTCTGAAGGATGAGATGAAGTAGGTGGCCTCCCCTTCCATGAAAGTTACGTTCTCCTTGTCCGAGAGGGTCTGAACCTTCAGCCTCTCTGAATTGAGCAGCTTCTCCTTGACGCTCCTTATCCTTTCAACCTCAGCCTTGACATCCTTCCTCTTCTTCTCCACTGAAAACCAGAAAGAAAGGCCTGAGAGCCTCTCCCCTATATACGAGGAGGATGAAAGCGGTGCGGAAGAGGCACTGATTGCATAGCTGTGCCCGGACTGTATCACCCCTGACTTATAATCTGTAGAGATATCAGTAAGTGCATTCTCCACCTCGGACTCCATCACTAGACCATCATTAAGCAGTCTGATGAACTCATCAAGAGCCTGATGCGCCGTCTCCTTCAGAGCCCTCATCCTGAAAAGCAGATAGCTTTTCACCCCACCATCAAGACTCTCTCCACTCTCAATGTAGAAAGCATAACCGCCCGATGTGTACCTTATATCCGTCTGGACTCTCATCATATCCTTCTCTTTCGTGGAACACATCGTCAGAAGCCTGGCATAGACATTCAGGCTTTCAAGCTCCTCGATTGAGAAATCAGAGACATCGAATGCGGCATCAAGATAGACTATCCCGTTTGAGAAAAGCGGAACGGAGACGCTTTGGCTTGTCCATGAACCGGGATTGTCCTCGAATCTCACATCATCGATATCCTCAAGGCTTAGCTTGCCGAAGTTCATGTATTTTTCATCTCCATCAACAGAGCGGGAAAACTCATTGAAGAGCTCATCCTCACTCTCGGGATGCCTCTTCATCTCCTCGCTTAGGATGGCATTCATCTGGAGCCTGACCTCCTCATCCTTTCCATCATCCATCGCAACAATCGAGAGAAGCCTGTGGGGATTGTCTATGAAATTACGTTCAATGTACTGCTCGAAATATCTTGGATTTTCTTCGCTTCTTCTCCTGACTTCAGCCATATCACGCTCAGGATAAAGACAGGAGAGGATATCCCCGCCATATGCAAACGGCTTGTCTATTCTGAACAGGGCCTTCATCCCCTGCGGGTTTCCTCCGGAAATCTCCCTGAGATTGAACTCATTGCGTCTGAGCGCCGCTTCCTTCTCACGAGGGGAGAAGCCCTTCTTAGCTATATTCCTAATCGCAGAAAGCAGGTACTCTGCAGCCTTCTCATAATCCGCCCTCTCCACACCTGCCATCCCTACGGAGAAGGCATATTCACTGTAGTCCCAGATCATTCCGGATTCCGTAGAGATGTCCTCTGCATATGGACATGATGTTATGGCTGAGTAGAGCGGACATCCTGCAGAGCCCAGAAGCATATCCGTAAGGACGGTGAGAGTCGCACCCTCGACTCCGTCCATGCTGTCATCAAGCCGCCATGAATAGAGCAGGCTCGCCTTGCCGTTCGCACCCTCATCTGATGAGGATGATGTGGCATAGGCACTCCTCGGCTCCTTCCATCTTGGGGGAAGCACGACCTTTCCAGGAGGACTGACATACTCCCGCGACGACAGATACTCCTCATCCAGATATCTCATGATGCCATTCTTATCAATTCCACCATAAAGAAGAAGGCACATGTTCGATGGAACATAATACTTCTTATATGTCTCCAGATACTCCTCGTAACTGAGTCTGGCGATCTCTGAAGGAAGGCCCCCGCTCTCATTCTCATACTGACATCCGGGAAAAAGTCCATGGGACGAGAGTGATGAGAGTACGCTCTCATGCTGGCTTGTCGCACCCTGCATCTCGGAAAATACGACCCCGTCAAAATGCAGACCTCCATCATAGGAAATCCTTATGCCCTCCTGAAGGAATGTCTCCTTCCTCAGAAGAGGCTCGAAGACGGCATCCGTATATACCTTGAAAATATTCTCAAAATCCTTCTTGACTGTGCTTGCTGCAAGATAGTACGTCCTGTCGGCACCGGTCATGGCATTCATGAAAGTCGGGCATCCTCTGCTCATCTGCGTGGTGAACGCATCCTTGACGGGATATTTCCTGCTTCCTGAAAGAACCGTATGCTCGATGATGTGGAACACCCCGCTTGAATTCTCACATGGAGTATATACGACATATGAGAAGAACTGCTCTATATCCCTGTTCTCAATCGCAATCACCTTAAAGCCCGTCTTCTCATGGACATAAAGGCTTGCCCTGCCGTCATAGGAGGGGACTTTCTCCTCTCCTTCCAACCTAAAACCATAAAGATCCATAGAAAGAAAAATAGCTTAAGCGGGGGTATTTGACAATATAGGGTCAAGGCTTTACCCTTGAGCCATGATTTACATAGGTCCACATGTTTCCATAGCGAAAGACATAGCCTTCGCCCCTCAAAGGGCAAAGGAATTCAAGGCAAACGCATTCGCACTTTTCCTCAAGAACCAGAAAGTCTGGTCTGCTCCTGATATAAAAGATGGGAGTGCAGATTGTTTCAAGGAGAATCTGAACGCCCTCGGCTTCAATAAAGAGATGATCCTTCCCCATGCCGGGTATCTGATAAACATGGCAAGTCCAAGCGAGGAGGCAAGGAGGAAGTCCCTAACGCTGCTGAAGGATGAAATCAGGAGGGCCCGGAAGCTGGGACTAGACAAACTGAACATCCATCCCGGGGCGTATATAGAGGGAGAAAGAAAGGACGGACTGAAGCGGAGTGCCGCGATGCTTGATGAGGCCCTTGAAGGGATTGAAGGTTTTACCATCGCAATTGAGAATACTGCAGGAAGTGGAAGCAACCTAGGTTCGGATTTAAACGAACTGAGTGAGATCATAGAACTAGCGAAGGAAAAAGATAAGCTCGGCGTGACTTTGGACACATGCCACCTCTATGGTGCGGGATATGATGTGAAAAACGAGGCATCCATGATACTTGACCAGGCTGTAGGAATCTTCGGATATGAGAAGCTTATAGGCATGCACCTGAATGACAGCAAAGCCGAAATGGGCACAAGAAAAGACCGGCACGACAGCCTTGGCAAGGGAAAGATAGGACTTGATGCATTCAAGGAGATAGTGTGCCATAAGGCATCCTGGGACCGGCCCCTTATACTGGAGACAATAGATGAAAGCCTCTGGGAATATGAAGTGACGGCACTACTCGAGTTCTATAAGGAACACATCGGCCAGGATCCTGCCGGCATTCCTGAAAGCATCATCTGACGCCTCTTCAAAAGTGGCTCCATATCCGACAGAGGATACCGAGTCATCGGAGGAGATTAAAAAGTCCTCTACAGTATCGTATGTACTGGTATTGGTATGGACGTTGACGATATACCTCTCCTCATCGATCATGATACTTTCAGAAACTCCGATACGCATTATCACGACATAGCGTTTCACATCACCTTCAGAGAGGAAGAGAGATAGTATCTCCTCCTCTTCATCTCCCTCGGCTGCAATGGCTGAAATACTCCTGTTTGCATCTGAGAGTGTAGCATTAAAGGACTTTAAGGCCGTATTACTCTCTATTCTTGCACCATTGATATCATATTGAGCTATCAATATGTCATAAAGATCACTCCTTTCATCCCCCCTCTCATCATAAGAATAGGAAACACACTTTGCATCAAGCAATGTGATGAATGAATCCAGAAAGCCTTCTTCTGCTTTCTGTACGATCTCATCAATGAGATCCTCATCGATGTCAAGGGAAAGGTTGACACTGCCATTCATAAGAGCATATGGGTTTGTGTTGACATAATCATAGGAGCCGGAGGCTGTATTAAAGCTTATCTTCTCCTCTTTCAGAACTCCATTTGTATCCCTTATCCAGTAGCTGCCTTCTATCGGAGCGGAATATACGAGAGGACTGAGCAGCCCCCTGTTCCTCCTTACCGAGATGCTTGCCTCCATGCCATCACCATGCTGGGAGACATCAATCTCCAATGCCTCGGTGTAGTATAGAAGTGTCGAAAGAATCTCAGAAGGGGACAATCCAGGATCGGAGACATCGCCATCGAGGGAAAGAGAGAGGGCCTTCAGTGCGCAGGATATCGCATCCACATCCCTGTTCTCCATATAGCTTTCCTTTGCCTCTTCCATGAGAGAGAGGATCTCTTCCCCCCTTCTCAGCGATTCGACCAGTTCAGGACTCTGCATTGAGAGGAAGGCATCCTCGCTGATGTCGAAAAGGATGTAGCATGAGAAACGTCCTCCCCTGTACTCCCTGCTGTACGTCTCCTTTATGCTTCCATCAAGGTCTGCAACACTGCCTGAAGAGCCCAGTTCTCGGTAATATGAGGAGTACGCATCCCATCCAAGGTCATCACTGAGTTCGAAAAGAATATTTTCAATCGCATTCAGTCTGGCACTATCCTCACTCGTTCCGCTTCCCTCTGCAACATATGCGATACGTCCGCTTCTCACCCTTGGATTCCTCACCCATGCCGGCAGACGCTGCTCGGAGAAGACAGAAGAGGTCTCAAGAGAGGAGCAGGAGGAGAAAAGCAGAACAGATAACAAAAGAAGCAGCAGTATTCTTTTCAAAACATCACTCCCATCGACAGCATAAGTGTATTCGGTATGATTGTACCCGTTTCATACCCAAGCCGCCAATAGAGACGGCTTGTCATGTGGTGCTCATAAGAGACGGAGAATCCAGACTGGACGGAGAAGGCCCCGTCATAGCCCAGATAAAGCATCGCAGAAGCGATGATCGAGGCATCCTCAATGAGAGTGAAATGGACTTTTATCAGACGCTCAAGAGGCAGTCTCACCTCAAAGCCAAGCCCTCCATAGTATGAGAGCATGCCGTCATATGACATGTAGAGGGACGCCACGGGATTGAAATACGGAAGGAAAGAAAGATAGGAGAAATCCAGGGCAAATGAGAACGAGGAAAAGGAGAAAGAAGACAACGCCCTCAGAGCAAGGGAGAAGGAAGGCCCTTTTTCCAATGATAGTCCTGCAAGAAGGTCTTTCTCATAGATGGATGAATAGAGGTTGATCCCATCCATGCTGTCCGTAACCTCCATTAGCGCCCTCCTCTTTCCATCTCTGTCATATGCCTCTACAAGCTCACCTCTGCCATAATCATCATGACTTGCAATTATGTCATCAGTGACATAGAAAAGAGTGCTGCCATCTAAGAACACATGAGGCTCGAGGGAGAGGGCATTCATGATGAAGCTCTCAAGCTCCTCCATGCTGGAGGCTGTTATGCTCCGCTCTTCCCCCTCTATGTAGAAAAGGAGACGAATCACACCATCTTCTCTTTCAAGTGAGGAGATGGAGATAAAGGCATCCCTTCTTCCTCCGATAGCCTTCTCGAAGCACGAAGAGAGGAAGACGGCATCCTCTTCTGTTATGCTTTCATCAATTCTGATCGAAGCACTCAAAGGAAAAGAGAGCAGCGTAAGAATCAAACCAACAAGAAACAGTATCTTCATCTTCCCTCTGCAAGGCGCAGCACAAGGTTGGCCGCCTTATTCATTGCTTCAAGGCTCACCCACTCGGAGAGGGAGTGGAGGTTGTGTCCACCCGTGAATATATTAGGGGCGCTTATCCCCTTGCACTCTGCGATGCGAGCCCCATCCGTGCCCCCTCTTATGATCTCTTCATAACAATCTATTCCGAGCTCCCTGGCTGCTGCGAATATCGCCTCTACAGCCTCAGGATCCTTCTTATTGACATCAGCCATATTATGATAGCTTACCGAGACAGATACATCAGCCTTCCCCTTGTAGATGAAAGCAACCGCCTCCACAAGCTTCCTTACCGCATCAAGCCTGTAGTTGAATGCCACCTCGTCATGGTCACGTATGAAGATCTGCATCTCCCCTTCAGCTGCGCTCGCCCTTACATCCAGAGGTGCATAATAACCGTAGCGTCCGTCTGTGGCCTCAGGACTCTCCGCCTGAGGAAGTGTGGATGCTATCTGGGAGAGGATCGTAAGTGCATTGACCATAACCCCTCTTGCAGATCCGAGATGGATGGAGACTCCACGAACGCGGACAGTTATCGTAGCCGCATTGAAGCATTCCGTCTCAATCTCCCCCTCTCTCGAACCGTCTACGGTATAGCAGACACACGCATTCATCCTATCATAGGGAAAGCCGTCCATACCTGCACCGGTCTCCTCATCCGTCGTGAAATACACTTCGATATCAGGATGGGGAACCTCTGGATGCCTCGCCAGGTAACCTATCGCACTCATTATGATGGCAACCCCAGCCTTGTCGTCAGAGCCAAGGAGGGTAGTACCGTCACTTGTGACTATCTTCGTTCCGACATAGCAGCCCAAGTCAGGATTCTCCTCCGCTTTTATCACTAGACCAGAAGGAAGGGAGATATCCCCTCCTTCATACTCTATCACCTGAGCCTTCACACCGTTTCCCATGACATCGTCGGATGTGTCCACATGAGCCATGAAAGCCATGCAACGCCCATCCTTATTACCCTTTAAAAGACCTTTGAGCGCCCAGTTGTCCTCAATCTCGACACTCAGTCCAAGAGCCTTGAGCTCACTCTCAAGCTCCTTTATGAGCTCTTTCTGCCCTTCACTTGTCGGTCTCTGGATTCCGACATGAGCAGGGATGCTCATAGTATCGAAACGCGTATAGAAAATAAAATTACCAAGCAGTTCCTCTCTGAAGTCCTTCATACTGGGAATTATTGCATAGTAACGGTTAAAAAAAAAGCAGACAGCGCTTATTTCTTATATGCGTTCAACAGAGGCTTTATATCATCTATGATGCCATAGATGGCAAAGACCGCTATTATGATAGCAGCTGTCACAGGAGAACGCCCCAAGGCTGTGTTCGTAGCAATCAGACCGCTGGCAAGGGCCCATGCTGCAGCAGGCTCGCTCGTAATCTCCTTCACCCATTCCTCGAATGTCACGCTGGATGTGTCCGTCTTCGCATACTCCAATATCGACATCAGAGTCGCAGCAAGAACACCTGCGGCGATGGCGACAGCACTTGCGGCGCTGACTTTTCCCCAGAACATGAGGTTCGGGACGCATGCATACACTATCGCTGCAGTAAGAAGGACCGCGGCCTTTACGACAAGCTTCCTCAGCTCGGAGTAGAACGCCTTCTTCTGAGCTGCAGTCATTACCCTCGACTCCTCCTCAGCCCCTTCATAAAGCCTCTCCTCAAGTTCCTTAATATTGCTCTTGATTGTGCTCAGCTCCTCTTCAGGAACCAGTGCAGAAGCAGCGGAAAGGACCTCATCCACATCCTGATAGTCATCCGAGTACAGGGTGAATTCGAGATACTTCCTCCCGTTCTCCTCCTCAAGGGTCCTCCTTGCAACATCCTCTGCAGAGAAGCCTCTCTCATATGCCTCCCTGAAACCCGGAAGCTCCTCATCCGTCAATACTCTGGAAACTTCATCAAGATAAAGCTCCATAAGACGGGCAGAGCGTGCGACAAGAAGACGCTCGCTAAGGCTCTCAGGTCCCGACATGCTCATCGAACAGGAACAGATCAGTGCGATGAGAAACAGTGCCACGATACGGTTAAACCACTCAAGTCTAACATTCATACTTTCCTCCTATAAGCGCACTCCGATAAGAAGTTGCGCGTAATAATCGAAATAGAATGGAAAGTGGTCATCCAGAATCGAGGTCTCGTTCTCATTCATACGTGCAGGATCCTGGGCGATGAACCTCGGCTCTATATAGCAGTAAGGAAGGGAGAACGTGTAGCCTATTGAAATCGAGGAGAGGAAAACATTACGCTCCTTCGGACTTGCAAGTCCGAAGAACCTCAGATAGCGCAGTGCATCAACCCCAAAGAACAGATCGATGCCCTTGAAAGGATACACATCCACACGGAGGGCTGCATCAAGAGCGGAGATATCATCATCAAGACAGAATGAATACGAAACAGGAAGTGATATACGGAACTCGTCAAAGCGATATCCGAAATCGAAACTCACCCTGTTTCCATCTGCAATGAATGAATCAAGAGCACCGACATCGAGCCCTAGATAAAACGTTGAACCGTAGACCGGTATTAATAGAAAAAGAAGCAGCAAAATCAGATAAACCAACTTTGCCATGCATAAATACTAAGAAACTTCCACCTCTTTTGTAAAGGAAAAATTTCAATTTTCTGTTTTTTCCGCATCCTCTCCATCACCGCCCTCGGCCATCTCCCATCCTATGGCAGAGAGAAAGGCGGATTCATTTCCAAGGATCTCCTTGCATTTTATCGAGTATTCGGAGCCGTCGGTGGTCTTGAGCTTTATCCCGCTATGGTATTCGTTTATCTTTCCGATGTTATAGCTCTGGAGATCGCCTGTGGCGATATGCATACTCTCCTCAAGGCCTCCAAGGTCCCCTTTCCTCTTATAAAAGACGATCTTCTCCCCATCAAATGCAAGACGCCCGGGGATGAGGTCGTTCTTATCCACAAGGCCACCCCTGTATGACAGTATATCCTTTCCCTCCTTCTTCCTCACCATACCCTTTGTCACGACACTCGTCGTGATGTAATATACGGCAGCAAGAACAGCCATGATTAAAAGCACAGGGGTCAGGATGTATCCTTTGTACATCGACGTATATACTACATAGAGAATCGAAAGAAGAGCTCCTACGATAGCAATCTTGTGAATCATAACAGGTAGAACACCTCCTCCATCTCCTCAGGGCTCTCAGCACTGAGGATCCTCCTCACATTCTCCTCATCATTGAGGACGGCAGCGACATGGGAAAGGAAAATCACATGCTCACCGCTTGCAGAAAGCGGTGAGAGCGTCAGGATTATTATCTTCGGCCTACCGCTGTTCCAGACGACTCCGTCGATGCTTCTGGCGATGGCATATGTAAGTTTGTCGACCGCCCTACTCTTTGCGTGAGGAATGGCGATGCAGGGGGAAATGAGTGTCGGAGAGAGGGCCTCCCGTCTCATTATATCCTGGAAGGCCTCATCCTTCTTTTCTATCTCAAGCGCATCAAGAATCTCCTTTATTGCCTCTTCTTTCGTCACTCCAAGCAGATTAAAAATAAAAATTTCACTGTTCACAGAAAAAATTATAGGAAATTCGCTTTTTTTTGTTAACAGTTTGAAGGTTTTTCGCGCTTAAGAGTCAAAAGCTCATTTCAAAGGAGAAAAAAACATGAAGAAAGCATGTACATTCCTCATGGCGTTCCTGTGCGCCATAACGCTTTTCGTCTCATGCGAAGAGAGTTCAGGTGTCGCGACAATGAGAATCAACCTCAATTCCGACACATCACGTCTTATCGCCCCTGAGGACATCCCTCTGGAGGTCGTCAGCTACCACATAACAGGAAGCGGCCCAGGAGATGCCACATTCGATATCACAACGACAAAAACAAGCACATCATTAAGCGGAGTCGCAGTCGGAGAGTGGACCATCAACGCAACCGGGCTCAACAGCATGGGGCAGGCGATAGTAACGGGCAGCACGACATTCACACTGAGTGTGAACAATCCCAGCGTCGTAGTACGCCTTAACAGTCTTGTGGGAAATGGAAACCTCTCGATAACAATGAGCTGGAACACCGAGGTCATATCATCACCGCGGATAGAGCTTGAACTGACAAGACAGGGAGAGGAGGAGAGCGAGGAGATCAGTGCGAACATGAACGCATCCGAAGGAACGGCGAGCATGACGAAGACAGGTCTTGCCGCAGGCTCTTACATACTGCAGGGAAGGCTGTACTCAGGAGACATACTCATGTCAGGATTCACGGAAGCTGTGAGAATCGTAGGAGATGCCACAAGCTCCAAAGAGATTGAGTTCAACCTCGACAACTTCCCATATGCACCGGGAACAATACAGTTATTGGACCAATCGGGGGTTCCTGTTGAATGTACGGTGGAAGGACTTGCGAGCGAGGTCAATGCAGGAGAGGAGTTCTCGATATCACTAGTCCCTTCTAGGGCAAATCTCAACGACATCACCGTAAAATGGTATGTGGACGGCGTATACAAGACATCGGGACAAAGTGTGAAGATCACATTCCAGCCCGGAGCACACCGCCTTGATGCTGTCGCATATACGAATAAGATCGGATCATACGGCTCCTGCTCCATCTCTTTCAACGCCCTTGTGAAGACGGAGGTGGGAGTTCCAGGGAATGCGATAAGGCTCGATGCGGCATCCACAGGTCTGAAGCTTGGAGCAAATACTGTGATGAAATTCCTCCCGGATGGAAAGCTCATGGTCATCAGCGGGGTTCACAACAGTCTTCAGATAGCCTCCATGAAGAGGAATACAATCGACATCGTAAAGGAATACGGGGTCTCAACACTTCCAGCCCTTGCAAGCGACCCGCTCGATTTTGAATACCATCTTCTCGACAGCAATGGTACATATGCCGTTCTCGTTGCGATGAACAATCCTACGAACTCTGTAAGGTTCAACTATCTTCCAAGCACAGCTGAAGTGAAGCAGATCGAGGCATGCAACGGACTGAGGACATCCTTTGCAGGGAACCAGGCGACGTTCAACTCCTCCGTCGGTTATGTCGGATTCGACGAGATCATGAACAATTTCGTATTCATAGGTCTCGATACCGATGGGAAGAGCAACTTCCTCTTAGAGCGCTATGTAGCTGGTACGAGCGCATCAAAGGATTTCGCATTCAGAGGCTGGGAGGTATCCAAGCAGGTCGAATCGAATCTAAAGATGGACATGAACAGCATCGTTAGCCTTGCCGTCTCCCATGACAGCTCATACTATCTTGTCGGAAATGCGAAAGGAAATGTCGCAAAACTCGGACATAAGACATTCTCCAACGGGGCTGCGATGAAGAGCAACTACTCGATACCGAGCCTTGAGAGTTCAAAATACTCCGGCCTCAAGAAAATCGAGATATCAGACGACGGAATCGCCTACCTCATGGGTACTGATTTCATTGCAGGATACAATGGTGCGACAGACAGGGAGTTATTCTTCAAGAAGATAAGCGGAGCCTCCTTCTCAGATTTCGCAATCAACAACACGACAGGCAACATCTACCTTTTAAGTGCTGAGACGATGCAGCTTTATTCATACAGCATCGATTCCAGCGGGAACATAGGGGAGGAGACCATTCTGGATACTCTCAATTCAAACAAGAACATCGAAGTAAGCCAGGACGGCTCCTACCTGATCCTTTACTCAAAGGATAATGCGACAAATGTCGAAGTAATGAGAATCCGCGTAATCTAGACCTCTTCCACTCTGCCGCCGGAAACAACTATGGCGGCAGAGTCTGCTATAGTCTCAGGTATTGTCAGACCAAGGGCACTAGCGACATCCATATTCAGGTAAATCTCGAGACTCTCCTGATCAAGATATACGACCCCGATATCCTCTAGATTCTCCCCCTCAAGATATCTCTCGACAATCTCCCCTGTCAGAAGACCTGAGGCATAGTAGTCGAAACCTCCTGCAAGAAGGACATCCGTTCCATAACTGCTGGTGGTATCAGCACTGAAAAGAGGAATGCGATGCGCCATGCAGACATCGGAGAGTGCTGTAATGGCACTGATCACGGTATTATCTGTCGCGACATATACAGCGTCCACCCTGTCAATAATCGATTCTGCGGCCATCCTCACTTCACTGGAGTTCGCAACCGATGCCGTTATGAGATCCACACCCTCATCTTCTGCAGCAGCCTTCATAGCCTCCATGAGCACTATTCCATTCGCCTCCCCCGAGGTATAGACCATCCCCAGTGATTCAAGCTCAGGGACGATCTGCATGATCAGGGAAAGGTGCGCCGCAACCGGAACCATGTCCGACACTCCGGCAATATTCTCCATCCCCTTTCCGACCAGCCCCGCCGCCGTAGGATTGGTCACAGATGAATATATCAGAGGAGTATCCACACAGACGTTCGCCAGGGCCTGTGCAGTAGGAGTTGCAATCCCGATATTCAAATCAGTCCCCTCATCCTTGAAGACCTGTGCGATCTGGCTTGCTGCCGTCACCTCCCCGTTGGCGTTCTGCACATCATATTCAAATGCATAATCTGTAGAATCGAGATAGTCTTTTATACCCTCTTCTATCGCATCAAGGGCAGGATGTGCCAAAAGCTTTGAAATCCCTATCTTATATACCTTATTATGAGCATAGTCCTCTCTTACACCTTCCGAGAAGGAAGAAAACGTGGAGAGGAGAACGAACAACGTAATAATGATTCTTTTCATAGTAACACCTCAATTGTTACTATACACAGATGCAAAATGAATGTAAAGATACTTTGCATAGAAACATTAAAATTTTAAACAAAGGCATCTTTCGATTTCTCAAACCATGGCACTGTTTTTCCTTATGATCAACATTCCATGCATCATGATTCAAAGATACAACCGTCCACGTCTGGAGAGGATTCTGATTAAAAAAGGAGGAAACATCACTGCTTCTGGATATGAAATACGCGACATACGGCTGCACATGAAGGAAGACTGATCCATTCTCCAAGACAAACGCATTATTCTATCATTTTGAATATTCAGCCAAGGCAAGATTCTCAATCTTCTTTACAAAAGCATCCTTGCCGTCGCAATACCCGTCTATGTCATAAGGGAACCTTGCAGCAAGGTCCTTCTTCAGCGCTGCATACTCCATTGCAACATCCCTATGGCTCCTGAGATAATCCCTGAATGCAAGATGCCTCAATATATTCGTATCATCCTCCATCTGGAATATATGGATCTGATGAGTCCTCTCCTGCCCGCCCTTTCTCAGGTATCGTCTCCCCTTGATTCCGAATTCTCCGAGATACTCATAGCCCAGCTTCACGAATTCCCCGCTAACGGCATCGACACCAGAGAGGTCTTTCACAACCGGCATGATGTCGATTATCGGCTTGGCAGCCAGAAAGGGTACGGATGTGCTCCCTATATGATGGATTAAGACAAGATTGTCTCCAAGTATCCTGCTTATAGCATCAGCCTCTTTCCTGAAGAGAAGAGGCCAAAGAGGATCATAATCGACTACGATAATATGCTGCGGCATAAAAAACCCTCCCTTTCAACAGGGAGGGATTATAGCACTTAAACCTCGTCCTTATAAACCTTCTGCGGCTTATAGGATGTATGAAGCGTCTCATGAGCCTTATGGCTGAGAGGCTTGCCGAGGAAATCATCATAAAGCTTGATGATCGAAGGATTCTCATGACTGCGTCTGAGAGTGCATCTCTCATCATCGGTATAAAGCCCTTTCGTCCTCTTCGCCCTGACCTCGTCATCGGTTCCGATAGGCTGTCCGCCACCTGCGATACAACCGCCACGGCATGCCATGATTTCGATGAACTCGTAAGGAGCCCTCTCACCTTTCAGCTTCGCAGCCTTGACTTCCTCAAGGATCTCCTTTGCATTGGCCATTCCATGGACTACTGCAACACGTACAGGAGTTCCTTTGAAATCGACGGTGCCTTTCTTCACCTCGCTCATTCCCCTTACAGGAGAGACCTCGACATTCTCAAGCTCATCACCGGTTACGAATTTATAAGCAGAGCGCACAGCAGCTTCCATGACACCACCTGTCACACCGAAGATTGTTGCAGCTCCCGTATATTCGCCGATCGGGCTGTCCGCCTCACTGTCTTCAAGATTCTTGAAATCGATTCCATACTGGCTGATGATCCTTCCAAGCTCCCTTGTAGTGAGTACGACATCGACATCCTTATACTCAGAAGCGTTCATAGGACGTCTGATCTCATCCTTCTTAGCGGTACAAGGCATGATTGCGACAGAATAGATCTTGCTTGGATCCACTCCGATCTTGTCCGCCCAGTAGGTCTTTGTTATCGCACCCTGCATCATCATAGGGCTCTTGGCAGATGAAAGGTTATCGAGAAGCTCAGGATAATACTCCTCCACATAGTTCACCCAGCCCGGGCAGCATGATGTGAACTGAGGAAGGACTCCTCCATCCTTGATTCTCTCGACAAGCTCACTCGCCTCTTCCATGATAGTCAAATCGGCACCGAAGTTAGTATCGAACACGTAGTCGATTCCTAGTCTTCTGAGGGCTGTATAGAGCTTACCTGTGGTAATCTCTCCCGGCTCCATGCCGAACTCCTCTCCGATTGCAACACGTACCGATGGTGCCATCTGGACGGCAACGATCTTATCAGGGTCGCTTATGGCCTTCATCATGAGCGATACATCATCCTGCTCATAGATCGCCCCGACAGGACAGTGTGTGATACACTGCCCGCATTTGATACATGGGCTCTCGTTAAGAGGCAGGTTCGCAGCAGGACTCATCGTGGTGGAATCACCTCTTCCGATGAACTCGAGGGCATATACACCCTGGAGCTCCTGACAGACCTGGACACAGCGTCCGCACTTGATACACTTGTACGGGTCGAGTGTGATGATATGTGTGGAATCATCCACAACCCTCTCACGGAGCCTCGGCTTGAACGGCTGCTCGCGGATACCATACTCTATTGCAAGCTTCTGAAGCTCACATTTGTTGTTCCTGACACATGTCAGACATGATGTAGGATGAGTACTCATGGTAAGCTCGATGATCGTCTTACGCACTTCATAGAGCTCATGGTCATGTGTGATGATCCTCATCCCCTCTGCACAAGGGGTGGCACATGCCCTTAGGATCTTAGCAGATCCTTCCTGCTTGCAGACACAGAGTCCGCATGAGCCGAAAGGCTTCAAATCCGGATGATAGCAGAGGGTCGGAATCCTGATTCCCGCCTGGCGGGCAGCTTCAAGTACGCTGGTTCCTGCTTCAACCTCTACTGGAATACCGTTTATGGTTAAATGAATCTTCATCTTCTCCTCCCCCATTACTTCACGCTGATAGCAGAAAACTTACAGGTTTCCTTACATACACCGCACTTGATACAGACCTGAGTATTGATGCTGTGTGGCTTCTTGAGCTCTCCGGAGATAGCACCGACAGGGCACTTGCGTGCACAGGCCGTACATCCGATACACTTACTCGGATCGATCGAGTACGAGATGAGCTTCTTACACTTTCCAGAAGGACATTTCTTATCACGGATATGTGCCTCATATTCCTCAGGGAAGTATTTCAAAGTGGAAAGAACAGGGTTCGGAGCCGTCTGCCCAAGTGCACAGAGGCTTCCCTTCTGCATCGCAAGTGCGATTTGACGCATCTGAACGACATCATCATCGGTTGCCTTTCCTTCTGTGATCTTGCTTAGAAGTCCGTTGAGTGTCTTACCTCCGATTCTGCATGGAGCACACTTTCCGCATGACTCATCAACTGTGAAATCGAGATAGAACTTCGCAACGTCGACGATACAGTCGTCCTCATCCATTACGATCATTCCACCCGAGCCCATCATGGAGCCGATCTTCATCAGAGAACCGAAATCAATAGGTGTATCGAGGTTCTCTTCCGTTATCACTCCACCTGAAGGGCCTCCTGTCTGGACGGCCTTGAACTTCTTTCCGTTCGCAATTCCACCGCCGATATCGAATACGATCTCCCTGAGTGTCGTACCCATCGGGACCTCGACAAGTCCTGAGTTGCAGATCTTACCTGTAAGAGCGAATACCTTCGTTCCATGGCTGTCCTCAGTTCCGATGGAAGCAAACCACTTGCCACCACGGACTATGATTGCAGGGATGTTCGCCCACGTCTCAACGTTGTTTATTACTGTCGGCTTTCCCCACAGTCCCTTTACAGCAGGGAATGGCGGACGTGGCTGAGGCATGCCCCTGTGCCCTTCGATCGACTGCAGAAGAGCCGTCTCCTCTCCACAGACGAAAGCACCGGCGCCAAGCCTGATCTCGATATCATAATCAAAACCGCTTCCGAGGATGTTCTTGCCGAGAAGTCCATATTCCCTCGCCTGCTTCATTGCAACTTCAAGACGATGGATTGCAAGAGGGTACTCCGCCCTGATGTAGATGAAACCCTGATGGGCACCGATTGCCTTTCCACAGATCGTCATAGCCTCAAGCACGGAGTGCGGGTCACCTTCGAGAGTAGAGCGGTCCATGTATGCACCCGGGTCTCCCTCGTCTGCATTACATACCACATACTTCACATCCCCTTCTGCCTGCTTCGTGAAATTCCACTTCATCCATGTGGGGAACCCGGCACCACCACGGCCACGGAGTCCTGCGACCTTGAGCTCGTTGATGATATCATCCTCACTCATCTCGAAAAGAGCCTTCTCAAGTGCCTTATATCCGTCGCATGCGATATACTCATCGATGTTTTCAGGATCGATCTTTCCACAGTTGCGGAGGACAACCCTCTTCTGCTTCTTATAGAACTGGATGTCCTCGACTTCCTCATATGCCTTTCTCACATGATGTCCGTACTGGAGTCTTGTTATCTCACGTCCTTTTATCACATGCTCACTGATGATCTCTTTCGCATCTTCAGGCTTGACACGCACATAGAAGCTGTCTTCCGGAAGGATCTTCACTATCGGGCCCTGCTCACAGAAGCCGAAACATCCGGTCTTGACGACCTGTACCTGATCGGCAACACCCTGTGCCTTAGCTTCCTCTACAAGGTTCTTATATATCTGGTCGGATTTGGATGATTCACATGCAGTTCCTCCGCAGACCAGGATATAGTTCTTAAACGCCATAATCTCCTCCCCCTCTATGCTTCGACCTGAAGGTCCGCTATGACCTTACCGCCCATGACGGTCTCATCCAGGATCTTTTCAACATCGCTCTTCTTGATGCCAGCGTATGTGACAAGACCCAATGAAGGAGTATGGATCTGGATTGCAGGCTCCTTCACCCCTTCGATAACACCTGACTGCGTGATAATGACATCGTCAAGCCCTTTCTTCTCCACCTGGTCGGCAAACTCATCAAGAATAATCTTCGCACCACTCTCGATTCCGCTTGTCCCCATGGCAACTACGATATGTCTTTTCCTACCTTCAATGTCACGCTTCTTCATTTTGACTTCTTCACGAGCCCTGAGGCTGTGAAGCTCTTCAACTGTAAGCTTTGCCATTTTATCAACTCCTCTGTTCCTTTTCTCTGATAATCCTTTTAAGCCGTGCAAGATCGATGGCTTTCATCGGATCCACATCCATCTTCCTCAGGACCTCACTGTCCAATAGATAGCGCTCCCTGCCATCGCGGAGGCTGTGGAAGACAAGAGTCTGCGTAAAGTTGAAGCAGATGGGAATGATCCTCTCCGCTTCGAGGGCCCTGTCGAAGGTCGCCCTCAGAACCGTCCTCCCACTCTCCCTGGTTATGCTGCACCGCCCACGACTCGCCTCACTTATGAGAAACAGGCCTCTGCCCCTTTTCCCTCCTTTGGAAGAAGAACAGGCTCTGAAATCAGGGATACGGCTCATCTCGCCGTCATCCACGATGGAAAAAGAGTTTCCATCTATGGATACCTCTATTATGGAGGCACCCGCCTCTAAGCTGTTCTTGACTCCCTCTAGAATGAGGTCTTCTTCGTCCATCAGGAAAACTTATCCAGAACTCCTGCCACCTGATCCTTGGTGACCTTTCCAAACACCTCACCTGCAATAGTCATTACAGGAGCCAAACCGCAGCATCCTACACATCTGACAGCTTCAAGGGAGAACTTGCCGTCCTCAGTGAGCCCTCCTACAGTCAGACCCTTCTGCTTCTCAAGTTCCTCGATTATGATATCGCCACCCTTAAGATAGCACGCGGTACCAAGACAGACCTGAATATTGTACTTACCAGGCTTATTAAGCTTGAAGAAATGATAGAACGTGACAACACCCCAGATCTTAGCCAGAGGAATGTTGAGACGCCTGGATACCTCATCCGCAGCCTCTCTGGAAATATAGCCGAACTCCTGCTGCACATGGTGAAGCACCATGATCAGATTGCCCGGCTTGTCCTTCCATTCGTCAACGAAAGCATTCAATTCTTCAGAAAACAAATTCTGAGACATATATCTTCTCCTTTCAATCCTAATACATAATAGCTAAAAATTTATTTATTAGCAATTAAAAGAGAAGAGAGAACATATTTTCATATTAATTTTGTTTTATTGACATCAAAAACAAATTAATATAATGTATTTCACATATTTTGGAGATAATTCTATGAATAGTGATATGCTGACTAGAATAACAAGATATTATCGCGCACTTAATAGGCTCAGAGCCATCGGTTTAGAGAAAGTGTTTGCACATAATCTCGCAGATGCGGCAGGTGTAAGCGCCGTGATTGTCAGAAAAGATTTCTCCCTGCTCGGGATACACGGACAGAAAAGGGGTGGATACGACATACTGCCGCTTGTGAACAAACTAGGGGAGCTTCTTGGCAAGGGCGAGGCCCAGAACGTCATAATCGTCGGCTGCGGAAGGATTGGAAAGGCACTGATGCACTACTCAGGATTCGAACCTGACGGAATCAGGATCGTAGCCGGTTTCGATACCGACCCTCTCGTATACTCAGATGCATCCCACCCGATCCCCCTCTATCCGATGAGCAGGCTCGAAGAGGTGATCGAGGCACTGGATGTAAAACTTGCAATCCTGACCGTCCCGGAGAACGCCGCTGCAGACTGCTTCCAGAAACTGATTGACGCCAACATAAAAGGAGTGTTAAACTTCTCTCCGGTCACCCTTAAGAGCCAGAATGTGGACGGAGTTCTCAGGCCTGTGGTTCACAATATAAACATAGCCTTGGAACTGGAGCAGATCTTCTATGAGATCCAGTATCCCAAAAAGGCCAAGGAATGACTGAAAAAAAATGGGGAAATAGCTCATCTGGTAGAGCATCAGGTTCGCAATCTGAGGGTGGAGGGTTCGAGTCCCTTTTTCTCCATTGAGCCTCATTCTTCGGGATGAGGCTTTTTTTTCATCCCTGTCCTTCTGGTGGGAAAACATGGGCAATTGGTTCGTTTTCCTAACTATATAGCCGACAGTCGACAAATCACACTTATAATTAATGGAACAGAGGTCCATCCAATTATAGACTGAAAAACCAATTGGCGGGTTTTTCAAAATAATTAAAAAATAATTTATTAAATCATAAATAATTAAATATGTTAGTATTATCAACTAAATAAACCTCTCAGATTATGGATGCAACATCGGTTTTTGTAGGTTTACGAATTGTTTTTCTCAGGTTATTCTTAAAAAAAAGGAAAAAACTATGAGGAAGGAAGAAAAGACCAGAATAAGCAGGGAGAGGATACTGCAGGCTGCGATCCGGGAATTCGGAAAAAACAGCTATGACAGTGGTTCCATGAACTCCATCTGCATAGACAATGGACTCTCCAAAGGACTGATTTACCATAACTTCAAGAACAAGGAGGACCTGTATCTCTGTGCTCTGAAAAGATGCATAGAAGAGCTCTCCGGATATATCAGCAGAGAGGATTATGAAGGCATGGAGACAAAGGAGAAAGTCCTTGGCATCCAGAAAAAGAGGAAGGAGTTCTTCAACGATAATCCATCCTTAAGGAATCTGTTCTTCTATTCCGTCTATGAGCCCCCTAAAAACCTTGCAAAGGAGGTCGAGGAGATCCAGAGGGAGTATTTCGATACCATCGCATCGCTCTTTTCAACCTCGAGGTTCAGAGAGGGGAAAGGACTGGAGTTCCTCCGTGACTACTTCGTCCTCTCCGCCAGCATGATTGCCTGCTACACGAAGAGCAAGCTGCCCGAAAAGACAGAGATAGGCGTAATCGAAGAGGAGCATGAGAAGAACCTCAGCCTGTTCATAGACGTGCTTCTATTCGGAATACTGGAAGAATGAGAACCCGGGGCACGAGAGAGGACCTGCTCATGAGAGCTCTCGAATCCATGAAAAAAGATACTGCTGACAGAGCGCCTCATAAGGTGCGAAGTACGACTTGTCCTTGCCTGGGTAATAAGTGCTCATGACCTTCTTCATCCACACGTCCATCGGGAACCCCTCCCTCTTCTGGTAGGAGAAGATCAGGATGCAGGACGCGACCTTCGGACCTATCCCCTTTATCGTCATGAGAGCATCCATGGCAGAATCAAAATCCATCACATCTATCTCGTCGAGCATATCGGCCTTGCTGACGGCATCCACGAGGAACGGAGCTCTGAAACCGCAGCCAAGCTCCCTGTAATCTTCAATTGAAACATCCTTCAATTCGTCTTTCGTAGGAAAGGAGAAACAACCAGGCTCAACCTCATGACCGTACTTCCTGCAGAGCCTGTCATAAAGGCCCTTTATCCTCTTGATGTTGTTGTTCTGGCTGAGTATGAAGGAAATCGTAGCAATGAAATGATCCTGCTTCAGAAGCCTGAGCATACCTATCTTTTCAACAGCGGCCTTCAATATATCATCCTTCGCTGCTATCTCGTGCATGGCCTTCTCATAATCATAGTCTAGGTCGAAATAACTTCTCAGATATGGATCGGAGGCGGCATCTTCAAGGCTCCTGATCCTATAGACCCTGTCATTGAGAACGGCGCAAAAGAGCCCGTCGTCCTCTTCGCTCCATGAAAAAGTCTGTCCTCCCATGAGGACCTCTCTTAAGTTTTCTTTCATACCTCAATAATACCCGAGAGTCGTCTTAACCGCTAGATGGTCGGAGTATCCTGAATTGGTGTTGATGTCATATCGGACCGGCACTCCCGAGGAATCAACTCCGTCGGGAGGATAGACGATGGTGGAATGCAGATGCTCAAGCTCCGAAGAGTCGAACGCCGCCAAGCTGAGCAATATGTTGTCATAGGAGTACCATCTTCCCTCATAGTAGTATGTCCCATAGGCATCCTGGTCCTCATCCAGCGAAGGGCAGTAGAAGATGCCGGGAGAAAGGCAGTGATCATCCCCGCTCACTGTAAGAGGAGCATCAGGATCGGCCAGTGCATCGATGAAATAAGGGCCGGTACGTGGATCCTCGTTGAAATCCCCCGCTGCAATGGCAAGGGAAGGATGGCATCCACGCATGAGGAAACTCAGATGCTCGAATGTGCTCATCCTCTCTTCCTCCCCTCCTCCGACCCTGCTCTTGGCATGCAAAGCGAACAAGGAGACGAAAGAACCATTGAATATGAAATCAATCTCTATTATATCCCTAGGGCCCTTATTCGAATGCACCTTCACATCATATATAGGAATTTTACTGATAAATCCTACCGATATCGGGCTATTATTATCCAATATTCCATAATATTTAAACCCTTTCCTACTCATTTTCCCACTCATCAGATCCAACAGCACCTTCTCGGATTCCACTTCAGAGAGTATGTAGATGTCTGAAAGAGCATCATCAGAGAGGAGGAAATCCTGATAGAGGGCGATTCTTTTCCTGTACTCATCCTCCCCATATCCTCCACTACGGGTAAAAGGGTAGTATTCATCCCCGTCTGAGACATCATCGAACATGAGGTACATGTTGTATGCCAGGATTGATAGACTCTTCCGCTCCGCCCGCTCAGAGCATGATGCGAAGATAAAAATAAAAGGGATAAGAAGTATGATCAGTCTCTTCATATCCCTTATAAAGCAGAAAAGCTTGAAAATGTTAAATTCCGCTCTTTTTCGTGATGATCCTATCTACGATTCCGTACTCAAGAGCCTCTTTGGCGGTAAGCCAGCAATCGCGTTCGGTATCGCGGCTCACATCTTCGACGCTTTTGCCTGTGGCATCGGCAATGAGCCTGTCAAGCTCACGTCTCAGACCTTCCATCTTCTCAGCCTGGATCGCCATATCAGAGGCAACGCCTTTCATCTGGGAAAGGGGCTGATGAATCAGGTAGGTCGAATGAGGGAAAGCCAGACGCTTGTCCTTATCCGCTGCAAGGTATATCAGAGCGGCAGCCGAAGCCACAAGCCCCTCTCCGATTACATACACAGGAGATGAGACATACCTTATCATGTCATGGATTGCGAATCCCGAATACACATCCCCTCCCGGGCTGTTTATGTATACGTAGATCGGATCGTTATTCTCACTGTCCAAGATAAGCATCTGCTTTGTGAAACTGTCGGCCTGGTCCTTGTTTATCTCTCCTGAAATCAGGATGCTCCTCGTCTTTAAAAGACGGTCGGTGTAATCCTGACCGTTTTTATCTTTCTTTTCTTCTTCCATGCCATATAAATTAGCACATATGGGCACAAGAGGAAAGCTTTCAAACCTTTCTAATTTCCATTATGATGGAAACATGAAAAGCGCAACAGTATCAGTAATAGGACGCCCGAGTGCAGGAAAGAGCACGATGGTGAATACGATATGCGAGATGAAGGTAAGCATCACAAGTCCCGTTCCGCAGACGACACGCAACAAGATACGCGGGATATATACGGACCAGAGGGGTCAGCTCGTATTCATAGACACCCCGGGCTATCATCTTTCGGAGAAGACGATAAACAGGAAGATGCAGGAGGTGACGGTCTCGGCACTCAGTGAATCGGATATAATCCTCTACATAATGGATGGCAAGAGAGCTGCAAAAAAAGAGGAGGAGACGCTTGCAGAACTTATAAAGGAGGCAAAGGTCCCCCTCGTATGTGCGATAAACAAGAAGGACATACTTACAAAAGACGAAGAGGAGGATGCACGTTTCTTCCTTAAAAGCAGATTTCCTACATCTCCCATACTGCTGACTTCAGCAGAAAAGGATGAGGGAATCGACGAGCTGCTGATAGAACTCTTCAAACTTGCACCGGAAGGAGAGCTGATGTATGACGAAAGCTCGTACACGGACCAGAACCTTGAGTTCAGGATATCTGAAATCATAAGGGAAAAGACCATCAACATGCTCTCCGATGAGCTGCCTCACACAATCTTCGTGGAGGTCTCCGACCTTGAATACGATGATGAGGAGAACAAGGTATGGATCCGCGCCTTCATAAACACCGAAAGGGACGGACAGAAGGGAATCATCGTTGGAAAAGGCGGAGAGAACATCAAGAAGATAAGGCAGGCATCCTTCAAGGATATAAAGAAGATATTCCCCGGCTCCAAGCTGGAGCTTGACCTCAGGGTCAAGGCAGTAGCGAAGTGGAGGAACAACCAGGTAATCCTTGACAAGATCTTCAAAGACATGAGCAAATGATTTCAATATAAAGAATTGTTTATTTAGTTGATAAAACTAACTAAATACGGATACAGGAGCTTCTACCGCCCATGTATTTTTTATGCCAACCACAAAGTCAGCTATACTAACAAAAAAAAAATGGGATGTCATATCCGACATCCCGTTTCCTCAGTATTTTGAGAGTATCTCAAGTATCTTATCCTTGCCTACGGTCTTGATGAAACCAGCAAGCTTAGGACCTTTCTCCTTTCCGATGAGAACACGGTAGGTAAGTGTGAAGAAATCGGCGTTCTCCATGGCATTGTCCCCTGCCGCCTGATAGATATACTGGCTGAACTCCTTCTCACTCATGTCATCAAGATAACTGTCGACATAATGGGCAAGGTCTTTCAAAGCCTTCCTCTCGTTATCAGAGACAGCCAGAGGCTCATCTTCGGCTTTCCTGAGCGACCACTTGAACTCCTCCGGTGCATACTTCTGAATCCAGTTCCATGCACACTTGAGCCTTGTCTCCAGACGTGTCTTCTGCCCTTCTGTCACATCTGTAAGGCTTTCCATGACCTTCTCAATGCTGCCCTCATGGATCTGAAGCAGGTTGCAAAGATGTCTGAATGGTACCTGGTAGCCCGGCTCCTGCGGGATGTTCTTATCATCAATCTGAGAAAGCTCGTAGATCCTTCTCTCCTTCTCCTTCCTCTGCTGCTTGACATCCATGAGACCGAAATAGATTCTTTCGCAGTTGTCGTAGTCCTCATATATCTTCAATACATCGAGGTCGAAGGAGATGGCGAACTCCGAATTCGGCCTTGTTCCGACGAACATGTAGCGCACGATTTCAGGAGTGTAGATTTCAAGGACATCATAGAGGTCCGCAACCTCTCCGCCGGAGCTGCTTATCTTGCCTCCCATTCCCTTGAGCTTGATGAAGTCATAGCGCATCGATACCGGTGCCTTGCCGTCGAAAAGCTCAACGACCTTCTTCGAGGTATCGTAGCTTCCACCTTCTGTGAGATGGTCCTTTCCACCCGGCTCGAAATCGACACCTTCCCTGGCCCATCTCATAGGCCAGTCGACACGCCATGGGAGCTTCGTATTCGGGGTCTCCCTGATGTCTATAGTCTCGCTCTTATCGAGCTCATCATCATGATATGTGATCTTATAACCGCCGTCCCATCCTGTGACAGTGGTCGTATCCTTGTCTGTGAAAGATGAGAATACGGATACAGGATACCAGTCGTCCTTGAGAGGTTCGGTCCTCCACTGATTGAGGATCTCCTTTATCTCCTCCTTCTTCTCGAGGGCCCTCTTGATCCCCTCGGCATAATATCCTTTCCTATAACGGTCCGCCTGATAGATATACTCAGGATAGATACCGACAGAGGGGAGGATGTTCTCCACGCGGACCTCGTTCGCCCTTGCATAGTTCTCAGCAGTTCCAGATGTATCGGGAACAAGGGTGATCGGCTTGCGCAGATATGTCGCAAGCAGCTCAGGATCCTTCATGTTCTTGGGAACCTTCCTGAACACATCATAATCATCCCATGAATAGATGAACCTTACCTTCTTCCCCCTCTCCCTCAGAGCCCTTACGACTAGATCTACTGTGATGATCTCCCTGAAGTTACCGATATGGACCGTCCCCGATGGGGTGATTCCACTTGCGCATGTATAGCATTCCTTATCACCTTTTTCACGGATGATACGCTCAGCCATCTGATCCGCCCAGTGGGCGTTGTTGCTCTTATTCTCACTCATAGGCCATATTATCTCAAAGTAGTAGTTTTCTTGCAAGCTGGTCCTATGCAAGAGAAAAAGGTTGATGTAATATTGAAGGCATGAAAAAAGGTCTGGTTTTTACAGTATTGCTTTTATCCTCGGCAACAATCATATCGGCCATCGGAACTGGATTCTACATCCCTGATAAAACCGATTACATCAACAGGGAAGGCACATCCTACAGTGACAGCGAGAACAATGCGGCATCGAGCATATATCCAATCGGTACCATCCTTGAAATCACAAACCAGGAAGGAAATAGTGAATCCGTATATGTAAACGACCGCATCGAGATGCCCCCAGACAGAAGGATAATGCTGAACAGACATGCCGCCTCTCAACTGGCAGTCATGGAAAGCGGATATGACGACCTGAGCGTCGAGGTCGTATTCATTCCAGAGAAGCAAGAAGACGAAGGCAACCAGGGGTGGTACAAATTCCTTGTATCGATTGTTGATACAAATGAAGAGGCAAACAACTTATATTCAATACTGCAGAGCAACGGGTTAAGACCATCAGTGTCTATCGAAAACGGAAGGATTGATGTATTCGTCAGATATATCCCCCAGTATCAGACAAAGGGTGTGGACACCCTGCTGGAAAACCTAGGATATCCCAATACCGTCATGATGGACGATGAGAATCCATACATATAAGCACTTTTGTAAACCGACGATACTAAAAAACAGAGGCCGGAATTGAAATCCGACCTCATGCAGATGATTTAGAAATCGAGGAAGAATGTGAATCTTGTTACGACCCTATCCCCGGGTTTCGTAAGCTTCTCTCCTGTGAAGATATAGGCAACCTCATAACCCAGATCGATGAAATCGAATATCGATATTGTAAACTGACCGCCAGTGCTGCAAAGGAAATTAACACCTTTTTCCGGAGCAAAGTCGGTATTGAAATAGTTGCCGGCACCAAGACCCATGTCAAAGAACACGTTGATCCTCGGCCTGAGTCCATCAAGCCCCATGCCGGGACCGGAGAAACGGATGTCGAAATTATTCACGACAGAGAACTCAGTCCCATAGCTGTAGGTATTATAGCCTCTGACCTTTCTGCCAAGAGATACAGGTCCCTGCGCATTGACAGGAACAGAGCCGTCGGTCCAGTTGACATTGATCCTGTCGATAAGCACGATGCTGAACCAGTCCATCTTCTCCGTACTATAGTTATAAAGTGTCTTGGCAAAGACAGCATTCGCCGTGAGAGAATAATAGTCAGCTGTTCCATCAAGCCATGAATTAAGGAAATATGGTGCCCACTTCGCTTCAACATAGGCTAATATGCCATCGTTTGTAAATAAAGTATCCTCCATATCATCATAGGTAAGACGGAGTGTAAGGGATGTACCCAGGAACTGTGAATCACCAGCCAAATCCGGATAGGTTTTCTCATATCCTGTTCCAAGCTGTGTTTTCAGCGGATCATTCTTGCCATCTACAAAGCTGTCAAGATTGGCCTCATACTGAGTCTCGACACTTGCCCTGAGAACAAGAAGGTCTTCCATGAACCCCTGATTGAAGCGAAGAAACAAATCACCCTGCGCCGTATCGTATGTTATACCGGCCCTGTCGCCGTTCTCCCTTGTGTAGGGAGCATAGTCATACATACCGTTATTAGGATTCTGGAACACCATTCTCTGATTATAACCACCACCTACCAATACTTGTAACTCAGATGTATTGTTCTCGATGAAATGGAAATCTGCACCAAACCCTAAGAGCAGATATGTAGGACAGAAACCTATGAGAACTTCAGGATGCTGGTCCAAATCCCCGAATACAAAACGGAACTCGGGACTGGATGCCGCCGCACCTGAGAGAACCATCACAAAAACCAATAAAATAGTGAGTAGCTTTTTCATTAAAACTCCAACATAATTGTCTATCTTTACAAATTGTACCAGCAAAACCTCATATTGAGAACTAAAAGAACTTCATTTCACAGCGAGTTAACAAAAGAAACTTTTTTGAAAAAACCATTGCCCCGATTTTCTAAATCTGCTAAAGTACTATAGCACGTCGATTAAGACGGCAAGGGCCTATAGCTCAGCGGTTAGAGCAAAGGACTCATAATCCTTGGGTCGCCGGTTCAAATCCAGCTGGGCCCATCTTAAAACATAAAAGGTAATACAAAGCCTTTTTCTTTAAAGCAAGGAGCGGTATTCCAAGGAGCCGCTCCTTATTTCTTTATATACAAAGAGTTGCGAAGCGGCTTACCAGAATATGTCTATCATCTGGAGACCATCAGCAGCCTAGGAATCAGGCGTTTTCAAGACTTTTTCCGGCTACTTCTGTATTTCCTTGGAAATTTTAGCCACCCTTACAGGTATTTTCGTTTCATAGTGTGAATTTCGTTTCAGGGTTTCTGTTATACAAAAATCTGCTGGCGAGGCAAATTAAATTTTAAGATATGGTATAATCTGCATGAGGGGTTGAGGAATAAGCAATTTCAAAACTTTTTTATGGAGGATACTATGCTTGAGAAAATTCCATCTGAATCCATTATGACCGATTTGTTGGGAAAGCCATTATATGATGTTTGGCTATCCTTATGTTCTGTCATTGACGAAAGATATGACATGGAAAGATCATGGAACAGTGGAGGTAAAAACTGGACATATGAGTATAAATACCGCAGAGGTGGAAAAACTCTATGTTCGTTATATGCTAGGAACAACTGTGTGGGATTTATGATTATCTTCGGAAAAGATGAACGCACGAAGTTTGAAGAAAGCAGAGAAAGTTTCTCTGCGGAAGTTCAGAAAATATATGATGAATCCAAGACCTATCATGACGGGAAATGGGTTATGTTCTATCCTGGTGATGAGTCCCTGTTTTCCGATTTCATGAGACTGCTTGCAATCAAAAGGAAGCCCAATAAAAACCAATGATAATTTACAGACAGGCAAAAGCCTGTGATGAACAGTTGCTGCAAGTTTTTCTATACCATGCGATATATGTCCCTGAAGGATGTAAACCTCCATCAGCAGATATTGTGTTTACGGAAGACTTCATTCAATACACAGAAGCCTTTGGTACCAATCCTCTGGATCTGGGAATTGTTGCAGAGGATAATGGCAATCCAGTCGGAGTAGCATGGGTGCGTCTAATGAAAAGCTATGGCTACGTAGATAATGATACTCCAGAACTTTCAATCTCACTCCTTCCTGAATACAGAGGAAAAGGGATTGGGACGGTACTCCTGTCTGAGCTTCTGAATTCTCTGAAGATGAAGAACTGTAGATATGTATCCCTCTCTGTTCAGAAGGCCAATACTGCAGCATTAAGGCTCTACAGGAAAGCAGGTTTCAAGATAATCGAGGATAAAGGAGATGAACTTGTTATGAAAATTGATCTTGAAAATAACGAAGCGGTGTTTGCCGTCATCAAGTAGCATCTTTCAGCAATCCATAGATACAGAGATTATTCACTGTTCCATCCTTTATGACAGCATTATGAAGAAACCCTTCCATTTCGAAGCCATTTGTGAAAGCCTGTCTGAAAAAGCAGCAATCCCGATTCATGGAAGATTTGAAAAATATTGTACAATTGGAGAACAATGAAATTCACAGAATATGGCAAGAAAGATGGTGATACGGTAATCCTTTTACACGGAGCAGGACTTTCCTGGTGGAATTACAAGAAAGAGGCAGAGCTTCTTGCTGACAGGTTCCATGTCATACTACCTATTCTGGATGGACATGAAGGCAGCGATAGGCCTTTTACTTCCATAAATTCAGCAGCCGAGGAGATTATAGGATTCATTGATACTTGCTGTGGCGGTTCTGTGCTTGCTATCGGAGGTTTATCCCTCGGTGGTCAGATTCTTCTTGAGATTGCAGCCAGAAGAAATAAAATATCCAGATTCTTTCTCTTTGAAAGTACATTAGCAATCCCCATGCGTGTTACAGCAGCATTCATCCCATCTTCTGTTTCCATCAGTTATCCCCTCATAAAGCATAAATGGTTCTCAAAGCTGCAAGCAAAAACACTTGGAATTCCTGCAGATCTGTTTGAGACATATTACGAATCATCAATCCAGATAAGCATGGAAAGCCTTTCTAGGATGCTGCTGGAGAATGCAGCCTTTATGCCTTCACCCTCCATAAAGGAAACAAATGCCCTTGTTGTAGTGGGCTCTGAGGAAAGAAGAATAATGCGTCGTTCTGCTAGGAAGCTCAATGAAATGATAGAAGGAAGCAAGCTTAGAATAC
>DVIF01000069.1 GCA_018711525.1 Candidatus Ornithospirochaeta stercorigallinarum
GGCAAGCTCCGCCTCATCCATGGCGTTCGTAATCTCCCCATCGATGGAGACCAGTCCGCTAGTTGGACTATCCAGGCACCCTATCATATTCATAAGAGTGCTCTTACCACTTCCTGAGGGGCCCATTATGGCGGTGAACGCCCCTCTTTTTATTGTAAGGTCAACCCCATCGAGAGCCCTTACTACAAAGTCCCCCACAAGATAGAATTTCCTCAGGTCCGTGATGCTTATGACGTTCTCAACCATTATCTCGGTCCGCCTCCCATCATCCTCATCATGCTGCTCATTCCACTCTTCGTCTGATAGACAAGGACATCACCTTCGCTGATGTTGCTTGAAAGGATCTGTACAAGGTTCTCGCCAAGATACTGCACCTGCACCTGCACCGTCTCCGTAGAGCCGTCAGGCAGCTTCCTGTTTACTGTTGTAACGCCTCCACGGCTCATTGTGACAGATGCCTGAGGGACTATCAGCATCGAGACATCACCCTCAACATTTATGATTCCTTCAAAGGAATAGCCCGGGATGATTGAAGAAGGAGGATTGTCTATGGTCAGTTCGACATCGACAACGCCTATGCCGCTGTCGGAGTATCTTCCCAGCATTGGAATGTAGGACACATAGGCCTCGATGGTCTCACCCGGCATGCTGTCGAATGTCAGATATGCGCTCATACCCTCTTTCACATACTGCATGTCTATCTCATCTATCTCTACCGTCGCCTTTAGTTTGGAGATATCCACAAGGGTGAGGACGGTAAGGTCGCCCGCTTCGAAATAATCCCCTTCATCCACATCGACACTGGTTACGACACCATCGAAATTGGCATAGATGTTCGTATAGTCCAGGGTGTTCATCGCAGCCTTCTCCTCGAGGCTCAACAGCTCGACATCACGCTCGGCTCCTGCAAGCTTCGCCTCCTCCAGCTGATTGCGTATGTTCTGGAGGCTTGCCTGCTGCGAGGTGCTGTCTATGGATGCAAGGAGCTGCCCTTTTTCAACATGGTCGCCCTCCTCGACATATACTCCCGTAACAGGACCCGTGGTCCTGAACTTAGCCTCCTGTATGTCATACGGTTCGATGTATCCTGAGAGGTCTATGCTCATCTGGTAGCTCTGCAGCATGACGGTAGTCTCAGCATACACGCTCTGATTCATGGCCTCAGCCTCCCTTGCCCTGTCCTCCTGATACTGGGTATACATGACATAAAGGGTACCGATTATGAGGAGCACAAGGGCCCACGCGATTACCGTCTTGATCCTCTTCCTCCTTTTCCTGGCGGCATAGGCGGCCCTCAATTTCCTCTCTTCAAGTTCGGAAAGACTTTCGATATCACTGTTTCTCTTTTCTTTATCCAGCATGTCAAAACCTCAATCAAAGTGAATAGATCAAAATATCATAATACAGACTCAGACCTTCAAGACAGGCAATCATCTTATCATATTCGAATAGCTCATATTCAACCTGGGCATCCATGACATCATCCTCTCTGACCAGGCCTTTCTCGTAGTACTCCATCTCCGCATCCAGAGATGCCTTCAGATAGCTCTCGTTCTGGCTGAGAGTGGAAAGCTTGAACTCATACTCCATGATCCTGTTCTGCAGTGTCATGCCATCGATGTTGTACTGGGTAAGGGCATCAAGATATTCGTTTTTCGCACTGACGGCATCGTTCCTAAGCCTCTCAAGCTCCAGTCTGTCGCTCTCACTTGTGGTGTTGTTCTTCCAGCTGCCGGTCAGTGTCAGAGAAGGCCTTACGGTCTCACCCTTCTCAGCTGTAAGGGAGAGCTCCGTGCCGATGCTCCAGTTCGAGAGACTGAGCTCGGCCCCGAGCGAGCCGTTCATGCTGTTCTTCCATGGTCTTACAACACCACCTAAAGGATTACTGTTCTCTTCATCATAGGCGTTCCTGCTCTCTCTGTTGCGGTAGCTTCCTCCGATGCTGCCTGAAAGCAGGAGGGAGATGGGGGCGATCTCCTTCTCTTTCTGCTCGATCATGAGAGAGGAGACCTCACTGTCGATGGCAAGCCCCCTTACCTCCGAATTCCCCTCGTCGAACACCTTCATCTCAAGGGAGGGGACTGAGAACTCCTCCAGAGCGTCCCATACAAGGCCTGTAGATATCGCAAACTGGTTCTTCGCCTTCTCATACTGGTCCTTATATGTATCCAGTGAGCGTCGGTTCATATCAAGCTCCAGAAGGGCACGGCGGTACGTGATGCTCTCTTCATCGGCCTGCCTGAGGGAGAGCATGTTGTCTAAATCCCTCTCGGAATTTGAAATCGAATGCTCTAGGCTCTTTATGTTCTTCTCAAGGGTGAGGATGTTCTCAAGGAGGGAAAGCACGGACTTGTCGAAAGAATAGATGGCCTCAAGATAGAGCCGTTCGGTACTCAGCGACGATGAGGCGTTCGAGAGGTCCGTAATCATATCGTCATCGAAATAGTTGAAATCGAATGTGTGTGATGCCGAGACCGTTGGATCCATGGAGAACTTTCCACTGTAGCCTATGTGCATAGGAGAGGAGACGCCTATCGTGGTCCTGCCGTCATCAGCAAGAGTGACAGAAGCACTTAATGTTTCAATTGCAAGCTCTTCTTCTGAGAAATCCGTACTTGAAAAAGGTGTTGCAGATAGCTCAACGCTCCAGATGGCCTCATCATCAAGCTCATTCTCTTTGAGAAGGAGAAGATTGTTGCTATGCAGCAGCTCTGCGTTTTCAACACTGTAGCTTGCCTCCCTGGCAGCTTTCAATATCTCATCTATCGTCAAAGCACAGAGATCGGTGGAAATGAAAAGTGCTATGAGAATAAAAACAACGGCTTTCCTGATTTTCATACCTGAAAGTATAACAGATGGAGGATGGTCGTTACATATCAAATTTCATCGAATACATAATATTCCACAAAGAACGGACTAGGGAATCAGGGCCTCGAAAACAACGCCATCGACATCCAATGTGCATTCTGAAGAGTACGGGATGAATGCAGCCTCTCCTTTTCCAAGGTCCAGCTCACCCCCGCCTCTGATAGAAAGGCTGCCATCAAGGACAATCACAATCCCTGTCCTGCTCCTATGCTCATACACACCTTTTTCCATCCTTGCAAGGGTGAATGTATCCGAGGGCGTCCTGAGTAATGATACCCCGCAGGAAGAGGAAGGTACTATCTTCTCTATTGAAAGAGTCGATGTATCCATGATTCTCATCAGCTCATCCACATCGCATCTCTTCCTTGTAAGTCCGCCTCTGAGGACATTGTCGGAGGCATCCATCAGCTCGACAGCATTGCCCGAAACATATGCATGCATCGTATCCGGCTTCATATACAACGCCTCTCCAGGGGAAAGATGTACGATATTCATAAGCAATGTGAAGATGATGCCTATGTCCCCGGGATGCTCATCCATGCATTTTCCAGTAACACCTCTGAGGGTGAGGAAAGAGCCGTCGGCAACTGGCATCGAGCTGACTGCAATATTCTTCTTGAATTCTTCAAGGAGCATGAGCTTCTGCTCAGGAGAGAGGGAGTAGAGGCAGAACACGATCCTTCCAATCTCATCTGAAAAAGAGCTGAGGAAAGATTCATATGAAGAAGGGACATAACGCTTGAGATTAGCTATGATCTCCCCTAGGGGGAGAAATCCGCAGAGGGCGGTCAGTGGAGTCAGGGCATAAAGCAGTTCGGCCTTCTTGTTATCATCCTGGTAGTTGCAGATGCCGCCTTTCCTCCTGACGCCCTCCTCTTCCTTCCATCCCCTTATGGCCTGCGCCTTGTCCGGATGGCACTGCAATGAGAGAGGCTTTTCTACGGCAAGGATCTTCAGCAGAAGTGGTAGATGGTTGTATCTGGATGCGTTATCAGGGCCGAGAGCACCTTCCAAATCGGAGGAAATATAATCGCTTAATTTAGTTCCATCGGAGAGGAAAGCATCTCCAGATGGATGAGTACCGAGCCAGTACTCGGCCATTATACCCCCCTTTCTGATTCCAAGAAGCCCTGGAATGAAATAATCATTCCCCCAGGGGTAGTCCTTGATTATGCCCTTGATTGCTACAATTTCCATCCCTCATCCTTCACTCGGGCTTTATCCTATCCTTTTTATAGGCATCTAGCCAAGACATTTTGAAGGAATCAACTGTTTTCTTCATCAGGTCGGTCTTCAAATCCGAAAAAAGGACCTTTGCCTTGAGGGTAAGGCTGTCAGCCCCGGAATAGGAGGCGATCTCAGCCTGTGCCGTATTCTTGAATGATGCGGCGAGCAGCATCTTCTCAGGGAAAGCATTCTTTATGCTTGAGATCACGGAGGTATAGTCTATTCCGTTATCCTGGGCTCTGTTGCAGTAGACCGAGACACACTCGGCACCTGCCTTATAGGCAAGCATCCCCTGTGAGAATGTGAACACAGAAGCAGCCGTAACATGAACGCCTTCCCTTGAAAGGGTGCTTATCGCGGCAAGTCCATCCTCTGTCACTGGAATCTTTATCCATGTATTGCCACCTAGTTCATCCAGGAGAAAGTGAGCATCCTCCAGTATCGCCTGATAGCTTGTCCCCACAGGCTGGACATGAAGCGTTCCTCCATGGTCGCTGACGAATCTGCTTATGACCTTGAGAGCGAGAACGGGGGAACCATACTTGTTGCGGCTCTCGGCAAGGATGCTTGGATTCGTAGTCACACCATCAAGTGTGATGAGACTGTAGACAGTCCTGATCTCATCAATGTCTGCAGAGTCCAGAAAGAGTCTTAGCATATCATACCCTCCTTCCTGATTATAACATGACTATCAAGCCTTTCTGTATTTTTTCACCAGATGGGCGATCAAATACATGAATGAGACCATGAGGGCAAGGAGGAAGATGACGAACATAAGATATAAAGGATCCGGGAGAATCGACTCGAAGAATGAGAGGGGATTATCCTCTCCTCCGTTTTTAAGGAAGAAGAAATCCGTATTGAAAGCATAATTGAAGAAATAGTCGAAAGCAAGGAAGAGTGCAAATGGAACGAGCACCCTCCTAGTCAAGAAACAATGCAGCGATGGAACGAATCCTCCACCTAGGAGAAGAAGAGGATACAAAAGCAGCATTATATGGACAGTCCATGAATGCATGCTCATAAGGCCCCAGTAAGGAAGGCTTGTCATCCATGACGGGAAGACAAGGGCTGAGATGCTTGCAGGAATACAGACTGCATAAAGATAGTTCCTCGCATAAGAGGAAGGCCTGAAAGCGTCGATGAAAATGATGAAGATGTTGACAGAGCACAAGTGGAGGGGAAGGAGATTCCAGTTCCACTGCCCGGTGATGATTGCATTCACATCTTTTACCAGTTCATCGATTAGAAGAAGGACTGCTATCACCTTGAGTATCATACTTCTCTTCTTCTCGTCACATTTCATGTAAAACCGCAGGAAGAATATGATGAAAACGGCGATGAAGAGAAGCGTAGCCATATGCACAAGTGAGAAAAGAGGGTGTCCATACCCTTCCATAACGGTATATTTAGTCGCTAAATACGGATTCATGACATGCACATAATAGCATTTGCGCTCTGATTATTCTCCACCCCCTAGTCGCTTTTCCCTATAAAATACAGTTTCTCCCATCCTCCAGACGCCTCAGATACCAGTCGATGGTCTGATCCAGAGCTTTGAAGAAGGGAACAAAAGAAGAGAGGGAGAGTTCACTGACAATCTTATTGTTATCAAGGGAGTATCTTCTGTCATGGCCCGGGCGGTCTGGGACGAACGTGATGAGATCTCCGCTCCTACCCATCTTCGCTATTATATACCTCACTATCTCGATGTTACTGCACTCAAAGCCCGAAGAGATATTGTATACCTCCCCCACCATACCTTTAAGGAGTATGCTCTCGACAGCCCTGCTGTGGTCGTCGACATATATCCATGAGCGTACGTTCTCCCCTTTTGCATATACAGGGACGGCCTGATGATTGAAAGCACTGGTTATGCTCAGGGGAATCAGCTTCTCGGTATTCTGGAAAGGTCCATAGTTGTTCACCGACCTGCTTATGGTGACAGGTGTTCCATATGTCCTGCAATAGGAAAGGGCGATCATATCCGCAGATGCCTTGCTCGCGGAATAAGGATTGCTTGGAGAGAGCGGACTGTTCTCATTGAATGATTCCCTGCTTCCAATCGGCAGATCCCCATACACCTCATCTGTAGATATCTGATGGAACCTCCTTACATGGAAGGCGTTCACGGCATCAAGAAGGGATGCAGTACCAAGGATGTTGCTTGTAAAGAAGGGGCCTGAGTCCTTTATCGAATTGTCGACATGCGTCTCGGCGGCAAAATTGACAACCGCATCAAAAGACTCCTCAGCAAAAAGGTCGAAAACAAAACCCCTGTCGGAAATGTCTCCTTTGATGAACCTAAAGCCATCGCAGTCCCATACCTCGGAAAGGGCTGAGAGGTCTGAGGCATATGTAAGCTTATCAAGGCAGACCATCTGGAGATCAGGATGGGCCTTCATCATGTGTCTTATGAATGAGGAACCCATGAAGCCCGCACCACCTGTTACAAGTATCTTCATACAGCCATTATATACTCCAAACGATTGTTCAGACCACACATTTCATTTAAACTTGTTCCCATGGAAAAGGCTGAGATAAGGAAAACCATCAAGGAAAGATTCAATGACTTCAAGGCGGGAAAAGAAGAAGAGAAGATAATAATCGAAAGGATAAAAGCACTTGATGAATACAGGAAAGCAGATACGGTTCTGCTCTATTCAGCCCTGGATGATGAGGTGGATTTAAGCGCTCTTCTTTCCTCCGAAGACAAGACATTCCTTTTTCCTTACATCAAGAACGGTGAGATGGGATTCTCCACCAGGCCTTTGAAAAAAGGATGCTTCGGCATCATGGAGCCTGAAAAAAAAGAAGAATACCTTTTCAGCAAAGCACTTCTGATAGCCCCGGGCAGGGCTTTCACGGAAAGTGGTGCACGTCTTGGCAGAGGCAAGGGTTTCTATGATGAATATATAAGGAAGAACAAGGATAGGCTCTTTACCTTAGGTATCTGTTTCTCGATACAGCTGTTCAAGACGCTTCCTGTCGATGCAAACGATCAGATGATGGACCTCATAATATCAGGCGGGGAAGGAACTCCTGCCTAATCAGAATCTCCAGAAAGGCTTTGATCTGTCTTGTATGCCTCTTTTCGCTGAAGTCCTTTCTGAAAGAATCATCATGGACCCATGAGAGGATGTTGGATACCGCATGTATGTACTCTGCCTGTCTGCTCTGACTTGATGCGATGACAAAAACAAGATGCACCGGATCCGGATAATGCTCATCAAAGATGATGCCATCATCCGAATAGCCCAGTGCGATACGGCATCTGTCGAGGTGCGACAGCTTGCCATGTGCTATCGCAACCCCATGTCCTATTCCTGTAGACTGGATCTTCTCCCTCCTATGCACCGCTCTGATGAACTTCTCCTTATCCTCAAGCTCATCAAATATGGTGCACTTTGAAATCACCTCATCGATTGCGTCGAATTTGTCAGTGCTTTCAATATAGGTGAAGACCCTTTTCAGTTTTCCAGTCATTTTCCCTTCAAATACTCGTTGATGGCCTTTGCCGCCTTTCTTCCCTGTCCCATCGCAAGGATTACAGTTGCAGCACCGAGGACGATGTCCCCACCTGCATAGACCCCTTCCATATTCGTCTGATTGGTCTCCTCATCCACGATGAAGTTGCCTCTCCTGTTGACCTCGATCTCCGGGGTTGTAAGCTTTATGAGAGGATTTGATGCGTTTCCGATTGCGACAATGACCTCGTCATAGGCGATCTCCTCGTCACTTCCCTCTATCTCGACAGGGCTTCTCCTTCCGCTTGCATCCATCTCTCCGAGCTCACATTTCCTGATGACAAGGGCTCTTACCCTTCCCTTGTCATCCCCGAGGATCTCTACAGGCTGGCTGAGCATCCTGATTGAGCACCCCTCCTCTACGGCATGCTCGATCTCCTCCTTACGTGCAGGCATCTCAGAGCGGGTCCTTCTGTATATGATGTCGACAGTCTCCGCACCAAGACGGAGGGCGGTACGGGCTGCATCCATTGCGACGTTTCCTCCTCCGAGGACAGCTACACGGCGTCCCTCATACTCAGGAGTATGGCTGTTTGCCTTGTCATATGCCTTCATCAGGTTGCTTCTTGTGAGGTACTCATTGGCAGAGAGGACTCCAACAAGGTTTTCACCGGGAATGCCCATGAACTTCGGCAGGCCTGCTCCCGTTCCGATGAAAATGGCATCAAACCCATCCTCGCTCTTAAGCTCCTCTATGGTCCTTGTCCTTCCGATGAGCACGTTCTTCTCTATATCAACCCCCATCTTCTCAAGCTTCTTGATCTCCTTGTCCACAAGATGCTTTGGAAGGCGGAACTCAGGGATGCCATAGCTGAGAACCCCACCTGTCTTATGAAGGGCCTCGAACATCACTACATCATGCCCTTCCCTTCTCACATCGGCGGCACAGGCTATGGAAGCAGGTCCGGAACCGACAACAGCAACACGCTTGCCTGTAGGGGCCTTGACATCAGGAACACTCTCATCAGAGGCGTTGTAGTCGGCTACAAACCTCTCGAGCCGTCCGATTGCGACAGCCTTGTCCACATCCTTAAGGGCCTTTCCAACCGTACAGTACTTCTGGCACTGCGCCTCCTGGGGGCATACACGCCCGCAGATGCTTGGAAGAATGCTCTCCTCCTGGATCACAGAAAGGGCACCTTTGAAATCCCTGTTCTGGATTCTCTCGATAAAGCGCGGGATGTCTATCGACACAGGACAACCGCTCATGCATGGCTTGTTCTTACAGTTTAGACATCTCTGGGCCTCAAGCACTGCAATATCCTCGCTATAGCCCAGGGCGACCTCATCCATGTTGTGCTTTCTCACATCAGGGTCCTGACTCGGCATCTCCTGATGCTCTATCGCCATCCTATCTTTAACGGTAAGCGTCTGAGGAAGGCTCTTCAGAGCCTCCTTTGCTTTTCTATCAAGTTCTTCCCTAGATGCCATATCAAGCCTCCCCTTCCTTTATACCCGTCTCAAGATGGCACCTGTGATGTGCCTCCCTCTCATAGTCCGAGTATGTCCTCTGCCTTGTCATCATGTTGTCCCAGTCGACTTCATGAGCATCGAACTCCGGTCCGTCAACACATACAAACTGTGTCCTGCCCCCTACTGAGACACGGCAACCGCCGCACATGCCCGTACCGTCTATCATGATGGTATTGAGGGAGGCAAGTGTCTTTATTCCATATGGCTTTGTCGTAAGAGCACAGAACTTCATCATCACCGTAGGTCCGATGGTAACTACGAAATCGGGCTTCCACTCCTCACAGAGCTCCTTGAGAGGCTCTGTGACGACACCCTTCCTGCCATAGCTGCCGTCATCGGTGACGACTATCAGGTTCTCATCCAGGGCCCTCATCTCATCCTCTTCTATCAGCAGGCTCTCATTACGTGCCCCGATTATTATCCTCACATCATTGCCTTTTTCCTTCAGAGCCTTTGCTATCGGATAGAGAGGAGCGACTCCGATTCCACCTCCGACACATACGCATCTGCCGTATTTCTCTATGTGGGTAGGTCGGCCTAACGGGCCAAGTACGTTCTCGATTGAGTCCCCTTCCTCCATAAGGGCAAGACGGTGCGTCCCCTCCCCGATGGCCTGGAATACGATTGTAATCGTACCCTTCTCTTCATCAGCATCTGCTATCGTAAGGGGGATCCTCTCTTCAAAGTCCCCTCCTTTCTGCACGATTACGAACTGCCCTGCCTTCCTTTCCCTTGCAATCATGGGAGCCTCCAGCGTAAAACGGAAGACCTCGGCGGACAGCTTCTCCTTCTTAAGTATCCTGTACATTCGCATCTGTTCCTTATCCTTTAGAAAATTCAGGTAATAATTTATATGATTAGCAAAAAAGAAAAAAGAGAGGAAGAAAAATCATTTTACAATATTTTCAACTAAAAACGGGCCTTCGGAAAGAAAGCCCGTATCTGATCGTCAATGGGAGAATGAACTCTGGAACTTATCGAGATCCTTGTTGGAACCCGAAAGGACGAGGATTTCATCTGCATGGAGCACGGTATCCGGTCCTACGCTTCCACTTGCCCTACCATCACGTACGACAGCGATGAGGGTGATTCCAAAGCGCTCACGTATCTTGATGTCCTTGACACACATCTCATCGAGCTCCCTCGGAGTACGGATCTGTATGATGGAGAACTCCTCGGAAAGAGGCAGGATATCCTCTGCAAGCTTCTCGCTAATACGTATGGCGGTACGCTTTCCAATCTCGGTCTCAGGAAAAACCACGTCTGCCCCGATCTTCTTCAGGATCTTCGCATGGTCCTCGCTTATTACCTTGCAGATCACACTCTTGACCCCAAGTTCAAGTGTGTTCAAAGCAGCCAAGATGGAGCTCTCCACATCCTTTCCGATTCCGACTATTACGGCATCTGCATCCTGGATTCCAGTCTCCATAAGGGACTCCTTTGAGAGGTCGTTTATAACAAAGACCTCCGCATCGGTATCATAAAGGGGTTTCAGGCGCTGAGTATCCTGATCAAGCGCGATTACATATTTGCCTCTCTCAAGCAGCTCCTGGGCGACTGCAAGCCCGAACCTTCCTGTACCTATTACTCCAAAAACCTTATTACCTTCTTTCTTTCTCATGGTTATCCTATTATCACCTTCTCTTCCATATATCTTGCACCTGAAAGCCGTCTTCTGGCGAATGCCGAGATGATCGTCATGAAGCCGACACGGCCGAGGTACATCATTATTATCAGAATTATCTTACCTGCAGATGAAATGTATGGAGTGATCCCCATCGTAAGCCCTACAGTAGCATAAGCAGAGACCGTCTCATAGAGGATCTGGTCTGCCGGGAACTCAGGGTCTGTGATCATTAAAAGGAAGGACGCCCCTGCAACCAGAAGGACTGAGATGATGATTACGAAGAACGCCTTCATCACAGACTCGGAGCTTATCTCCCTCTTATATGCCCTCGGGCTCCTTCCAAGAAGGAGTGAAAACGATGCCTTTACAGCCGTATAGAACGATGTGGTCTTCACACCTCCTCCCGTCGAGCCGGGGGAAGCACCGATGAACATCAGTATTATGGTAAGGGCGACCGCAGCAGGAGGAAGCGCTGCCTGGTCATAGGAGAAATATCCTGCCGTCCTCGTAGTCACAGACTGGAAGAACGCGTTCTTCCAATCCACCCCTGGGAGGATGAGCCTGAAGAGTATGGTTCCGACGACTATCAGAAAGAGCGTCGTCGAAAGGACGATCTTCGTATGCATGGATATCTTCTTCTTATTCCTGAAATGCTCCAGCAAATCCCCATAGAGGATGAATCCCAATCCTCCCAGAGCAATGAGGGATGCTATCGTTATGAGGACTATCGGGCTGTCGTTCCACTTCATGAGGCTGTCTGAAAAGAGATCGAAACCGGCATTGTTGAATGCAGAGACCGAGTGGAAGAGCGCAAGATACACAGCCCTCGGGAAAGGATATCTCCCAGAGAACGGGATGAAGAGCAGAGCAGCTCCCACAAGCTCTATTATGAGCGTCACAGAGATGGCAAGGGAAAAGAGCTTGCGAGCCCCTATCTTATGGTCGGCACCCAGCGAATCCCTCAGCAGATTGCTGCTGGAGACATCGAACCTGCCGCTTGTGAGACGAATGATCAGAACGGCGACGAACGCATAGCCGAGACCTCCAAGCTGGATGAGCACCATCATCACCGTCGAACCGAAGAGGGAAAGCGTCTTTGATATATCTATCGGAGTCAGCCCCGTGACACAGACTGCGGATGTTGAGACAAACCATGCATCAAGGAAGGACACATCCATTCCTTCCTGATGGGAAACCGGGAGATATAGAAGAACCGCACCGGCGGCGATTATGAGGAGAAATCCCAGAGCAAGCTGCAATCCCGGTTGTAGTTTTTTCCTGTTTTGCATGTATACAAGTCTAGCAAAAGGGGATTCTTATTTCAATGTCATAATCTTACAAATCGGATGAATTGCCGCAAATTTGTCTGAAATAAGAAAAAAACAGGGCCGTCACCTGTTATGGGAAACGACCCTGTCATGTGTATGATGTCCATTTATATTACGGGATATCAGTTGATTTTAACCTCAATCCTCTTCGGCTCCTTCTTCTCCTTCTTGCTGATGGTTATGGTAAGGATTCCATTCGCACTTGATGCACTCACATCATCCTCATTCGCATCATCAGGAAGCTGGAAGCTCCTTGAGAAAGCAGGAAGGGCGATCTCTTCTGTTATGAAGCCTTCCTCCCTCTTCTTCTCAACCGCATCGGATGAGATTGTAAGGATCTTGTTCTTGCAATAGATCTTGATGTCGTTCTCGTTATAACCGGGAACCTCAGCTTCTATTACATATGAGTTTTCCGTTTCAAACACATCCACAGGTGGGAACCTGTCGCTGCTTGACTCGAAGAAGTCGTTAAAAAGGTTGTCGAAATCAAATAAGCTTGGGAAATCCCTCTGAATATAGTATCTCATCGTCCTGCCTCCTTAATTAGCCTTGACCTCAATTCTCTTCGGCTGTGCCTTCTCTACCTTTGGAAGGTCCACCTCGAGAACACCATTCTTGAATGCGGCGCTGACCTTCTCTTCATCTGCATCCTCAGGGAGTGTGAAGCTTCTCTTGAAGTTCCTTACGACCCTCTCCCTTATAAGATACTTCTTTCCATCCTTCGAGCTCTCATCCTCTTTCTCTTCCTTCTTTCCTTCGAGTGTGAGGACGTGGTTCTCGACATAGAGGTTGATTTCATTTTCCTTGTATCCAGGGATTTCTGCACTTATCGCATATCCTGTCTTGCTTTCCTTGATGTCTACAGGTGGGATCTTCACTCCTGTGAAGATGGAATCGATCAGTCCATCCAAATCGTTGTAGTGCTTCTGATATTTCATTATTGCCATTTTCGGGCCTCCTTAAATACTTTTTTGTTTACACCAACAATATTGCAAACGGCGTGCCAACTTTTTTAATTTATTATATGATAAAGAATTATTATTTTTGATTAAAATAACACAACCCCAGAATGTGTCATTATGATACACCCTCTGATAAAACCCCATCTTTGTGTGCCATTTTTTCTCCCACCCGTCATACATGTAGAACAGCAAATGTGTCATTATGATACACTAAAATAAATAATTTATTATATAGTAAAGAATTAAATTAGCAGACAAATTATATTGCACTTGTATGCCGCATTCTTGAACTACTATAACCTCCTTTGTATAATCGAGCTTATGAATGTCGTCATTATAGGTGCAGGACGAAGAGGTCTCCGCCTTGCAAAACACCTCATTGAAGAGGACAAGAACGTAATCTTCCTCGATTCAAGTTCCGAGCGGTGCCAGCAGGCGATATCGAAGCTGGACTGCATGGCCGTCTGTGGAAGCGCCACAGATGTGGAGAAACTGGTGGAGGCCCAGGTCAGAGAGGCGGATGCCGTCATCGCAGTCACCGACAACGATGAGACGAACCTTGTAAGCTGCGGAATAGTCGCTTCTGAATTCCCAGAGGTCAAGACAACGATTGCAGCAATCAGGAGCATAAGCTATCTTGGCAGTGAATCACACCACCCTATCCTTGGTATATCATATATAGTGAATCCGGATCAGGAGGCGGCAAACAGGATTACAGGAATAATAAGAAGCGGACTCTTCAGGGACGTGGTATCCTTTCCTGATGCACACTTCATGCTCTTTGCCACCAGCATAACAAAAGACAGTCCTTTCAAGGACAAGACCCTCATAGAGGCGAGAAAGGAGATTCCGGGACAGTATGTCATTGCAGGAATAAGGAGGAAGAACAAGGTGTTCACCCCTTATGGAGACTCTGTCATCAAAGCCGGGGATGAGATAGCGATCATCGTCGACGAGGAGGAGAGCAAGGATGTCTTCATAGAGCTCAACGGCCCTATGGACAACACAAGGATACGGAAGATACTCCTGATCGGAGCGACTAGGATCACACGCTACCTCCTCTCCTCATTCTCATCCCAGGAACGAAAGAGGGTCACCTTGATAGAGAAGGACGAGAAGATTGCAAGAGAGTTCCTGGACCTCTTTCCTGAGATCCTTGTGATAAACGCAAGCGTGACAGATGAGGCGATATGGGATGAGGAGAAGCTGTATGAGAACGATCTTGTCATCAGCGTTACAGAGAACGATGAGCTGAACATCATCGCATCCCTCTATGCGAAGAGACTGGGGGTAAGGAGGGTTATCTCCCTGGTCAAGACAAACAACAACTACATCCAGCTTGCCGCCCATCTGGACATCGATGCCGCGATAAGCACGACAAACGCTACTGTAGATACGCTGGTACGCCATCTAAGGGGCTCCTCGATAGAAACGCTGCACACCCTCTTCGACGGGAATCTCGAAGTATATGAGTTCGTAATCGGAGAGCAGTTCAAATACCTTGACAAAGCCCTGAAGGATGTCGACCTCAAAGGAAAGGTGATAATCGCAGGAATAAAGAGAGGGGACGGGGAGAACTTCATCCCGGGAGGTGCATACTCCTTCACGCTAAACGATACTGTAATCGTAGCGGCGGCCCATAGGGACCAACAGCTTGTGCAGGCACTGTTCGGAGCGAATGTCTAAATGAATTTAAAAGCGGATTTCAAACTACTGGCATATATAATGCTGTTCATAGATGCCATCCTGCTTATTCCTACGGGTATGGCGGTCTACTACGGTGAGACGGAAAGCCTCAAGGCATTCATCCAGACGGAAGTGATGATACTCATATTCTGTCTTCTGATAATCCTTTTCACACGAAAAGTCAAAATACTGGACATATCGACAAAGGACAGCTACATATTCGTAACCCTCACATGGGTCATCGCAACGGCATTCGGATGCCTGCCGCTCTATTTCACAGGAACCACGACCTCGTACGCTGAATCTTTCTTCGAGATCATGAGTGGATTCACGACAACCGGGGCGACGGCAATACCTGTGGTTGAAGACCACCCCATGTCCATACTCTTCTGGAGGAACCTCACGAACTGGCTCGGCGGTATGGGTATCGTCGTATTGTTCGTTGCGGTCCTTCCCGTATTCGGCGTAAAGGGAACGGCGCTGGTCGGGGCTGAATCCGTCGGACCTACAAAGGACAAGCTCACACCTCAGATCAGGGGCACGGCGATGTCGCTCTGGCTGATATATCTTGGAATAAGTGCTGTCCAGGTCATACTCCTGCATTTAGGAGGCTTGGACCTCTTTGATTCCCTGACAGTCATGTTCGGTACCATGGGAGCTGCAGGATTCACACCTACTAACCAGTCGATAGAGACATTCCACAGCGCCTATGTCGAATGGATCTGCATAATCTTCATGTTCATTGCCGGCGGAAACTTCGCACTGTACTTCAAACTGCTTCAGAAGAAGTTCGGAAGGGTCTTCTGGGACGGGGAATACCGTCTCTACTTCATAATCGTATTCATATCGGGGATGCTTGCGGCGATGAACCTCTTTGCAAACGGTGTATTCGGTCTTCATGACAGCATACGCCATGCATTCTTCCAGATCGTATCAATCATAACGACAACAGGATTCTACAGCACAAACTACAACCTCTGGCCGATGTTCCCGCAGATGCTGATGTTCCTCATGATGTTCATCGGAGGATGTGCAGGAAGCACCGGAGGGGGAATCAAGGTCATAAGGATACGAGTGCTCTTCAAGATGGGTACGAACGCCATGATAAAAAGGAATCATCCATACGCCATCACAAACGTCCGCATAGGAGATGACACATACAATACCGACACCTGTCTCTCAATCGCAGGGTTCGTATGCTTCTATCTGATCACCGCCTTGATCGGCACTGTGGTGATCTCCCTTTCGAACATGGATTTCGTGACATGTCTGACAAGTGTCATGCAGGCAATCGGAAACATAGGGATTGCAATCGGAGGGATGGGAGTCACGACATCATTCCATGATTTCGCACCTCCTTTCCAGTGGGTGCTCTCAATCCTGATGCTCGTAGGAAGGCTCGAGCTCTTTACAGTATTCTCTCTCTTTACAAAGAAATTCTGGACGAAATAGAGGTTGGAACTTTATCTCCGATAGAGTATAATCCTCCACCGGTTCGGTATGAAAAGGATCTGTGCCATCACACTATTGATACTGCTTTCAAGTCCTTTCATCTTCTCATCCCCCACAATCGGATTCGGGGGATCATATCGTTATGACTCCGTGTTCATACATTCCTATGAGCTTGATGCATATGTCCGTGACACTGATTATGCGGCAGGCATCCTCTCTTCCTTCGACAAGGCCCTTATGGCCTCTGGAAGATACACTCTGACACCTGCAAAGACATTGAAGCTCGATTTCGGACTCTCAGCATACCATGCATTTGCCACAGACGGAGGAATGGCGAACCTCTCAGTCAACATCGGACAGGATCTGAATTTCTCCGGCTTTGCCGTCCGTTACCGGCTAGGCCTGATAGGTGCTCTGGCCTACTCCACCCGTTCAAGTGAGCTTCACTACTCCTTCTCCCCGAACCTTTTTTTGGAGGCAGGTGTGGACAAAGATGGATTTGCATTTCTTCTTTACATCGCAGGAGAGCGTTTCTTTGAAAAAAGCTTCCAGAGCATTCCGATATTCGGCACACGGATGGCTGTAGGGTTCTACAACCAGAGAATCATATTCGACAGCCACATCAAACTCGCAGACTACATGGAAGGTCCAACGCTCCTGATAAGCGATATAGTATTCTCCCTAGGCTATGAGGTGGACTTATGAAAAGACTGATACTGCTTGCAGCGACAGCGCTGATCATAGTCTCATGCGACATCGCACTCTTTGATGAGAAGCTGAGCCTTGATGATAATCCTTTCATCTTTCCCATCGTGATAGAGAGCGGGAAGGATGGGAATGACACACTCGATTTCATCGTCATATCGGATGCACACCTGAACAGGGAGCTGAGGGATTCGAACATCTGGCGCAATACCGACAACTTCCTCCTATTCATCGAAGAAAGTGATGTCGATGCCGTACTCCTCCTTGGCGATATGATAGACGATGCCGTGGATATCGATTATGAGAGCATGCACAGCTTTCTATCTCTTATGAAGGAAAGGCTCGATGATGGAACTCCGATAATATACACACTGGGAAACCATGATGCGAACAAGGGCTCAAGTGTGGAAGCATGGGAGAAGGAATTCGGCCAAGGATCGATGGAGGCATACCGTATTTCAGATACCATGATCTATAAACTCAACAGCTCTTTCCGTATCTTCGGACACGACCAGCTCAGGGCACTGGAGGATGCAATGAGGAACAACAGGGCAGGATACAACATCATCCTCACCCATGTTCCTCTGGGAGCAAAAGGTCTTGACCAGAGCCTCTTCGAGTTCACAATCGCAGACATAGACGAGCGTAATGCACTTCTGAAGATAATAGATGAAAACGGCAGCACCCTCACCTTCTCCGGACATCATCATAAGGGTGCGGTTCTGAACTCCTGGTCGGAACGCCATAAGGAGTATATCTTCTCTGCATTCCATAAAAGGGACCTCTTCGGCCTTGAGAGCGAAGGATACTACTTCCTGGTGAGATTGAATCAGCAGAGCGGCGATGTGTCGATCCAGGGATTCCAGATCGATAACACGAATCCTGAAATCGACAATCCTGACATCGAAGTGAATTTCCGGATCTGATACAAAACGTACAAACAAAACACAAACATTTCTGTTATATTTCATCATTATGAAGAAAGCAGTCGGAACGATAACGGTAATACTTGGTGTGGCGCTTGTCATATTCTCCCTCCTCCTCAAATGCTACATGTTCGGTTTTTCAAATCTGGATGGAAGCGAGCATATCACAATCTATGCATATACCCTGAGCGAAGAGAAGACGAAGAAAGCTGTGGATGGATATTTCTCAGACGTGTTCGTAATAGCTGCCGAGGAGGCTGAAAACCTCAAAGCCTCAGACATCGACGCAATACATGCCAAAGTATATCTCTCTGGTCCTGAATATGTTGAAAACGACCAGAGGTCTTTCCTTGACCGGTTCTATACACTTTTCCTGATGGCAATAGGTGCTGTAATAGTGATAATAGGAATCAACCTGCTATCTGAAAGGATTGATGAGGATTAGCAGATCCAATCTTCAAATATGCAGCCGGATTATGCTTTTAGAGTAAATACATAGTCTATCAGACAAATAAATAGATAAGAAATAAATACAATCAGTAAAGATTCAACATTTTCCACTCTTGTAAAAAAATAGCTTATTTTTTTCCTGTCAAGATTTACCTAGTTTCATAGTCTATTTTCATCTTCCTTCAGCCCTCTTTTCAAACCTTATTGCAGCTCTTTCAGAGCAAGTATGAAAAAAGAGATTAAAAACAACTTATCAGAATTTTTGAGATGCTGAAGCAAAAAAACACACAGTTATCATGATTTTTCATAAGTGGTCATAAAAGAACCTTACCTTCTATATTATTTTGACAACCTTTCATTCTATGCAAAGATCGGCTGGGTTCATGTTTCATCATTTTTCACATATTGCATTAATTTCTTTAATAATATAGACTTCACGGGTTATGGAAAATTTAGAGGAATTTAAGAAACTAGGTCTAAGCGACAAGACCATTGAGGCCCTAAAGGCTAAGGGATTTGAAGAACCGACGGAAATACAGCGTCTTTGTATTCCACTGCTCTTAGAAGAGAATACTGAAGTGATAGGACAGGCACAGACAGGAACAGGAAAGACTGCGGCATTCGCACTTCCTATAATCGAGACCCTTGACGGGGGCTCGAAGGTCCCTGAAGCTCTCATCTTATGCCCGACCAGGGAGCTTGCCATCCAGGTATCTGAAGAGATAATAAGCCTCAAAGGAGATAAGAAAATAGAGGTTGCTCCAGTCTATGGCGGAGCAAGCATGGAAAACCAGCTCAGGAGACTGAGAAAGGGTGTTGATGTCGTTGTGGGAACGCCTGGAAGAGTACTAGACCACATAAAGAGGGGAACGCTCAAACTCGATGCTTTGAAGTTCGCAGTACTGGATGAGGCTGACGAGATGCTCGACATGGGTTTCATCGAAGATATCGAAGAGATACTCAAGGCCACCCCCGAGTCCAAGAGGATGCTGATGTTCAGCGCCACAATGCCTAAGCAGGTTCTATCCATTGCAGAGAACTTCATGCATGACTATAAGCTTGTGAGGACGGAGATCAAAGACATCTCCAGCAGGAACACCCATCAGATCTATTTTGAAGTAAGGGAATCAGACAAGCTCGAGGCGCTTACAAGAATCATCGACAGGGAGGTAAGCTTCTATGGAGTCATCTTCTGCCGTACGAAAGTACAGTGTGAGGAGATTGCAAACAAGCTGATCAGCCGCGGCTATGATGCACAGGCGCTGCATGGCGACCTCTCACAGAGGGAAAGAGAGGTGATCCTCAAGAGGATGAAGGAAAAGAGGCTCTCAATCCTCGTCGCGACCGATGTCGCCTCACGCGGTCTGGACATACAGGAGCTGACACATGTAATAAACTACTCCATTCCTGAAGATCCGGAGATCTACATCCACCGTGTGGGAAGGACGGGAAGAGCAGGACATGAGGGTACTGCAATCACATTCATAACCCCGAGGGAGACAAGAAGGTTCAACTTCATAAAGAAAGCCACATCCTCGGAAATAGAGAAAGAGAGAGTTCCAGAGCCGGATGAGGTAATCCAGGCGAAGAGAAGGAAGATTCTCCTCGATTTGAAAGAAAAGGTTGCAATCGAACCTAAAGAGGACTACATGGCCATCGCCTACTCCATCCTTGGAAAAGAGAAGGATCCACTCAAGGCGTTTGCTGCTATAATAGAGTCTATCTACAAGGATGAACTCGATAAGAGCCAGTACAAGAAGATAACGCCTGTACGGGATGAGAAAGCTGAGAGGAACAAAGGCAAGTTCGATAAGGTAAAGCCTGCATCTGTGGATGAGGAGGGGCTTACAAGGCTCTTCATCGCACGTGGACGCAGGGATGGCTTTACAAAGAGGAGCCTTGCAAACACACTCATAGAACAGGTCGGTGTCAGGGACGAGGACCTGATGGATATCGAGGTCATGGAGGATTTCTCTTTTGTGAACGCACCTTTCGCTGTCGCAGAGAAGATATTGAAATATTTCTCCAGGAGCAAAGGCCGCCCTGTTGTGACAAGAGCCCATGAGGAAGAGCCCTCTAAGAAAAAGAGAAGCATAAGCGAAAGAGCAAGAAGAGGAAAGAAAGGAAGGGATAGGGAGGAAGATCAGCCATACGGAAGGGATGTAAGGCTTGACGGCTCTCCAAAACCTAGGATCAACGACAAAAGAAAGAACAAAAGGGAAAAGAGCAAAAAGAGGAGAAGATGAGAAACCATTACGACTTTATCATGGTAGGTGCGGGACTGTTTTCTTCTGTCTTCGCACATGAAGCGATCAAGGACGGTAAAAGCGTCCTTATCATAGAAAAGAGGAACCATATCGGGGGAAACGTCTATCAGGAGAAGAGGGACGGAATCTCCATACATAAATACGGTGCGCATATCTTTCATACATCCAACAAGGATGTCTGGGATTACGTGAACCGGTTCACCTCTTTCAACAACTACATAAACAGTCCGGTTGCATACTACCATGGAGAGATCTACAACCTTCCTTTCAACATGAACACATTCTCCAAGATGTTCGGCATCATCACACCGGAAGAGGCGAAAAGAAGAATCGATGAGGAAAGAAAGGAGATAAAGGGTGAGCCTGAGAACCTTGAAGAGCAGGCGATCAGCCTTGTAGGGAGAACCATCTACGAGAAGCTTGTGAAGGAATATACAGAAAAGCAATGGGGACGGGACTGCAAGGAGCTTCCTCCTTCGATAATAAAGAGGCTTCCCGTAAGATTCATCTACGACAACAACTACTTCAACGACCGCTACCAGGGAATCCCTGAAAAAGGGTACAATGCTATAATCGAGGGCCTTATCGAGGGTGCGGATGTCCTACTGGAGACAGACTACCTGAAAGAGAAAGACTATTGGGACAGCATCTCGGAGAGAGTGCTGTACACGGGATGTCTTGATGAGCTCTATGGCTACAGATACGGAAAACTCGAATACCGCTCGGAGATCTTCAAGCATAGGAGGATCGAGTGTGAGAACTTCCAGGGCAATGCGGTTGTGAACTACACATCACATGAGAGAAGCTATACCAGGATCATTGAGCATAAGCATTTCCTGCGTGAGGAAAGCCCGGTGACATGGATCAGCGAGGAATACCCTGTAAGCTATGAGGAGACGAAGGAGCCCTACTACCCCGTATCGGATGCGAGGAACACAGAGCTCTACTCGAAGTACAGGGAACTTGCAGATAAGGACCGGCACCTCATAATAGGTGGTCGTCTTGCAGAATACAGATACTACGATATGGATAAGAGCATCGAAGCGGCATTAAGCTGCTATCAGAGATGCAGATGGTCGTCGTAACGTTCAGATAGAAGGGCGCGCATGAAGCCGTCCTTCTTTTTAAGCATCTTGCTGCCACGGGTGATCTTACAGAGACTGATGTTCCTGTTTCTTGCGATATCCCTCTGGCTCCTTCCTCTCTTGAGGTCATCCATTAAAAGCCATCTGAGAACGAAATCGGCAACTTCGGCATCCGTAAAAAGATCATCAAAAAGCTTCCTTATCTCTTCTTTGTCATCAAGTCCTGCTATAACGGATAGTATATCCTCATAGGCGCGACGCCCTTCTTCTGTTGCCATCACATTGCTCTGTTTCATAGTAACAATAATATAACACAAATTTCAGAGCGCAGGTGAAAAAAGCTTATAAAAATATCTGAAAGCCTTCCTTATCGGATTTATTTTCTCATTCGCACCCGCCTGCATCTCCTTCGAGAGGTCGAAGATCTTTTCAAAATCCTTTTTGACATCCGTGATTATGCTTGAACCATAGAAAGCCACGGAAAGCTCGAAATGCAGAAAGAACGAGCGGTAGTCGAGGTTCGTCGTCCCCACTATTGCCCTCTCATCATCGGAGAGGAACATCTTGGAGTGAACAAAGCCCGGTGTGAATTCATAGATCTTCACCCCTGCCTGGAGCAGGTATTCATAGTTGCTCCTGGTGACTTCATGCACCTGTTTCTTATCGGGGTAGTTCGGTGTCACGATCCTCACATCTATGCCGCTCTCGGCTGCCATGCATAGCGCATCTGTAAGCTTATCATCAGGAATGAGATACGGAGTTGAGATCCACACATACCTTCTCGCGCTGTTTATGATATTGAGATATGCATTCTCCCCCATTGGAACGGGGAAGAACGGACTGGTACCGAATACCTGCACGATGCCGTCGCTTTCAACCCTCCTCTGCGGCCTGTAGCTCTCCAGGTCCACGGACTCCTTGCTGAGGCTGCACCATGTCTCGAGGAAAAGCCTGGTAAGGGAAAAGCACGCCTCACCCTCGACTTTGATCGCGTTATCCTTCCAGTAGCCGAACCTTATCTCCCTGTTTGCATATTCATCTGCAAGATTCAGCCCCCCTGTATAACAGACCTCCCCATCGATAGAGAGGATCTTCCTATGATCGCGGAAATTGAGACGAGGATTCATATGCGGCTTTACAGGATTGAACACCTTCGCCTTGATCCCATAGCTTCTGAGGACCTTCTCATAGTGTATCGGGACTGCGTTTATCGAGCCCATATCATCATAGATGAGACGTACATCAACACCTTCCTCAACCTTGCATTTAAGGATCTCCAGCGTCTTATTCCAGACCTCTCCGAGCCCTATGATGAAATATTCGATGAATATATACCTCTGAGCCTTCTTAAGGGAGGAGAACATATCAGAGAAGAACTCCTCCCCTGTCGGGAAATATACGGCACTGGTATTGTTGTATGCTGGAAGCCCTGTCATGTTGTAGATGTAGTTGGCAAGCCTGACATCCCCGTCTTTTTGCAAAAGCTTCCTCGTCTCATCCATCTCCTCGACATCTTTTGAAAGCGTCAGATGACTGTTTATGTAATTCTTGAGTCTAAGCTCCGCCCTGTGTCCTATCTTCTTGTTTCCAAAGAGAAGATAGAGCACTCCACCAAGGGTCGGGAATACGGAGGCAAGGGCAATCCAGACGACCTTATATGATGGACTTTCCTTCCTTGTGAGCACGAATACGGTGACGAAGGCGCTCAATATGGCAAAGTATATGTAGTATCCCCTTGCATATGCCGCCCAGAACACAAGATAGACCATCAGGAAGAATTCGAATCCAATCAGTAGAACGGACCACAGAAGACGCGATGTTATGACTTTAAAGAGCTTTCTCACGCTTTCTCCCTCTCCCTTCTCGAATACTCGCAGCCGCAGTAGTTCTGCCTATAGAGCCCAATCTCCTTCGACAGCACTATGGAGCGGTTGAACCCGTCCTTCTTCTTGAAATCTATCTTCTCAAACCCCTCCATCTTCCCACCGATGGAGAAGATTGTCTTCGAGTTCTTGAATCTGGAGACACTGAGCGTGGTAGTGAAATGTGGAATTCCAAGCTCCTGTGCCTTGAGATACGCCCTTTCAAGGTTGAAAGCAAAACAGAGCGAGCATCGCTCTCCACCCTCCCTTTCACTCTCATATCCGGCTACAGCCCTATGCCAGGCATCATGGTCATAGATGTCTTTAATCACCTCAAGATTGTTCATGCGTGCAACCTTCAAAAGCTCCGAATACCTCTTCTCAAACTCCTCCAGGGTATCTATGTTGCTGTTGGAGAAGTAGAGCACAGGATGCCAGCCTTCAGTCAGAAGGCGTTCGATCGAGCTTGTGGAACATGGACCACAACAAACATGAAGCAGAATCTTCCTCTCGTTACACATACTGTTTTATGATATGATAAATATCAGAATTTTGACAGGTGGATTATGAGAAAATATAGAACTGCGGCATGTGTGCTCATAGTATTCTTCATGGTGGCATTCATCTTCTTCACAGCCTCCTCCCCCGAGGCGAAACTAATACTCTTCGTCATCTCCCTCTTGCTTCTCCTTGTGCTCAACCGAGGCAATGCCCTTTATACGAAAGCAGCTAGGATAATTGCAAGGAAGAACACTGCAGAGAGGGAAAAGGCTGTCATGATGATGGAAAAGGCCCTTCAGATCGGATGTAGTGAAAGCAATACGGTCTCAGCTGCGACATTCGTACTGCAGCATGGAAACATAGAAACAGCCGGAAAGGGTCTGGAGGAAGCATCAAAAAGCAGTTTCAGGGATACAAGGGGAAAGGCGAAGGCAGCACTCTCGATGTACTACTGGATCAAAGGGGATGTGAACAAAGCCCTTGATCTTGCAGAGGATGCAAAGAGGGAAAAGAACAAGGACGCCGCGCTTTATGTCAACCTCTGCACATACTACCTTGCGAAGAACGATAAGAAGAAATACAGGGCGACCCTTGCCGAGGCGGTGCAGAACAAGATCATAAACGCCTCACTGGTAGACATACAGGCGATCTACTTTATCCTATCGGGGGAATATGAAAAAGCGGGAGCAACCCTTGAAAGGCTTATGCAGCAGGTAAGGCCCAACACATCCGCCCCATACATACACTATGCGATGGTATATCTCAGATACGGCCATGTCAAAGATGCCGTCTCAATGCTGAAAGAAGCACTTGAAAAGCCGTTCTCCAACACATCACTGCTTTCCATAGATGAGATTGAAAGCATGGTTGACGGTCTTGAAAACCCTGAGACAAGACTCATGTGGGTCGATGCCGTCAACAGCAACAGGATGATGGCCGTCCGTCCGGGACTGCCGAAACTGAAGAATGCACAATACGGAAAATCATCTGATGACGTACTTCCAGGCTATCCCGTTCTTCCGGATTTCACAGATCCTTCAATACTGAGCATAAGGGAAGAGAAGATAGACGAGTACGATTCCCGGGAGATAGATACAGACCTCACCAAAGATGACGAGGCCTGGCTGAAAAAACATGATCATTAATACTTCGTGCTGAAAAGGATGGACCCAACGAATCCTCTGCTGAGGCTGTCGTATCCAAGGCGGAGCCTCAGAGGAAGGTCCACAAGCCCGATAAGGCTCATATTCGTCTGGATCTCAGCACCCGTCGAGTAATGGAAACTGCTGCCGAGGAGCAGCATGTCGAAATATGCGGAGAACTCCGTCTTGTCGAAGATGAGGAACTCTGCGACTGTCGGGGTGAGAGGAAGGGAATAGCCCGCGGCAACACCTATCACGGAGGCTATCATCTCATCGGGACTGTAGTATCCGAAAGAGGGATCGATGGCATTGCTTTCAAAACCATCCTTTACAAATACAGGCACCCCGCTCTTTTTCCCATCAGCCCTGATACGTATGGATGCCGATGCATCAATGAAGAAAGAGAGCGGAAGGAGCACCCTGTTATCCATCATCGCACCTACATACTGCCCGTAAGGACTGCCAAAGCCTTCTGCTCCGATCATATATGAAAGGGAGGCGTTCATAAGCCATATCATGCTCTCATACTCACCGTTGAGAGCCACATTGAAAAGATATATGGACCTGGGCTCATGGGTCTGACTCCTGTAATACTCAAACCCTTCAGTAAGGCTTAAGGTAAAGACATCAGGAAGCATCCAGATCTTGAAATCGAGTGACTCGGAGGCATAGATGTCAGGAACCCATGACTTGAAACCATACCAGGAGGAATTGAAGTCAAAAGAGAGTCTGAGCCGCTCGAGAGGATAGAGCTTGAGCCCCAGGTCGAATGCCAGTCCGTTCCTTCCGTAGTATCCGCTATGGGTATTGAAGGCATATCCGATAAGCGTCTCCAGCTCGACCATGCGGTAGCGCATGCTGTATTCCAAACCGAGTGTCAGGGATTCATTGAGATAGCCCTCATCCCCTTCATAGCTCTTATAGCCGAGCATTAAGTTATTCACGACCTCATGGGATTCCACCCTGCCGAAATAATAGATGTTGTTCTTCGCTCTCTTCAAGTTCTCACTATAGGAGGCCCTGAGGAATCTGAATTCCCCCGTACCGCTCTTATAAAGGGTGCTGAGGGCATCGCTCTGCTCCTTTGCAGATTCATAGCCGATGGCGGCCATCTCATCTGCTTTTGCAAAATCCATGAAAGAGAACTGCTCCACGTTGCAGCGTATCCAGATATATCCTGAATACCTCTTCATATCACTAGAGGCCCTCTGCCTTTTTCCGACATCAAAGGCGCTGTTGAGCACTGTTATCGGATTAAGGAGGTTTATTGTGTCAAGGTCATAGAATGTCGTTGATATTATGACTGTATCGCTGTAGTCATATGCCGTATCAATCGGGACAAGGCTCTTAACCCCTCCATCAAGGAGGATATGCCCGTTGTACTCCTGGGGAGAGAAATATACAGGAAGGGCGAAAGATGCAATGAGGACATCACCGAAATCCCCCTCGGCGATCCTTATCTCCCTCTTAGTCACAAGATCATCACATACGACCATCACAGGGATCTCCAGATCCTCAAGCCTGAGATCCGGCCCGACAATGGACTCCACAAGGCTCTTGAATCCCGAGGGGTCGAGGATTCCTCCGCTGCTGGGTATGGTCAGGCTGAAATAGTTGGACAGGTCCCCTATCCTTAAAAAATCTGTTATCTGCCCAGGCTCCAGACCTGCGGCATATAAAAGTGCGATGATCGACCCCATCGAATTGCTTACGATGAAATCAGGGACGATACCCATCTCCTCCAGATATTCAAGTACGCCGACATGGGCAAGGGCTCGTGCGCTTCCTCCTGTCAGGACAAGTCCGATCGGGTCCCTCTCCCCTTTCGTCCTCTCAAGTATCCTCTCCCTGAAAGAGGCATCCCCATATGTCACAGGGATGTCGCTTGTGAAAAAGTAATCATCTGAAAGAGGAAGACTCTCAGCAGAAAGCAGTAAGGAAAGCGATGCAACGAGAATAAAAGACAGAACCCTTTTCAACATGAATTCAGAATACTCCAAAGAATAGATGTATGCAATCTTTCCCTTTACCTACCTTCTTCTTTTTGCTAAGATGGATATGCTTATGCCGGCATGGTGGAATGGTAGACACAGTAGACTCAAAATCTACCGGGAGCGATCCTGTATCGGTTCAAGTCCGATTGCCGGTATGAAAAGAAGCTAAGTTCTTCCGAGGACTTAGCTATTTTTGTCTCAATGCAAGAGGAGGTTGAATGCCATTTTCCCTAGTGACAGAAGCAGTGCTGAAGGAAAAAGATGCCATGATAAGGCATTTTAAGGAAAGCGGCAGTTATTCATTCCCTCCATGTGACGAATATAGAAGCGCCAACCTCATCAGAGAGAGGAAGGGGCTGATGTTCGCCATCCTGATCGCACTCACAAAAGAAAGTGAACGTGTCGTTCTCAGAGGCTTCTCAGGACTAGCCGAAGGACACCATCAGGTACCGGGATATGTCAATCCCACATACAGCATAAACGCATTCAAGGCGCTGGAAAAAGAGAGCGATGAGAAAGTAAAGGATCCTTTGATCGATGATGAGGAGAGGAGAAGACGTTCGAAGCTATACGCAGAGAGATTTGCAGATCTTCATCTCTTTACCGACATAGACGGGAACACATTCACTCTCAAGGATGTCCAGGGCACGAGGATGAGCACCGGAAGCGGGGACTGTGCGGGGATAAAAGTCCTCAACCATGCCATGCGCAAGGGTTATAAGATCCTTGGCTTCACGGAGTTCTACTACGGTCCTGATACAAAAGAGAGGAAAAAGGGGCTCTGCTATGAACCATGCGAAACGAGATGCAGGAAGATCATAAAGAGGATGCTCGGCCTCGACTTTGTATATGTGGATGAGGATATTGCAGTCATCAACAAGGACTCGGGACTGCTGTCGGCGCCGGGAAAGGGGATCGAGAAGCTTGACAGTGCATCTGAGCGTCTTAAGAAGATATTCCCCGACCTTCCCGTAAGCCCGTTCGTACACCGCCTCGACATGGACACATCGGGAATCATGGTCCTTGCAATGAACAGGGAGGCCCACCGCACACTCTCGATGGACTTTGAGAGAAGGAACATACATAAGGAGTATGAAGCGCTTTTAGATGGAAGAGTCGAAGAGAAGGAAGGAATCATAGATGCTCCGATGCGTCTCGATGTAGATAACAGACCCTATCAGATAATAGATTATGAGAACGGTAAAAGGGCGATAACCCGTTTCAAGGTGCTCTCCTACCAGTGGAAGGACAAGATACTCACCACTCGCGTGCTCTTTTCCCCTGAGACAGGGAGGACCCATCAGCTCAGACTGCACTCGGCCTTCATCGGGCACCCGATACTTTCAGACAGGCTCTACGGGCACTACATAGAGAATGAGCGTCTGATGCTTCATGCGCTGAGGATCACGATAACACACCCGAGGACAAAGAAGGAGATGACTTTCTCAGAGCCCGCTCCGTTCTGATGAGATTCCAAGCAAAGAGTTCTTCTCCTCCTCCATCTGCTTTATCTCACGTCTGATTTCATTTATTTTATCATCAATACGCTTCCTCTCCTCCTCCAAGGCATCAATGCGGGAGAGTGAGTCGTTTATCAGGGCATCGATTTCAAGGGCTTTCCTCCTCTCATCTTCAGTCCTCTCAATGCGCTTTGCCTCCTCGATGGCTCTTTCAACCTCCAAAATCTCGCTGATGATGTCCAAAATGTCATCGGGGGTATCCTGATCTATCCATTTCTGTCCGCTCTCAAAGAGGTATGAGCCATAGCCCTCCATCATGGCAGGAAGCGAGGACTCTTTCTCCTCATACCCCTCTCCGTATTGACTTATCTCACTCTCAAGCTTCCCCTCTAGGAGGCTCTCCGCATTCTCCTGGGCCTCGATCTTCCTCCCAAGCAGAAGGATGCGGTCCTTCAGTGCATCGAACTCCCCTCCTTCGACAAGATCCTCAAGGCCTCTGGAGAAAAGCTCCTTGGAATAGGAGACATACCTGTTTGCCAAGTCCTTCTCAAAGCCGGATAGGTCTATCTTTGTCAGGACCCTCTTTATGGGGCTTCTGCTCTGCTGCTGAAGACGGATATATGTCGCATAATCCTCCTCCATGAAGTCTATCCTGCCATCCAGAGCCCCGTCCTTCCTCGCTTCAAAGAGCACAAGGCCGAGTCTGAGGCGGGCCTCGGTCTCCTCACTTCTCAATACAGAGAGTTTCTCCCTTGCCGCATCAAGGGCCTGTCCTATCTTCTCCCTGCGAGCCATGGAAGAAGAGATGGATGCCATCCTCAGCTCCTTATCTTTCTCATCCTCCATGGCGGAAAGTATCTCATTTCTGAGTCTGTTGCCGATAACAGGCTCATAGGAATCTGCGATTACAGTCCGTGCGAGAAGAGAAAAAAGCCCTCTCTTCTTCTTAAGAAGAATTTCCGTGTCACTACTCATCAGAAAGAAAATAACATAAAATCCAGAAGACAGAAATATTGTGTTTTTGAAATTGACAAAGAGAGAAGAGAAATTATATCCTTTCTGAGGCTGATAAACCTTTCCATCATACCGCTGCAAACTGCGGAATAAATCAGCTAATTCATTATTTTAGGAGTATTTAATTAATTTTTATGGACAAAGATTCCAATGAGCTCAATCTTGGAGAGCTAGAGGTGAAAATCCAGGAAATCGTAGGAAGAATCAACAACGATGCAGCCAGCAGGCCTGAAGAGCTTGAAGAAATAAAGAAGCTTATAAAGAAGAATGTTCCTTTCTTCACCAGAAGCGCTTTCTCCGCATACCTTCTCAGGGAGTTCGCTGCAAGACATTCCCATCAGGAAAGAAAACCAAGGAACAACGAATACAGGAAGGACAGGACCGCAAGGGCAGAGGAAAAGAAGGAAGAGAGCCAGAGTTCTCCTGCTCCACAGAAGAAGGAGGAGAGAATCATCCCTGAAGGGGCGAAGACACTCTACCTCAATGTGGGCAAGATGAAGCATCTTTATGCGAAGACCCTTTCCCAGATACTGCAGAATGAACTTGGAATAACAAGGGATGACATCTACTCGATCCGCATCCACGACAAGTACTCTTTCATCACGATGAGCGAAGAAAACTGCAACAAGGCAATAGAAGTGCTCAATGGAAAAGAGATCAACGGAAGAGTCTGCCAGGTGAACTATTCAAACAGATAAGATGAAGATACAGCCGTTCACACTCGGAGAGGTTGCAACAAACACATATGTAGTTTATGAGTATGGAGGAAAAGCCATCCTCATAGATGCCCCCGACAAGATTGAGAGGGCCATAGGCTTCATAAAAGAAAACAGCCTTGAGCTTACACACATACTGCTTACGCATGCACACTTCGATCACGTCATGGGGCTGGGAAAGCTCAAAAAGGAATTCCCGGAGGCTGAGATATTTGTTGAAGAGAATGACGACTTCTTCCTCCGAAACAAAGGAGAAGGGAATATAGAGCTCCTCTCCCACGGCTTTCCGTTCATGCTTGGAGCATTCAAACCATACCTCGATGAAATCCCAGGCAGTTATTCATTCTACAAAGAAAAAATCCTGAACTTCAGGGTGATAAGGACTCCGGGGCATACAAGAGGCTCGGTCTGCCTGTACGACGAAGAAGAGCACGTACTCTTCTCAGGAGACACCATATTCAAGTCCTCCTATGGCAGAACCGACTTCCCGGGAGGAAGCCATGATGATCTGATGGCTTCAATAAGAATGCTTTTAGATACTGTCGATGATGAGACCCTTGTCCTTCCAGGACACGGGGAATACACGCACATTAAAGATGAAAAGGCCTTTTACGGCCTTTGACATCTCACATACCTAATTTCTCATTCTCTGTCTTGCACTCAATGCAGAGCACTGCGGAAGGAATCGCCCTGAGCCTACCTTCAGGAATCTTCTTGCCGCACTGCAGACAGATACCGTATTTACCCTCGCTTATCCTTTTGAGAGCACCTTCAATGGATTTCAATCTCTTGGCATCCATGGCGTTCAGCGCCTCCATCTTGCGATAAGCTGCATCATCACTTGCTAAGTCGCTGGAATCCCTTCCAGATGCGGACAACGCCTCCTGACGGAAGTTATCCTCTTCCGAATTCAACTTCTTCAGCAGTTCGTCCCTCTCTTTCAAGAGCTTCTCCTGCATCTCCTGAGTAAAAGCATCCATTCTATCAGCCCCCTTTACCAAAGCCAATCATACATCGGGGTGCATCCCCCATGCTTCTTGACAGAGAACACCCGTTGATTATCGGTGCATTCTTGTTACTGTAAAATACAATAGGTTTTACGCAGGGTCAAGTGTATTTCTCTTTTTCTTTCAAAGCCTTTATCAGAGGTCTTGTCGTTTTTATGAGGAAATAGACGACGAAGATATACACCAGGAATACGATAAGGGCGATCCACCTTGCTCCGGAATATGCCAGGAGCAGAAGCAGATAACCCACGGTCATGAATATGAGAAGCAGTATGATGGAGATTGTCAGCTTTCTGCTTTTCTTCACTTCAGGTTTTCCTTTATGAAAGAGAGGAAGTCGTCATAGGTATTGAAGATCTTCAAATCGGGATTCTCCTCAAGAATATTCACGGGAGATCTGAAGAGACATCCTGCGTCCGCCTTCCTGATCATCCTAAGATCGTTATAGCTGTCCCCGGCGGCAAAGGTCCTGAAGCCGATGGAAGACAGCGCCTCTATCGCCTTCATCTTCCCCTCCTCCTGCCTCATGATGATGTCTTCAAGCATCCCGTCATCCCCTATCTTGAGGCTGTTTGAGAAGATCGTCGGCCATCCAAGCTGCTTCATAAGGGGTTTTGCGAACTCCTCGAAGGTATCAGAAAGGATTATGACCTGGGTAAGCTCCCTGAGCTTATCGAGGAACTCCTTCGCTCCGTCAAGAGGTTTGATCCTCGCAATCGTGGCCTGTATATCCTTCAGTCCAAGCCCCTCTCGTCTGAGGATGTCCATCCTGTATCTCATCAGCTTATGGTAGTCCGGCTCATCACGTGTCGTCCTCCTAAGCTCCTCTATTCCTGTCTCTTCAGCAAAGCTGATCCAAATCTCGGGCACAAGCACCCCTTCAAGGTCTAAACATACAACGGTCATGCCTCGATTATAGAATATGAGGGCTCTTTGAGCTAGAAGGGGGCTAAGGATTTCTGTATACTCTTACGCATGGGAAAAAGCCTATGTTACATAATCTCATTCCTTACCGGTGCCGTCATCTCGGTAATGGTCACATTCAATACGGAGGCAGGAAAGCTCACAAGCAGTGAAGTCAGCCTGATAATCAACCAGATCGTAGGTATCATGACCCTTGAGGCGATCATGCTCCTTGGAAGAAAGAGCAGCCTTATAAACCCTCCCAAGCGTGAGGTCAAATGGTACAGACACTATTTCGGAGGGCTCTTCGGGGTTGCGATAATCTCCCTGAACTACATCAGCGTCTCAGGAGCGGGAGCTACCATCGCAATGGCTGGAGCTGTGTTCGGACAGTCGCTTTCAGGTCTCATATTCGATATGACGGGACTGATGGGCATGCAGAAGGAGAAGATAACAAAGAGGCGTATCATCAGCCTTTTGATATGTTTGATCGGCATCATGATCTATTTCTTCGGAGGAGAGGGTATAAACCTCTACATATTCCCATCCATCCTCGCAGGAATCCTGACAATGGTGCAGATGGTATACAACTCATCCCTTGCAAATGCAAAGGGTCCTTTCTACTCGGCAAGGATGAATGTGATCTCAGGCCTTGCAGGAGCCCTTCTCTACGCTTTCATATTCTTTCCAGAGACTACCATATCTGGATTCAGGGCCATGAGGGATGCGTCTTTCCTGACGATGGTGATGGGAGGGCTTTTAGCTTGCATCGTAGTTGTGAACACGAACATCGTGATACCCAGGATCCCTGCCGTATACTCGGCACTGCTTCTCTCCTCTGGACAGATCCTTGCCGCCCTTGCAGTGGACTATGTCCTTTATGAGACATTCACACCCGTGCTTTTATATGGAACGCTGATAACCCTCGTAGGAATCGCAGTATCGATGGAGAAGAAGGCTAGTCGTTGAAATCATCATCGGCCTCATCAGGGTTCTTCCCGATAGGCATCTCGACATCAAACGACTCGTCATCCTCACTGCTCTCCTTCTTCCTCCTCCTGCCCTTCTTATCCTCTTTCCTTCCAAAAGAGAGGAACTTACCCGTGGAGAGGAAGATGGCGACAGGCTTCAAAGCCGGGATGTTGGCGCATACGATCTGCATCATCGAGGTCAGGGGAACAGCAAGGAACATTCCGACCAGCCCCCAGATATACCCCCAGAAAGCAAGGGATACGAGAATCATTATCGGGCTTATATTGAGCTGCACTCCCTGGAGTTTCGGATCTATGATGTTTCCGATCACCATCTCGATGCTCACCATCATTATGCCGACATAGATTATATAGCCCCACTGAGGCATGAACTGTATGATAGCCATTATGATGGTCCCCACGGTCACAACGATGCTTCCGATTGTCGGAATGAAATTGAGAACGAATGCAAGGACTCCCCATACGAGTGCGAAATCGAGTCCGGTGAGAACTGAAACCAGATAGAACATCACGCCTGTAGCGGCACTTATTATTATCTTGAGGAAGATGTACTTGGATACCTGACGGTTCATCTTCATCGCAAGCTTTGTGAACCTCTCCCCCTTGTCCCTTGTGAGGATCGCCATCATCTTCGGGGCGAAGCTCCTCCTTTCCATCAGCAGGAACAACAGGTAGACAAAGCACATCATCGCATCGCTCATGATGCCGAGGAACCGGGAGGAGAAAGATGTCAGGTAGCCCCTGAGAAGCGATAGCCAGTCTATGTTGAGGGAGGCGAGGAACGAATAGCCCTCGGGATCTGCATCGAAAAGACGGGCAAGATAGACGCTTATGAATGCATCGAACTCCGCAACCCTCTCGGCATATGTACCTATCCTGCTTAGAAGGGTGTTGACCATCTGGAAGACGGTATACACAAAGACAACGAATACAAGGACGACAATGACCAGTACTGTGACGATGGAAAGAAGATTCGGCACCTTGAGCCTGTCGAGCTTATTGAGCATCGGGTTTACAAGCAGGAATATGAATACCGAGATCACAAACGGGATTATTATCTCCCCTCCCGCCTTGAGTACAAAGACGAGTATGGCAATCGCAAAAACCGTAAGGATGTTCCTGATATGCCTCAGATAATGTATATCCCATTTCTCCATGGGTAAATGTTATCCTCTATGGAAGAAATTTACAATATTAACTATCATCCAGATATATGGACGAATCATATTTGAACAGGATTGAAATCATTTTGGTAGATACCCAGGACGGGGCGAACATCGGCTCCGTATGCCGGGCCATGAAGACAATGGGGCTGACTCATCTGACACTTGTAACAGACAGGGTGTATGATGAGAACAGGGTATCGACACTTGCACTGCACGCAAAGGACATATACCTTGGAAGAAAGGAGTTCAGGACGCTTGAGGAGGCGATCAGGGACAGCACCTTCACTGTCGGAGCGACAAGAAGGAGAGGAAAGCTTAGGAAGATGAGCGCCTACTCCCCTTCGCAGCTGGCGGAGAAGCTCTCTGATCTCCCCCAAGGTAAGATCTCAATAGTATTCGGACGCGAGGCAGACGGGCTGAGGGACGATGAGGTGAACATGCTCTCATCCATCGTGACGATCCCTACAAGCCCCCTCTTTCCATCCCTGAATCTCTCTCAGGCAGTGCAGATCATAGCATATGAGCTTTTCCTTGCATCAAAACCATACAAGCAGGGACTTGTCTCTGTAGACCATGAGAGGACGCTTAAAGCAGGTGATGAAATGGTCGGGCACTTGGAGAGGATCTCATACTTCAAATGGGACGAGGAGAAGAAATGGACAAAGCAGCTCCTTGAGGACATCATAGAGCGTGCAGGTCTTTCAGAGAGCGAGCTGCAGCGTTTTGAGAAGATATTCAGAAAAGTGGAGAAGATAAAAATCTACAAGGACGGAAATGACAGAGGGAAAGAAGATGAGGAAGTTTATTAGTTTCCTGGACCCCATGCCACGTGTCATCGCACACAGAGGGGACAGCAGGAACTATCCGGAGAACACACTGCCGGCATTCCTTAGTGCAGTGGGCATGGGAATCGATGTCATCGAGACGGATGTACATCTGAGCAAGGATGGGACTCTGGTGATCTGGCACGACCCGACACTGGAAAGGAACACAGATGGAAGCGGCACGATTGAAAGCCATACATATGAGGAACTTCTGGAATATGATGCAGGATACACTTTCACCAAGGACGGGGGAATGAGCTATCCATTCAGGGGCAAGGGAGTCAGGCTCTGCACACTCGATGAGGCTTTGAAAGCATGCCCCGATGAGCGCTTCAATGTAGATTTGAAAAGCAAGGATACTACCATCGTAGACGAATTCATACGTGTGATAAGGAGCAACAACGCCCAGGACAGGGTCGTATGCGCATCATTCCATTACAGGAACCTGAGCCTGATGAGGAAAAAGGCTCCGGATATAATGACAAGCATAACGACGAGAGAGGTCGTTCCCCTTGTATTAAGACAGAAGCTCCACCTCCTCCCAAAAAAATTCAGCAGGAAGGTTATATTCCAGATTCCACGCTCCCAGGCGGGAATCACCATCGTAAATCCTTCTTTCGTACGGGATATGCATGAAAGAGGTGCCGTGGTGATGGTCTGGACGATAAATGATGAGAAGAGCATGAGAGAGCTTTTTTCGATGGGAGTCGATTCGGTGATGACCGACGACCCCGCACTTGTGATAAAAGTAGCTGAGGATATGGGCATCAGGGCTCAAGCCTGATAGGCTCGCCCTTCTTGGCACTCTCATAAATCGCGTTTACCGCCATAAGGGATTCAAGCCCTTCACTCCCATCTACGAGGGGCTTCCTGTTTGAGAGTATGGAATCAATGAAATCGATGTACTCAGCCCTGTGGTCGCGTATTTCAACATCAGGGGATGATGCACTTGAAGAAGATGGAGATGAAAACCTTGCAAGAATCTCCGAGTCTTCATCCTCCATGTTCCTGAAGTCCCATGTGATGATATGATCGTCTTCTGCGATGATCGTCCCGTCGCTTCCCGTCAGCTCAATCCTCCTTTTGCATCCGGGATATGATGAAGTGGAGGCCTCGAGAGATCCTATGCTTCCATCACAAAAGCGCAGGGAGGAGACGAGAGTATCCTCGACATCCATCCTCTCATGATTGAGAAGAGCTGAATACGCAAAGACCTCGCAAAGAGGAGAGGAAAGGGAGAGCAGCAGGTCAAGGGCGTGTATCGCCTGGTTCATCAGACATCCCCCACCATCAAGAGCCTTCGTCCCCCTCCATGGAGCTGAGTCGTAATACTCCTGGCTTCTGTACCATTTGACATAGCAGGAAGAGAGCATCCTACGGCCCAGACGGCCTCTTGATACGGCCTTCCTTATCTCCTGGTTCAGAGGGGAGAAGCGGTTCTGGAATATGACGGCAAGCCTTGCACCGCTTTTTTCAGCGGCGTCGATCATGAGACGAGCCCTTCTGACATCGGTATCCATCGGCTTTTCCACTATCACACTGATTCCTCTTTCAAGGGCGGGTATGGCATACTCCGTACGTATCGCACTAGGTGTAGTGATGGCAAGCGCATCGATGCCTGAAGAGAGGAACAAATCAAAATCAGAGTAACCAGCTGCCCCGTACTCGGAGGCAAAGGAATCCGCCTTACTTCCATCCTTATGGAAACAGCTTGTCAGCTCCACCCCGTCGATCGAAGAGATGACAGCTGCATGTATCCTCGCAATGGCCCCCAGGCCGACAATACCGAATTTCAAGCTCTTATTCATAATCCTGTAATCTTTCAGAGAAAAAAACAGGGTTGCCTTTTTACGACAACCCTCATAGGACGCACTTCAGACAATCGACATAGGATCGAGGTGCGACTGCTCGATATCCTTGAAATACTTGTATGTATCGACCTTGAGCTCTCCGCATGCGGGCTCATCACATACGATTATCGCCTTTTTATGCATCTGGAGCGCGGAGCAGGTCCACATCTGGCTTACAGACCCTTCGACTGTAGCGGCAAGGGCTCGGGCCTTGTTATGTCCGTTCACAAGGACAAGGACCTCCCTGCTGTCCGTCACAGTCTCCACTCCTACAGTAAGGGCTGTAGACGGGACCTTTGTGATATCGTTATCGAAGAAACGGGAGTTCATGACCTTCGTATCATATGTAAGAGTCTTCTCCCTTGTCCTGGAGGAGAGGGAAGAGAACGGCTCATTGAATGCGATGTGTCCGTCCGCACCGATTCCTCCCATGAAGAGGTCTATCCCTCCATAGCTTCTGATCTTCTCCTCATATCTCTCACATTCCGCTTTCAAATCGGGGGCATTCCCGTCAAGCATGTTTATATTCTCTTTCGGAAGATCGATATGATTGAAGAAATTCTCATGCATGAACGTCCAGTAGCTCTGAGGATGGTCTTTTGGAAGACCTACATATTCATCCATGTTGAATGTGACGACATTCTTGAATGAAAGGAAGCCGTTCTTGTTCATCTTGATCAGCTCCTTGTATGTTCCTATAGGACTGGATCCTGTCGGAAGGCCGAGGATGAAAGGCCTCTCCTCTTTCCTGTTATGTTCTTTGATCCTGGAAGCAATATATCTTGCCGCCCATAAGGACATCTTCTCATAATCCGGTTCAATAATAACACGCATAGCAATTCTCCTAAACTCCTATCATGATAAATGCTTTCCACGGAAATAGCAAATAAAGATTACCCCGCGACTGAATCTATTATTGCAGAGGCGACAACGACATCATCTGAGTAGATTACGGCGCTCTGCCCAGGGGTTATGGCATTCACGGGATAATGAAACTCTATTTCGACCTCATCATCCCCTATCTGCCTGACAGTTCCAAGGGAGCCGGGGGATGTGCTTCTGACCTTGATTGAATACTCAGGCAAGGAAAACGATGTATCTGCCATATAGTTTATGTTCCTGCAGACAGCCTTCGTGCTCATCGTATCCTCCCTGGGCCCCACGATGACACGATTGCGCCCGGCATCCAGAGCTATGACATAAAGAGGCTCGCTGTATGCAATGCCAAGCCCCTTCCTCTGTCCGATGGTATAGTGCCAGAATCCATCATGCTCACCCATCTTCCTCCCATCCTTGAAGACTATATCACCCTTCTCATCATCCTTCATAAGCAGCTCCGTATAATCCCCGCCATAGAAGTCCTGGCTCTCACTCTGCCCCTCCTGATGGAACCCAAGGGAGCAGTCGATTCTCCTTATCTCCTCTTTCGTATAACTTCCAAGAGGAAAGATGGTCGATTTCAGCTGCTCCTGGCTCAGACGGGAGAGGAAATAGGACTGGTCCTTCTTCAAATCGACAGCCTTCTGTACTGCGTATCTTCCACCTCTTTCCACGATGCGTGCATAGTGCCCGGTTGCAAAATAATCGAAATCAAGTCTCTTCCTGGCCTCATCGACCATCGCTCCGAACTTTATCAGGGCATTGCACCATATGCATGGATTCGGGGTGCGTGCATTCATGTATTCACTCTTGAAGTTGTCGAGGACCTTCTTCTCATAGAGCTCAGAGCAGTCTATCACGTGATGTCTGATGCCTATCTTCTCTGCGATTTTCCCTATCTTTGCTATCTCTTCCGCTTTATTGGGGTTGTAGCAGCTGTTGGGAGAGACAGGCGCAGGATAAGGACTGTCCTTCTTCCATATGAGCATCGTGACACCCTCGACCTCATAGCCATCCCTCTTGAGCAGATATGCGGCAACCGATGAATCTATGCCTCCGGAGAGGCCGACTAGGACTTTTTTCATAATCCCATATTAGCAAATGTGATATACTTTGGAATATACATCTTTGAAAAGGAGAACACCATGGGAGAGGAAAAAAAGGAAATCATGGAAAAGAAGAAGGAGGTTCCTGCTCTTACAGAGAAAAAGAAGGTCCCTGCGGTGAAGAAAGAAGAGAAGAAAGACCTCATGAAAAAGGATACGGAGAAGAAACTTCCCCTTGTAAAGGAAGAGAAAGACCTTGTCGAGGAGATAATCGAAGATGACGGGGAAAAGGAAGTCAGAGCAAAGACGAAACAGGTCAGATACATCTTCAAAAGCGAGAACGGCTGGTTCGAGAAGGAAAGGGACAATGTGAGGGTCACAAAGTACTACAAGACGCAGAAGGAAGCCATAGATGCGGCAAAGGCGCATATAAAGAACTCAGGTCTTCCCGGCTCGATAGTAATACAGAGCAAAAGAGGGAGGATCAGAGCAAACAGCAAGGTAAGTGCTAAGAAGTAATCATCTTCTTCAATGCATCATATGCTTCATTAGCCCTCTGCATCTGAGCATTCGCAAAGGATGTGAACGAGGGATCAAGGCCTAATGAGGATATCCTGTCGGGATGGAAGCGCTGTACGATATCCTTATAGGCCTTCTGTATCTCATCCCTTGTCGCACCTTTCTTAAGGCCGAGCACTTCAAGATAGCGCTCCTCATCGCTTTTCTCCTCTTCATTCATCAATGAATCATAATATGAGAAGAACACCTCCCTCTGGCTGTCCGTATCTGAAAAGCCATCGAGATACCATGCAAAATCCAGAGGGGTCAAGACAAGACCGTAATCTGAATATGATTCTCCCCCGAAATTCGGATGGCTGAGTGCAAACGATGACTTATGCTTGTCGATGGAATAAATGAAATCCTTCCTCTTATCCCTCTCCTGCATGACTTCTATGATGCTCATGTAATCGACTATGTTGAAAATCTCCAGGCCGGCATGCATGGCAAAAGATGAGAGCATGGTAAGATATCCTATGATCGCCTCCTTCTTGTCCTTGGAGACCTCATGCACGTAATCATAGGAGCCGAGATTCAGATACCTCAGAGCCCCGACATCCACCAGTTCCGTCGTCTTGAGGGAGATGGATAGCGAGAACTCCCCTTCCCCATACGCCTTATATGAAAGATTCAGACGGAGTGCATCGATTTTGAATGTCCTTAAGGAGAGAAGATATCTTGCCCTGCCTTTCTCATCCCGCCTTATCTCAGTCTTCTCCAGCGGATAGTTCTCCCTCTCTCCATAGAAAAGGGAAGGCTTCACATCATATCCTGCTTCCTTTATGAGGAAGAGCACCTTCTTCAAAGTGAACTTAGGGCATGGAAGCCTGTCAAGCTCATATGTCTCATAGAGCTCCTCCTCTTTGAAGAATGTCTTATTCACCCGCACAATCCTCACATACAACCGGAAGACATCCCCCTTGATGACAGCCTCGAAGAGCTCGGCACTGCGCCTCTTGTTGTCGACTTCCACCTCGACCTCCATCCTCTCTACCGCTTTAACGCTTATCGCGGAAAGGCTGTGCTCAAAACGACTCCTAAGTTTCTCCTCAAAGCTCTTGTCCATACCTAAGATTGTATATGAGGAAAACATTGAAAGCAAAGGGAAAAACCGCATAGTCATCATTAACTACCTTGTTCTTTTAGATAGTTAGAACCATCCAGGAAATCAAAATAGGGAATATTGACTCTTGTCCTCCCGTTTCAGAGCCCTTAGAGTCATGGTATGAGTTGGCTTGAAAGGAAAATACCCCTCCCATCATACGCAAATCCCGTTGATGAGAGGATCAATACGGATACGCATCTTGTAGGAACACTTCTTGCGATGCTCGGCCTCCTGGTGACGCTGGCATGCATCAGGGACATTCACAGCATCAGGTTCAGGACGGGCATGGTGGTCTATGCGCTCTCAAACATACTTCTCTATCTTTCTTCCACACTCTACCACGGCATGAGAAGGGGGAATGCGAAGAGGTTTTTCAGGATACTCGACCACAGCAGCATCTATATCCTGATTGCAGGAACCTACACCCCCATATTGATGTATATCGGGACAAGGGAATGCTACATGCTTCTTGCCTTCATGTATCTGATCGTAGCTTCAGGCATCACAGTGACGATACTCTTCTGGGAGAAGCTGAAGGTCGTACATGTCATCCTCTATCTCATCATGGGATGGCTCTGCGTCTTCTTCTCAGCCGACATATTCCCTTTCATTCCGTCCGGGATTGTGAAATTCCTCCTCCTCGGAGGACTGAGCTATACATTCGGACTCGTATTCTATGCAGTGAAGAAGATTCCGCACTACCATGGGATCTGGCATGTATTCGTACTGCTTGGCTCCATATTCTTCTACGTTGGAATCCTTTTATACCTCACCTGATGTCAGCAATCGAAGAGCCTTCGTGGAAGCGGCATGGAATCATTGCAGAGTATTCCTTCTTCTTGTAATCGGGATCTTTAATCATGCTCATGAGGCGCTCTGCGACAACCCTGCCCATCTCATGGCTCTGGCTGATAGTGCAGGTGATGCCCTCCTTGTCATAGTCTTCAAAAGAGTAGTCGAAGCACACTACCGAGATATCCTTTCCTATCTCCAGGTTGTGCTTTCCCAGTGTCTCCTTCAAAGCCTCATAGAGCATCACATTGCAGCAGCAGACGGCGGTGCACTTCGGCACTGATTTTAGGAACGACCAGATCAACTTCTCAAGCCTTTCCTCCCCTTCAAGGTCCCTGGTAAGGAAGAATCTGACATAGTCATCGTCGAATGTGCAGCCGTGCTTGAATATCGATTTGGCATATCCCAGATACTTCTTCACCCCCTGGTAGTTGTCATAGAGGAAAAGCCCTGCGATGTTCTGATGCCCTTTCATGCAGAGTGCGCTTATAAGGTCCTCTGCCGCAGCCTCATCATCGTTGAGTATCTTGGGATAGCTGGTTTCGCTGTAGTAGTTGTTATAGAAGATGAACGGGACGTTCTTCTGATAGATTGATGTATATATATCCAGATTCGGATTCGCCATGCTTGCCTTGACTCCGTCTATGATGATTCCATCAAATCCCTGACGGCACGAAAGAAGGCATCTGCGCTCATTTGAGAGCTTGTTATCGGTATAGAATATCCTGATATCCACCTTCTCATCCTTGAAATAGTCCTTCACGGAGGAAATCAGGGTCGAATTAGCACCTCTGTCCTTTCCCTGTATTATTATGGCTATCCTGTAATCCGCCGAGCTGTCTATCGAGCTCAGGGAGAGTGCCATCTGCTTGTCGAAGTACGTCCCTCCCCCATGTATCGCATACACAAGCCCCTTGTCCTCCAGGGCCTTGATCGCACGTCGTACGGTCTCACGGCATACCGAAAGACGCTTCGTGAGGAAGATCTCACTCGGAAGCTTAGTGTTGGATGTGAACTTGTTCTGGTCGATGTATGTCAGCAGATAGTCAAGTACAATCTTCTGCTTTGAATTTTTCGCCATGACGGACTCTCCTTTCTGAATAGTATTTCTCTCTTATTATCAATGCAACCACAACGGTCAATATGAATATAAGGATAAGCGATGATAGGCTTTCAAAGAATATCTTCGGAGACCCACCCGATAGGATAAGCGAACGACGGAAATTCTCTTCCATGGTATCACCGAGGACAAGCCCCAGAAGCACAGGCACAACGGGATACTCAAGCTTGAGCAGCACATATGAAGCAAGTGAGAAGAAAACTGCTATGAACACATCGGCAATGGAGGAATTCACACAGAACGAGCCTGCAAAACAGAAAACGACGATCAAAGGTGTCAGTATCTGCATGGGGACACGCACAACCCTGGCGAAGACGGATGTAAGGAAACGCCCCTGCACATACATGAAGATGTTGATGAAGATCATGCCGATCAGGATTGCGTATACAGTCGCACCATGGTCCAGAAAGAGCGTAGGTCCGGGGGTGAGGTTGTTTATCATCAGGGCGCCGAGAAGGACGGCCACGCATGCATCCCCGGGGATACCAAGGGTCAGCAGGGGAATCAGTGTCGCCCCTGTTACGGCATTGTTTGCAGTCTCTGCAGCTGCTATGCCTTCGATGGAGCCCTTTCCGAACTCCTCCGGGTGTTTTGATATGTTCCTTGCATTATTGTAGCTGAAGAAGGATGCCTCGGATGCCCCCGTTCCTGGGATTATGCCGACGACCACCCCTATCAGTGCAGATAGAAGCGAAGGAAGGGCGATCTTCCTATAGTCCTCCCTTTTAAGCTTCCAGCTCTCATCTGCTTTGAGGCAGGTTTTAAATCCGCTGTTTCCTTCCCCCCCTTTCTTGAGAGCCTCACTCAGGGCAAAGAGCCCGATGAGGCAGATTGTGATATCGAAACCCGAATAGAGGTTTATATTGCCGAAGATGTATCTGGTCGTACCGGTCATGGGATCGAGCCCGATCAGTGAGATGAAAAGCCCGATTGAGCCCGATATGATTCCCTTCTTAAGGCTTTTTCCAGACACCCCCGCTATGATTGTAAGACCAAGCAGGCAGATGAGGAAGTAATCGGGAGAGCCGAGGTTATCTGCCAAAGCCGCGACCTGAGGTGCGAACAATAGAAGCACGACTGCAGAGAAAAGACCTCCGAATGTCGATGCTGTGAGTGCGACATGCAACGCCTTCCTGCCCTGGCCTTTCATGCTCATAGGATATCCATCGAGCATTGTGGCTGTCGCATGAGGGGTCCCGGGGGTTCCGATGAGAACAGCAGAGATGCTTCCACCATAACTGCCCGCACAGTACATGCCCAAAAGGAACATGAATGATGGAATCGGAGGAAGGGAGTATGTGAACGGAAGGAATATTACGATGCTAAGAAGTACGGTAAGTCCAGGAATGGCCCCGAACACCATTCCCAGAAAGAGTCCGATGTTCATATAAAGGAAGCTCTCGATGTTGAATAACAGTCCCAACGCCTCTACTATCATCTAGAACCTCGCATTCAATAGATGTATGAAAAGAAAGCTTATCAGGAGGGAAAGCAGAGCGATGATGATGAAATACCTCCCCTTCCTGCACCCCAGTAGGAATGCATACAAGAGGGAAAACAACACAGAAGAGATCGCAAAGCCCATCAGAGGAATCAAAAAGGCATATGAAAGCATGAGGAGGAATATCAGGAGCGTCCTCAGCTCCTCGGAAAGCACTATGAAGACCTTTCTCCTCTCCTTCCCCATTGCCATGAGCACAATCTCCTTTACAAGCATGTAAAGCGAGAGTACAAGAATCGTGCATAGCACAATAAACGGAAGCGTCCTGGCATTCACCCCCGCAGAGGAACCTACATAAACCTCATCATCCATCGTAAGAAGGAAGAAAAGCGAGAGTGCGATGAAGAGAACGGAGCCTGCAAGGTCCGGAGAGAAAGAGATAACGGCACGGCCCTTTTCATCTCTCTTCATCCAAGGCTCCTTTGACAATCTTTGAAACATTCGAGATATGCGCATCATAATCATGGCCGACCATCGGGTCCATCTCGATCATGAGTGTCTCATACAATGCCTTCACATCCTCTTCGGATAAAGCCGAAAGATATGCCTTCTGCAATCTCTCTATTATCCCGGCATCCGTTCCCTTTCTCACAAAAAGAGCACATGTGTTCGGATAATACGTATCATATCCGAGCTCTGAGAGTGACGGCACAGACTCAAAAGGATGACTGTCCGAACGTTTTCCATCGAAAACCAGGATTGGCGTGAGCGATGAGTCCTCTACTGCGCTTGCAGCCTGGCTCTGATGGGAGACAGAGAGGACGGTCTCCCCTTTTGCAGCCGCACGCACCGCAAGATTCGCCCCATTGTAGTTTATCAAATCATATTCAAGTCCGATTTCATCAAAGAGAGCCCTCACCAGAAACGCCTCGGCCCCGGAGACACCGTTCACAGCAACCGTAATCCTGTTGTTCCTGCCATACTCGATGAGTCCTGAGAGGTCGTCTATACCGGTCTTCGAGTTTGCAGCAAGCACCATTATCGAACTGTATAGGTTGATGACAGGCTCAAAATCATCATAGGTGAACCTGATCACACCCGGGTCCTCGACATACGGGGATATGGCGAATCCCCCTTCCCCTCCAAGTATCAGCTCATTTATGTCATCGGAATGGAGATAGTTCGTAAGAGCGACATTCCCACCTGCTCCAAGCTCATTTGAAGCGATGACCGGCACACCAAGCTCCTTCTCAAGATGAGGAGCTAGACTCCTGTTCACTATGTCGGCCACTCCCCCCACAGCCCAAGGGCAGATCACCGTAACCTCTTCTTCCGGCCATAGAGAAGGATCTGCAGATTCCTTTTGAGGCATTGCAGCAAGGGAGGACAGCATGAATAGGAAAAACAGGGAAATCAGAGCGGTCTTCTTCATAGCATCTCCACGCTTTAATACAAATACAAAATAGACAAGTTTTCATTCAATACAATAACTCGTATTAAAAAAATAAACTTGTCTATTATTATACGATTCACTAAAACTTGTCTGCTATTCCTTCCATCAGCCTCTTTTGAGCAAGACTCTCACAAAAGAGAAAAGCATGAACACTATGAGGTTCACACTCACTATGCTTGCTCCAACAGGTGTCCCAAGGCCATATGAGAGGCTTATGCCTGCCATGAATGAGACGACGGATATGACGGCACTGGATATCGTGACGGCCTTATATGTCTTGAACACCCTCATCGCAGTAAGAGGCGGAAATATTATGAGGGCGCTTATCAGAAGAGAGCCCAGCATCCTCATTCCAAGCACAATGGTGAGGGCGGAAAGTATTGCAAGCATCAGGGAATAGCGCTCTGTATGGATTCCGCTTGCACGGGAGAACGACTGGTCGAATGTTATTACGAAAAGCCTCGGATAAAGAAGGATGTAGCAAAGAAGGACCAGGGAGGAGAGGATGATGGAAAAAACGGCATCACTCCTTCCCACTGCAAGCAGCGAGCCGAAGAGGAAGTTGTTTATATCTGTATTCGTACCCTTCACATAGCTGATCGCCATCACCCCGATTGCAAGGGATGAGGAACTTATGAGGGCAATCATGCTCTCCGAACCTATCCTGCTCTTCTCACTGAGGCGCAGCAAAAGGATTGCGGCAACAACCACCACAGGAATCGTAACTGCCATCGGAGAAAGTGAGAGCACGCTTGCAATTGCAAGGGCTCCAAAGCCGACATGCGACAGTCCGTCCCCTATCATTGAAAACCTTCTCAACACCAATGAAACACCTAAAAGTGATGCTGAAAGTGATACTAGAAGCCCCACTATTACCGCCCTCTGCATGAATGGATATGAAAACATATCAATCATGGTGTCCAGCCTCCTTCAAAAATCTCATTCCCATCTCGCTTTTGAAGTAGTCATCCTTCCTGCCGTAGAAATACCCCCGTCCCAGATACATCACATGGTCTGTCGAGTTGAGTGCGGGATGGATGTCGTGCGTGACCATTATGATCGTCAGACCATCATCGTTCAGATCATCCACCATGCGATAGAACTCACTTGTGGTATGAGGATCTAGCCCGGTTACGGGTTCGTCCAGCAGCAGGAGCTTCTTGCATGCACAGAGGGCACGTGCAAGGAGGACCCTCTGCATCTGTCCCCCGGAGAGTTCGGAGAATGATTTTCTTCTGAGATTTTCTATTCCAAGTCTGGAAAGATTTGATAGCGCAATCTTCCTGTCTTCCTTTGTATAGAAGAATTTATGACTGAGAGAATTTACCCTTCCGCTCAAGACGACCTCTTCAACGCTGGCAGGAAAGCTCTTCTGAGCACTTGACTGCTGCGGCAGATATCCGATTTCATTCTTTCTGATCTGAGGAGAGAACTCTATCTCCCCCTTTAGGGGTGCATGAAGGGAGAGGATGGCTTTTACAAGAGTGCTCTTCCCCGCTCCATTTTCTCCAAGGATGCATAGATAATCCCCTTCACTTATGCTGAATGAGATATCCTTCACTATGGCCTCTCCCTCATAGCCGAGATCGATATGCTCACCTTTTATCAAAACACTCAATTGAGCACCTCCTTAAGCACTTCGAGATTTTCCTGCATTATATCCACGTAGGTCACACCCCTCTCAAAATCCCTGCGGCTTATGTTCTGTGCACTGTTAATCTCATACACCTTGGCTCCAGTCTCCTCCGCAATCAGGGAGGCAAGCAATGTGTTTGAAAGCTCTATATGAAGGACGGCAGGAATATTTTCTTCCTTGACCTTGTCGATCAGGAATGCAACCGTCCTCGCACTGGGCTCGGTTCCACTGGCACACCCGGGGAATGCGGCGTAGTACGAAAGGGAGAATTCATCTGCGAAATACAAAAGGGAGAAGCGGTCTGCTACAACGATGAGATTCCGCTCTGCATTCCTGACCACATCCTCCATATCATCCCGGATCTCCAATATGGATTCGATATATGACGAGGCATTCTCTTCATAATACCCTCTGTTTTCGCCATCGATGGAAGAGATAACCACTGCAAGGTCTTTTATGATAGCTGCCATGTTCTCAAGGCTTGTCCACACATGCTCATCTTCAAGCTTATGTCCATGCTCATCATGAGCATGGCCATCACTCTGCATCCCCTCCTTCGTCTCCTCTTCAAGGACAACAGGGGAATGCTCGATGAGAGAAAAGACAGCAACAGAGCCATCCAGGTCGCCAAGGATACGCCTCACCCATTCATCACTCTCTCCTCCGACATATATGAAGAGATCGCTTGAGAGTATCCTGATTATGTCATCGGGACTCGGCTCCCAGTCATGGACCTCCGAGCCAGGAGGGATGAGCATCTGCAGGTCCGCACTATCGGAGACGACCGCACGTGCTGCATCGTAGCAAGGGAAGTTCAGAGCCGTTATCCTGAGTCTTCCTTCATCCTTACCATCTTCAGCTCTAGAGCAGGAGAAAAGAAGAGGAAGAAGCAACAGGGAGAGAATCAGAAGCTTCCTCATTTCAGACACTCCCTGCACACACCCTTGATCTCAGTATCCATCTTGGAAGCGGTGAAACCTGTCTCCGATGCTATTATCCTCAGTATCTCCTCTGTCGCAGATTCCGAAAGATGTATGTACCTGCCACAGTTCCTGCATAAGAGATGTATATGCCCAATGCAGCCGTCCTTTCTGTATGAGTAGGTCCTCGAGCGCCCCTTGAGGCTGCATGAGACAAGGCTCTCATCCTTCAAATGTGCCAGGAGACGGTACATCGTGGATTTCCCGACCTCCGGCAGCGCCTTCTGAAGCTCATCAGCCGTATAGCTGGCATGATTGTTCTCTCTTAGAAAAGAGAGAAGACTCTCCTTCTGCTTTGTATTATACTCTTTCACAAATTGAGAATTATTCCCAGATTCTAAAATTAGTCAAGATACCATGATTAGACGTTTTGAGCAAAATGATATACTATCCAGTTATGGGAGCTCTATTAGTAATTCTGATCGTACTTATCATAATCATTGCGGGAATAAGTGAATTCTTCCTGCGATTCGCACTTTCCACCTCATTCGACAATACGAAGAAGCTTGATGAGAACACAGGCTATGAAATAAGTGATGAACAGAGGAAAGAGGAGGAGGAATCAAGGAAATTCCTCTCCCTCTGCTCTGATGTCTACATCAAAAGCAAGGATGGACTGAACCTCCACGCATATCTTGCAAGGACGGATTCCCATAAATACTTCATCACAGTCCACGGCTATAAAGGAGGGGCGACGAACAATGGAACGCTGTACCGATATATGGCAAAAGAGGGGTATAACATACTCGTCCTTGATGTAAGAGGACATGGAAAGAGCGAAGGCAGGTGGCTCAGCATGGGGCTATGGGAGTCTGACGACCTCATGCGATGGATAGAATACATCAACGCTTTGGATAAGGATGCAGAGATCGCACTTCATGGGGTCTCCATGGGTGCTGCAACCGTGATGATGGCAAGCGGCAGGAATCCAGAGAATGTCAAGGCCATCATAGAAGACTGCGGCTACTCTGGAACATATGAGGAATTCGCATGCCAGCTCAAGGCGATGTTCCACCTGCCATCTCATCCCGTTCTCGACCTCATAAGCCTTTGGTGCCGCATACGACTGGGGTTCTTCTTCTCTTCCGTCCGTCCAAGCGAAGAAGTTGGAAAAACAGGCATTCCGATGCTCTTCATACATGGAGATAAAGATGCATTCGTACCTTTCTGGATGCTTGATGCATGTTTTGAGCGTCATAATGGTGAAAAGGAGAAATGGATTACAGAAGGCGTAGAGCATGCCATGAGCATGTCAAAATACAGAGAGGAATATCGAAAGAAGTCCCTGGACTTCATCGAAAGGCACATGGGAAGATGATGAGAAAGGCGATAAGGATAATCCTTCTGCTGCTAGTCATCCTGATAGTCCCTGCAGCAATAAGCGAGATCTTCCTGCGTTATGCATTCTATACGGGATTCGATAGACTCCTTTCAGATCCCGATGGGGATGGAAGTGAAATAGAAGAGGCAAAAGCATTCCTTGGCACCTGCGACGATGTCTATATCCTCAGCGATGACGGACTAAAGCTTCATGCCTATTTCTACAACAGGAATAGCAGCGGCAGATACATCATCACAATGCACGGCTACAAGGATACCGCCCTATACAACGGCATCTTCTACCGCTATATGGCAGAGTGCGGATACGACGTGCTTGTCATTGACGTACGCGGACATGGGAAAAGCGAAGGGGTATGGCTGAGCATGGGGGAAAAAGAAAAGGATGACCTTCTCCTCTGGGTTGATTATATCAGGACTATGGATGAGGATGCGAAGATCGTACTTCATGGCGTTTCCATGGGAGGGGCTGCAGTGATGCTCGCAGCTGGAGAAAATCCCGCGAATGTCGTTGCTGCAATCGAAGAGTCAGGATATTCAAGTGTATATGATGAGTTCCAATATCTTCTGGAGAGCCATCACATCCCCGCCAGGCTGTTATTGAACATGACCGATGCATGGTGCCGCATCCGCCTTGGATTCTCTTTCTCCTCCATAATCCCCTCAGAGGCCGTTAAGAAGACTGAAATACCGATGTTTTTCATTCATGGAAGTAATGACACATTCGTCCCGACTGAAATGGTATGGCCATGCTATGAGAACCATAACGGGGAAAAGGAGATCTGGATAGCAGAAGGAGCTGTACATGCACGTTGCATGGATAAATATAAAGACGAATACAATAGGCGATGCCTTGAATTCATAGAGTGCTACATATAAGGGCCGAGAATCATCTGCTTACCATGGTTATCAAAAACACCAGACCAAAGGATTTCGTCACTCATATCAAACGCTCCAATTGAAAAGATGTCAGGAGATGAGAATGGTTCAATGAAATCACCATCGCTGTCAATCCTAATATGTCCATACAAATCAAATAAATCGGAATATGAAGGATAGAACCCGAAAGCAAACACAGAGTATCCGGATGTTCCATCATATTCAAAGTATCCGCTTTTTTGCAGATCTTTGTAATAAACCACATCAAGTCTAAAAGAATCACCATTCTCCACATAATTTACATCAATCACAGGATACCTTGGAAGAAGGGAGTCAATACGGGAAGAATCCGAATATAAGATTAAAAAGCTATAATCGTTTTTCTTCAAGACATACCTGCATCCATACTCAAGCATCAAAGTATCAACAGAGACAATGTCATACTCCACCTCGCTTCCATCGGCATCTATAAGAGTCACAGAATTCAAATCATCAAAGAATTCTCCATTTCCCTCATACTTTCTATATTCTGCAAAATCATTATCACCATCAGAGGAAGCGATATTAAAATACCCTATCTTGTAGTCTCTGAATGGAAAATTTCCATTTTCATCAACCTTTAGCTGTCCATAGTCATCAAAAAAAACAAAATAATCAGGATAACCTTTTTCACTCTCTATTGTGTGCCCATAGAAACCATTATAGTTCACCTCCTCCATTAATGCGGAGTCCATATAATAGTCAACATGCAACAAGTAGTATTGCATATATCGGCTTCTATAGACATCAATCAAAGGATAGCCTTCACACAAAGAATAAAAATCAAAAGGAGTTGAAGTATAAGCTATCAGAAATGCATCACTTCCTAATTCTATGAAATTCAAATATACGCCGTCGCCTAATTCCTTATACCAATCCTTTTCATCTGGTACATATCCCTTCAAATCAGAAATATATTCATAAGCGGGGTCAGAAGAATAAGCAGCATCATTGATATTCCTTCCATATTCATCAAAATACAAGATATCAACAATATTCCTGTCCTTGTCCAATATATTAGCAGTGACATATCCGCATTGATAATATTTATCTTCTAATTCCTTTTCTCCAATGAATATTTCACCCGAAAGCGTCATATAATCAAAAGGATCGGGGCTGATGAACCCATCATAAAAGATGTCAACACCTCCAAGACCATAATAGCTGGCATGAATCTTACACGCTAAATCCCCATAATACCTGATATGAAGTTTACTATCTGTATCTACAATACCATATGATAAGAGAAATTCCTGATAGGCACGACCATCCTGTATAATTATTACAGGAAATCCTTCTACTAAAGAATCAAAGGAAAACGGCTTCTCCGTATAAGTCATCCTTACAGTATTATCATCGATTATTTCATAATTCATATAACTTTCTATCGATGAGACATAACTGAAATAATTCTCTTCATTCTGGTTGACTTCACCCCCCAGAAGCGAATGAGGCAGGACAACTCCGTCTGTTAAGTATCCATTCAATTCATCCCCGATGGAATTATCCCGGCTATAAACATCAGAGATGATACAACAGAAAATAAACACAACAATAAATAAAATCCTTTTCATAGATAGCAATTCAATTTAAATTCCTTTTTCCTTAATCTGCCCTGCAATGTTATAAGTATTATTCATCACAGGAATTAAATCATCATTAAAAGCTATTATTTCAAAATCTTCATCAACAGAGAAGGAACCAATGAAATTTCCTCTCTCATCCGTCATAAGCCGACCGCGAGCATCAAAGAACTTAGAAAACTCTGGAATTTCTCCATTTTTCAAAATCGTATAGCTTGATATACCCTTGTCTCCAACAGGATAGAGATCTGTCATAGTATAATCGGTAAAATACATCACATACAAAGCAAATCCATCCTCCACTCTGGTTCTAAAATAAACAATTACCGGATAGCCGGATAACGTATTTCTGCCCCCATCGACAAAAGTAATCATATTCAGTCCGTTTTCTGAGCTAAGCAAAGTAAAAACCCCATCTTCGAGTTCAGTCATTCCATCGTAATTCACAAGATAAGATATATCAGTATTGCCTTCCTCATCATATGTTACTTCGAAACTACGTCCAATGACATCGGAATCAATGATGTTTCCCTTTTCATCATAACAGACGAATTTTGTAATGCGGCCTGATTCATCACAAGTTATTTCAATTCTTGCAACCCCATAATCAGGCGATAATATCAAATTACCATCAGGATCTGTAAAATATGTGCTTTCAAAATTCTTTGTAGAATAATCAGAAGACTCATAGACTGTTATATAAACCAGATTATCTGCATCATCCCAGTAATATTCCTTTGAAATCATACCATAAGAGTATTCATAGGTTATTTTTGAGTATGAATATTCCGGATTGTAAGGTCCCGCCATAGAAGCATATGTTCCATCTAATGAAAAGAATTCAGCCTTCTGCTGGATATTATTCTTATCAAAATAAAACCTTGCACTATGATAGCCTTTATCAATTACCACAGGTTCGTCACCTTCATAATAGTAATAACGAACACAATATCCTCCATCCGGGAA
>DVIF01000070.1 GCA_018711525.1 Candidatus Ornithospirochaeta stercorigallinarum
CCCTTAGGACAATCATGCTCGATAAGGGGAAGGATTATGTGAATAACAGAGGTATGGCTTCTGCTGTATCTGCGGCATACAGAAGGTGGAAAGTAAAAGATCCTGTAATCTATTATGCCATAGCATACACATATACGGATAAGGAAGGTAATCTTGCATGGGATGAGCCTAAGAAGCAGGTCATAGTGGAGAAGGACACGGACCCGGTAGCCGATGCACAGGCTGATGAGGAGGTGGTGGAAACATCTTCTGCTCAGGAGACAGCAGAGCAGGAAGCAGAATTAGAAGGCAAAGAGAACTCTGAAATTGCTGGGATGGTGGAAGAAAAAACTGAGCTGAAAGCGGAAAATGACGAGGCTGAAGAGGAAAAGCCAAAGAAAACTGAAACCAAGAAGGGGGGCGGAAAGAAAACCGCAAAGAAAAAATAGACGTTCCAGAATCTTTGTTTTCAATAATATTGATTTGTTCCGCTCTCTTATTGCAAATGATATTTTCTGTAATAGGAGAGCGGATTGTCTCCCCTGTTGTAATCCATCCAGGTATTTTTCATAATATGTTTTGACAGGATACTTGTTTTGCGGAGGAATTGTCATGAGGTTCACTCTTACTTTGGTTCGGCATGGAGAGAGCGAGGCGAATGTATGTCATATGCTCTCAGGGTGGATGGATGTTGAATTGACTGAAAAAGGAAAGAGTGAGCTTGAAGAACTCAGGACATCTGTGGAATACCCTGAAAGTGATGCTTATTTCTGTTCTCCATTGAAAAGATGCAGGGAGACATTCCATATCCTGTTCCCTGATAAGCGTCCAACAATAAGTGATGAATATAAAGAAATAAACTTCCGCTCTTTGGAGGGGCGTATGCTTCCAAACAAGGAGGATATCCGTTCATACTTCTCTTCCTGGGTTGAGGATAAGCCTCAAAAGGATGAAGAGACGATTAGTACTGTGATGGAGCGGGGTAGGAAAGCCCTTTTGGATACCGTAGGAAAATGTGAGAAGGAAGGGAAGCATTCTGCGACAATAGTGATGCATTCAGGAATAATGCGTGCTTCCATAATAGCATTGTTCAATCTTGATAAGAAGGAATTCTTAGAGATGTTTGTCCCCAACGGTCTTGGTTATGTAATCACATTTGAAGATTTGCACCCTCTATCATATGCAGTTTTAGACAAGAGTTTTCATAGTAACCGATAATGGCCTTTCCCTGTTTTTTTCCATAGTTCTTTCAGCTCAATTCCTGATGAAGACATCCATGGGTGGTGAGGAAATCATAAAAGATGGGTCGATGATGCTGAGGACTCAGGTTGTTACAAGGTATGATTCTGCTTTTCTCAATTATGTTCCAACCCGCAGGAAAAGTTGCAATGGCATTCATCCTTTCAATAAGCAGACAGGGGGTGATATTCTCCATCGTACTTGTCGTGGTAGAATTTGCAGCAGGATACATGGGCATAGTATGGGCGCAGGCGGTATCTGATATTCATTTTATATACAACAACCCGTGAGATAGCTGCCATCCTTCAGGGTGGTCAGGTGAATCACGGCATCAATTGAGACGGACATTTTCCATGATGAAATCCCTTGCAATCACAGAGAATTCCTCCGCATTGCTGAGTGTCGAAGGATGGCCTCCATGTGGGAACATATGGATCGAGGCTTTGCCCATCATCTTCTTCATCTCCCCATATTCCTCTTTCATGTCGCTCCGGCACATCAGGTCCTCGACAGACCCCGTCAGAAGAACAGGACAGTCCAATGCAGATGGAGGGGACACAAACAAAGAATCTCCTCTATCGGCACACTCAATAAGAGCTTTCGTATCTTTCTGGACAATGTCCTGCCAATCAGGGCCAAGACACCATTCATAAAAGCCTCTTGCATCTTCATCTTTCATTGCACTTTCTCTTTCCTTTGTCAGGTTTGAAGAGAAACTGCTGTTCAATGTACGGCCGTCGAATGAATCTGCGATAATGGATGACACTCTGCCTTTCATCATCATTGCCGCATTCATCACCACCCAGGCACCGCCGCTTGTGCCTATGAGAGAGACTTCATCAAGTTCCAGATGCTGGACAAGACAGACAACCTGCCTTGCCTCGTCGACCCAGATGTCGGAGGGAAATAATGCAGTCCTGTCGGACCTGCCACAGCCGAGGAAGTCGATTAGGATGCAATGCAGATCTTTTTCATAAAGAGGCATGAGCAGAGAGAACATCCTCGATGAGGAGGTGTTGCCATGACAAAAGATCACAGGATGTCCTTTACCATGTTCCTCATAATATATCCGTCTGTTGTCGTAACTGAAAAAAGGCACGATGCTTCCTCCTATCCCTGCGTCTCGATGTATTGCCTGAGCTTCTCCTCACTCACATCGCCAACACTTGAGCAGAAGTATCCCCTTGTCCACAGCAGATGCTCCTTCCAGAAGAACCTCTGCAAATAGTCATGATGAAGATGCCACATGTCGTAGGTGGATATCTGCTTGAGGGAATGGACTATGCTGGTGACGCTGTCGAAAGGTGTTGCCGAGATGAAGAAATGCACATGGTCATTGTCCGTCTCGACAAGGAGAATCCGCCATTTGTCCTGCATGTGCTCAGCCCTGTGGAATGATGCGATGAGGTCATCATGTATCGGTTCCAGAAGCTTTCTCCTGAACTTCACCGAAAAGATGATGTGATAGCTTATGCGGAATTTGGCATGATTGAAACTTTTGAACCTGCTCATAGTATTTTTCTGCTTAAGAATTGGGTTTTGTCTTCAAATATGATACTATATGGTCATGGACCACACAAGCACTGGAAGGAGTGACAAGAACAGGCGGATAGCCGATTCCATGAGGGCTACCTATGCAAAGAGGGAGGGACAGGTGTGCCGTGTATTCCAGTGCAAGATACAGAGGAACAAGCTCACTGCAGGACAGAAGGAAGAGCTGAAGATGCTCTTCGTGGAAGGCAAGTGGTGCTACAATGCCATACTCAATTCCGGCGAGTCATCCTCCATCTTTGATTATGACACGAAATCAAAGACTGTTGTCCACAAGGACAAGGATGGCAACGACATCGAATGTGAGTATGCCTATCTTCCCCAGTCATTGAGACAGACGATACACGCCCAGATAAGGAACTCCATAAGGGTGCTTACCGCAAGGAAGAAGAAAGGCTTGAAGGTCGGTTCCCTGAAATACATCAGCGAGCTGAGATCCCTCGACTTCAAACAGTTCGGCGTGACACACAAGATTCCACGCATGAACCGGATAAAGCTCCAGGGAATCAAAGGACTGCTCAAAGTGAACGGAATGGACCAGTTCTATGGCAATCCAGATTATGAGATTGCTAATGTCAAGCTTCTCAACAGGCCTGATGGCCACTACATGGCTGTCACCTGCTGGATTGACAAGGACAAGGTCGAATCAAAACGCAAGAACAACAAGGTCATCGGTGTCGATTTCGGCATTGAGACCGACTTCACCACATCGGAAGGAGAGAAGATACATGCATCGGTGCAAGAAAGTGAGCGGCTCAAAAGGCTTCAGAAGAAACTTGGCCGGCAGATAAAAGGCTCAAGGCGTCATGCACGTACTCTCCATCTGATAAGGGTTGAATACCAGAAGATGACAAACTGCAAGGATGACCTTGCGAACAAGATCGTTGCAGGACTTGTGGAGAACAGGACAGTGGTCATCCAGGATGAGATGCTCACACACTGGCATAAGGGATGGTTTGCAGGACATGTCCAGCATTCAGTCCTTGGCAGGGTCAAGGGCGATCTCATGAGGAGGGATGATGTCGTCGTTCTCAACAAGGCAGTGCCGAGCACAAGATTCTGTCCCCATTGCGGGAAGTTGAACAGCCTTTCCCTGAGTGACAGGATTTATCATTGCGACTGTGGCGCTGATGACATGGACAGGGATGTCCATGCTGCCCGCAACATGATCTGGTTCTATGAAAACAATGTAGGTGTGGGACGCACCGAAACAAGCGCACCTGAGATCCGAAGAGCAATTGAAAAGGCCTTCATGAAAGGCAATCTCGATTGTCATGGACCGTTGAAGGGCGAAGCTTCCACCTTTTAAGGTGGAGGTAGTTCACATATTTCAAGTTGAACTTGAGATTTGTATGAAAATATACAGAAAACCTTACTTCTACATGCTATCTAATTCTATTTTCTTAATCAGTATTCACCTTATATCTTTTTAATCCACTTGTTCAGGACATCCCAAAAATAATATAAGAATAATAGACTATATCTCTATGAGGAGTTTTTTTATGGCTGATAACGTTAGACCGGAGTCTTTAAAGAGAATAGAGACTGAAGAAGGTGCAAATGCTTTCATCTCTGAGCAGATAGTGAAAATCAAGGAGCAGGTGAAGTATGGAAAGGTTTTGCTCGCTCTCTCAGGTGGAGTTGATTCATCTGTAGTGGCAGCTCTTTTGATTAAAGCCATCGGTAGGAACCTTGTATGTGTTCATGTAAACCATGGCCTTTTAAGAAAAGGTGAGCCGGAGCAGGTTGTGAAGGTATTCAAGCATGAGATGGATGCAAACCTCATCTATGTCGATGCTGTCGACCGTTTCCTTGATAAGCTTGCAGGAGTTGAAGAGCCGGAGAAGAAGAGGAAGATTATCGGTGCTGAGTTCATAAGGGTGTTTGAGGAAGAGGCTAGGAAGCTTGAGGGCATCGGATTCCTTGCTCAGGGAACAATCTATCCAGATATCCTCGAAAGCGATGGAGTGAAGGCTCACCACAACGTAGGAGGTCTTCCAGAGGATCTCAAATTCGAACTCGTTGAACCTCTTAAGTTCCTCTATAAGGATGAGGTAAGGGTGGTAGGAAAAGCCCTTGGACTTCCTGATAGCATGGTCTACCGTCAGCCGTTCCCCGGTCCAGGGCTTGGAGTAAGATGCCTTGGTGCTATTACACGTGACCGCCTTGAGTGCGTAAGGGAGTCCGATGCAATACTCAGGGAGGAATTTGCTAAGAATGGTCTGGAAGGAAAGGTATGGCAGTATTTCACAGCTGTTCCAGACTTCAAGTCCGTCGGAGTAAAGGAAGGAAAGAGATCTTTTGAGTATCCTGTAATCATCAGGGCTGTAAACACAAAGGATGCGATGACTGCAACTGTTGCAGAGATTCCATTCTCACTCCTTTCCCACATAACAGACAGAATCCTGAAAGAAGTGAAAGGTGTCAACAGGGTGGTATTCGATATGACGCCAAAGCCCTGTGGTACGATAGAGTGGGAGTAGGCCTAAAATCTATTAACTCCTTGCATTGCAAGGAGTTTTTCTATTGTTGCTATGACCTTGTATTGCTTACAAACTATGTAATTAACATTTCCAATATTTATTACCATTCTTAATTTCCTTTGATTTTTGTATGCACCTTGGTACTGAGTGTTCCTTCAGTTTTAAGTAAGGATATAATAAGGTTAACCGTTGATTTGAAGCTTATATGAGAACAAGTAGAAAAAAGGTTATAACTGTTCGCATGGATGGATAGATGTATGTATGAAGTAGTCAAGAAGAAGGCAACAAATTCAACTATGTCTCTTTCTGCATATATCTCAAACTCATTGGGGCATATTGGGAAGGGAATCTCAAGCATCTTAATCAATTGAAAGAGTTTGATGAGCAAGGGGAATGAATATATGGAAGACATAGGAAAATATCGTGGCTGTCTTATTGGAGGAGCTGTAGGGGATGCTCTTGGATATCCCGTCGAGTTTATGAGTGTTGCTGCAATCAAAGAGAGGTTTGGTGTTGCCGGGATTACTGAATATATTCTCAAGGATGGTGTTGCTGAGATTTCTGATGATACACAGATGACTCTTTTTACAGCGACTGGGATACTCCTTGGCGAGACCCGTGGATGTGTAAGGGGGATAATGGGGCCACCTTGGAGCTATGTGTGGTTGAGTTATAAGGACTGGTACAGAACGCAGACAGAGAAATATCCAATGAGCGGTAATCATTTCTCATGGCTTGATGATATCCCAGAGCTCTTTTCCCGAAGAGCGCCAGGAAACACATGCATGTCAGTTCTTGCTTCAGGGAAAGAGGGGACGGTTGAGAAACCAATCAACGATAGCAAGGGATGTGGAGGTATAATGCGAGTTGCTCCTGTCGGTCTGTACTTTGGAAGAAATAATACATGTAATCCACACATGATAATGGAAATCGGAGCAGAAGTTGCCGCATTGACACATGGGCATCCGCTTGGATATATTCCTGCTGCAGCTTTGGCATATCTTATTTCGCTTCTTGTTCACAACGATATATCGCTTGAAGATGCTGTTGATCAAATGAAAACTTCAATTAGTTGTGAATATGGAGATGATGTGCCGTTGTTTTGTGGCTATTTCAGGAATCTTCTCGACAAGGCATGTTTTCTGGCAGAAGATTTGAATGTCAGCGCTCAGGATGCAATCAGGGAGCTTGGAGAAGGATGGGTTGCAGAAGAAGCCCTTGCTATAGCGATTTTCTGTTCTCTTCGATACAGCAATGATTTTGAGAAGGCCATAATCACTGCTGTCAATCATGATGGTGACAGTGATTCTACAGGAGCGATAACAGGGAATATCCTTGGTGCATATATTGGGATTGAAAGCATTCCAGAACGTTTCCAAAGAAATCTTGAGCTCAGGGATATAATTCTAGAGATTGCTGATGATCTATCCAATGATTGTCCTCTTAATTCATGGGATATGAAAGGAACAACAGAAGAAGAGAAAAGATGGGAAAACAAATATTGGTACAATAATAAGAATTACAAGTATTGAAGAGTTTTGTTTTTCTGAGACTGTAAATAAATTTAGGGCGTTGAGGGCGGCAAAGGCGGACTTTACGTCGGACGAGATGTTGTTCTCGCCCTTGATTATGACTTTGGTCTGTGTGGGCATGGGGATTCCTTATATCGAGAAGGCCAGAGATGCGCTCTGCTGAATTTTCTTTACTTCCTGACTTTTGTCTGATAATATTTCCTTGTAGAAAAAGGAGATTGCTTATGAAAAAGAAGGGATTGTTTTCTGTTGTTCAATTGGTTGGTTTTGTATTGCTTCTTGCACTCCTGGTTTCATGTCCGGGAAGCCCGGATATCAAAGACGAAGGTGGTTCTCCCCCCCCATAACTGAGGAAGATCTTCTGAATGGGCAGTGGGCCGTATACATGGAAGAGGAAGGTGTTGAAACACCTATGCCGTATATCATCGATATTCAGCATACACTGCCAGATTACTGGATTATGATATTTACCTCTGAAGAGTCTACGCTCGGAGAACCTGTTAAGTCAAATCGTAAGGGACCTGATAAAGATGGCTGGTTTGAGGTTACGGATCATTCGGATCCTGATAGCGCATCTAAAATCAGATACAAGTTTGCAGACAATGATCGGGACACGCTGGAAGTTGAATGGTTCGATGATGACCCGGACCCATTTAGTTTAATATTGAAACGAATCCCAAGCGAAGAAGAAATCAAAATGCATATTGTGTCATTCAAGCTTGATGATTCCTTTGCATTAGCTGGCTATACCATTCATTCTGAATTAGCAGCTGTAAAAGATGGAACGTCTTTCGGAGATAAGGGCTTGCCTAGTCTGATAGGACCTGATAAAACCACAGTGCCTGCGCTGTTTACGTTGGCTGATGGCACTGAGATCACTAAAGACACCATTGTAAATGAGGATATCACGGTAATTGTAGCTCCTGATCCTGATGTAGGGGAATGAAGGGCCGAAGTAATATGACTGCCGTTGCTGGCACGACTATGAGTTCCTGTCGATAAATGAAGGTGCTGATATCGGGACGATTCCTCTTTTTATCCTCGTCCCGTCTTCAATCTGATGCTCTCCGCCTTCTCTGAAAGGTGCTTCCTGAAGTTCAGCTGTATGAGCTTCAGGATCTGCATGGTCATATATGGCTGATCCATCGCGGAGCCGGGGAAGGGCAGATGCCTCCAGTCCCCGGTCTCGCTGTCAACGATAGAAAGGAAGATGTCCGTGATGTAGAGAATCCACCTTCCGCATTTCTCCTTGATTACTCTATTACGCTATCCTCGGAAGATTGAGCTGGAGGTAGCTGCGACTTCTCGCCTTGCGTCCTCCGGCGGGAACTCCTGAGCATATCTTCGGTGATATGTGACGAAAAGAGGCGGGCAGTGGTACTCCGCCTCGCTCAAATTGAACTCTCAAACGAAATTCACACAATGAAACGGGATGGCGAAAGAATCTGAAAGCACAGAAGAGGGCAGGTTTTTCCTTATCGGTGCCTTTTTGTTAATCTTCATAATGTTATTTACGCAAATACAATACTTGTTTAATAACTTCTTTTTATATAAATAATAATTCCATTAGTTGTGATTCTGCTAAGACATGTCTCAAAATCCAGATTGTATCAAAAGTGTAAACATCACATGACCTAAGAGATTGATTTCTATATTATAACATCAGTTTGGATATACACTGCATTGTTGTAAGTAATTAGGAAGGATAGTATTATGGAAAATACCGTATTTTGTTTGCTTCTTGAAAACAAGATTTTGAATATAGTAACAAATCAGGCTAAACCATCTGTACAACTAATCATAGAGTACATGAAAAGGATTATTGTAAAGGAGACAAAAGTTAGATAATACAGACCCACCTAGAGCTACTATATTAGAAATAATATGTCTGCACGAATTGCTTTTAAGACGGATACAAAAGTGCAAAGCAGGATAATCAGTGATAATGCTGATGTAAGATACCTGCAATATGATGATATTCTCTTCTCTGTACCACAATCAGGTTATGTGAAGCAGTTGAAGGCTTATCAATACAGTTAGTAATATATTGACTAATTGTGAACTATAGATTACACTATGTGCGTGAAAGAGGTCTTCCAAACAGAACGTTTTGCAAAGTGGCTAAGAAAGCTGAAAGATGATTTAGCTAAGGTAGCCATAGCACGCAGGATTGAAAGACTCGAACAGGGAAATTTCGGAGATTCAAAGTCTGTTGGCGATAAGGTTTTTGAACTCCGGATTGATGTGGGAAAGGGATACCGCGTGTATTTCATGGACCGTAGTTCGGAGATTATCATTCTTCTGGTCGGAGGAGATAAGAAGACACAGAGTGATGATATAAAGACTGCAAAGAAACTTGCTAAGGAGTATGAAGATGGAGAAACTGACTAAATTTGATGTAGCTGAATATCTTGATACTGATGAGCTTCAGACTCTTTACCTTGATGAAGTTGCAAAGGAGAATGATCCCGCTGCACTTATCAAAGCGATAGATACAGTAGCAAGAGCAAAAGGTATGACAAAGACAGCAAAGGAAGCCGGGATATCCAGAGAAGGGCTTTATAAGGCTCTATCTCCGAATGGTAATCCTTCTTTTGTGACTGTCTGCAAGATACTGAACGCAATAGGTTACATACTTGTACCTACCCGCATCCAAAAGAAAAGGGAAGCTAATTGTCTGACCCAGATCTGACCCTAAAAGTTCTTGAAACGTTTGGGACTAGTGAGATGAATGAGATATATAGTGGTTATTTGAGATTCTTTGACACCATAGTTAGCGTATGAGATGATGTAATAATAGAATGGGAATAGACCTAGGCCAATGAAAGAGTCAGGGGTGTCTTTCTAAGTCCATGCAGATTTTGATAGCAACTCT
>DVIF01000071.1 GCA_018711525.1 Candidatus Ornithospirochaeta stercorigallinarum
AACTCCGGGAATGGCGAGAACAACTTCTTTCTTCTCAGCCAGCAGTTCAAGACTGTAAGCCCCTTTGTTCAGGGAGAACATGATCTTTCCGGGATTGGTGGACGCAAAAGCCCAGAATGCCAGAGTCGCAAAATTGGTGCTGCCATCCGGTTTCTCTGTACAGATCAGAGTCATGGAATTGGGAGAAGTGTAAGCAGGCGCATTGCTGATATTGATTATGTTCATTGCAGAAACCTCCTTGTTTGATTTTATTTAGGATTATACTATATAGGAATATCCCTTGTCAACTCTTTTTGGATTTTATATCAATTCCTATATTTGTCAGGAATTGCCGTTTTGTGATTTTGTATATAATTAGCCCTCCCCGGGATGGGGAGGGCTTCACTGTCTTTATGCTGCAATTTCCGGGATTTCCCCGACAAAGTTATACACGATCCTGACTTCCTGCACCTTCTGGCCGTCCACCTTTTTGACTTCGCCCACCAGAATCCGGCTGATGAGCCGATTCAGCACCGCCTCGTCCAGTTCCTCGATGGCGGAATAGCGCCGGATTTCCTTGATAAAGGTGCGGACTTCGCTTTCCTGAGCGTCAGCCCGGCTCTGCATCATTGCCAGATCATGCAGACGCTTCTGATTGGAATCCTGCTCCTGTTCCAGCGCCGCTGTCAGCTTCACAAACCGCTGCTCGGTCAGAATGCCTTTGGCCTTATCGGTGTACAGGCTCAGAAACATCCCGTCAATTTCCTGATTCCGTATCTGCGAAGGTGGAAGAGCTGAACTCGGAGCCTTTCACGAAGAAGGAAGGCAGCAGGGCGCTCCTGTTCGAACACTGCGAGAAGGAATGCCTTCTGCCACTGCCCTCAAGACGCTTCGAACTGTTTGAGAGGACAGTGGCGAAGGTCGCACCAGATTACCATGTACAGTTCGCCAAGTGCCTGTACAGTGTACACCCCAAGTACATAGGGGAGAAAGTGCAGGTCAAGGCGGATGCCAGCACAGTACTCATCTATTTCCACGGCGATGAGATAGCCCGGCACAAACGGTGCATCTGCAGGGGACAGAGGTCCACAGACCCGTCCCACATCCCACCGGCACACCAGGAGGTTCTTGGCTGGTCTGGTGACGCATTCAGGGCAGAAGCACGCAGGATTGGGCCCTTCTGCGAGGTCCTCATCGACCGCATACTCGGCAGCCGACAGTACGAGGTGCAGAGCTACAAGGTCTGTCGTGGCGTACTCAACCTCAGGCGGAAGTTCTGAGCCGAGTGCCTGGAGCTGGCGGCGAGGGAGGCCGTCAATGCAGGGACGACCTCATACAAGACCGTGAAGACCATCGCGGAGACCGTCGATCCAACCGGTGGGCACCATGTGGAGACGGATGACGAATCCTCGTTCTTCCTCACCCATGTCGATGGCAGGGAGGTGCGCTGATGCTGAACGGATGCGAAAAGGGACTCATCGACAACTTCAGGCAACTTGGATGCAATGGCCTTGCCGACAAACTGGACACTGCGCTCTCCAGCAGGCATGTAGCGTCTTCGGAGCTCTTCTCCGTGATGTCATCGGTGACGGAGGCGGAGCTGCTCGACCAGAAGCAGGCAAGGGCCGACCGCCTGCTCAGGATGGCTGGTCTGAAAGGGACATACTCCAACCTCGATATTCTTGAATACCGGTCAGGACGCAATCTGGACAAGGTCCTCATCGACAGGATGGCTTCCTGCTCATACATCGACGAATGCATCAATGTCGTGATAACAGGCGCCGCAGGCACAGGCAAGACGTTCATTTCCAGGGCACTTGGCGTGCAGGCCTGCAATGAGGGCTACAGGACCAGGATCTTCTACCTGAGGGAGCTTCTCAAGGACATGACATTCCGGGACCGTGCCGGGACGGACTCATACGCCAAAAGATTGCGTATGCTTTCCAACGTCCCGCTGCTCATCATTGACGAATGGTTCTCGGTCGCTCCCTCAAAGGATGAGCTTGTGATACTTCATGAGCTGGTCGATTCCAGGTACGGTCGCCGCCGCTCCACCGTCATCTGTTCACAGATGCCTTCTGGCAACTGGGCAGGATACTGCTCGAACAGGGCATTGGGAGAGTCGATAACAGGACGCATCATGTCCAAGGTCTATGAGATGAACCTCCAGGGAACTGACATGCGGAAAGCCCATTTTGAGAGGCCATAGCACTGGCTCAGTCTGAATCGGTGGATGGCTCAGTGTGAATCGGTCTCTGGCTCAATGTAGTTCGGTCGACTGGCTCCACTGGGCCGTTGTACTCAGCCAAGTTTGGATGAATTGAAGTTAATGACCAGCTATACCTCTAATGGCGATAGAAAACCGGATAGCGCTTTAATTGATGAAAATCTTAAGTTTTTGATTAGACTTTTAGTAGAAAAACCAGATGGATGGGATCAGATTATTACCCAGCTTAAAGAAGGTAAGAGTAAGACATTTAGAGAAAATGATTACACCTATACCGGTTCTGTCGGATTTATTGAAGGTAATGAATACACATTGGTTTTGACTATCTGGGACATATATGGCATTGAAACCAATTTAAAAGTTATCGGCTCTATTAATGGCGACCAAGTCTCATTAAGCTCTTTCAAGGTGAATGAAGAAAACCTGTCCATGTCTAATTTCTCCCAGGAGTTAAAAGAGACTATACAAAAAGCCATTATGAGCTGCAAGGGCATAACATTTTAGGCTATAGCAAGAAGCTGTGGATATTCCTATGCAAGCTGCTTCAGCAAGGTCTTCAGAAGGCAGAGAGGAGCATCGCATGAGGAATGGAGAGATGGAAACAACAGCATTCAAGGTTCACTCTTTCTCAATTGAAACGATAACCAACTTCTCATCATAAACCTTGAATCTTATGTTGTATCCCGCATATGACATGCCATAAAGACGCTCTCTGTCGTTGTGGTATTGAGGTCTTGGATCGGAGGAGAGGATCTGTTGCAGATCTTCTTCAATCTCTTCAGGGATCACCACGCCCTCTTCTTTCTCGACGTCAAGCCTTTTGAATTCGACATCATCTGTAAATCCTCCCTTTGCATCGGGATGGCTGTCTGCATATGCGATATAAGGTTTGATGTCGTAGATCGGTGTGCCGCTCATCATATCCGCACCACTGACTATGAGCATAGGACCATCCGGGGATGATTCAAATACCCTCTCTAGGCGCACAGAGGTAAGCCCTATCGGATTAGGGCGCAATGGAGAACGTGTTGCAAAGACCCCCACCCTCTTGTTTCCTCCAAGACGTGGAGGACGGACGGTCAACGTCTTTTTATGATCATTGAAGGAGGAGAATTCCCAGATGAGCCACAGATGGGAAAATCCCTCGATGCCACGTATGGCATCCTTGCTCCTGTACTCTTTCTCAAAGATTATCCTGGATTCTATGCTGCTGCAGAGCACTCCCTGCCTTGGAATTCCAAATTTGCTTTCAAATCCGTTGTATATCCTTGCTATGATCTTCATTACATCAAGAATACTTTACAAATTAATAATATGAAAGAACAAATCGGAATATTTTATTCCTTTTTGTGCTTTTATTTGACAGATGATGACAGCAGACCTATAGTGTGATAATAGAAAGGACCAGAGCGATGATAAGAATCAGCGGGATAACACTCAGAAACTTCAAAAACGTAAAATACGGCACTGTCACAATGCCCTCTTTCCTGAAGAAAGACGTCACTTGTGCAGACATCCTCGGAATATACGGGCAGAATGGATCGGGAAAGACTGCGATAATCGATGCCTTTGAGATACTTGAGAACATAATGAGCGGAAAGAGCCTTTCAGAGAAAAGCTGGAATCTTATAAACGTCGACAGCCCGGAGGCTTCGATAGAACTCTCTTTTACTTTGGGAGGAGAGGATGAAGCCCCGGACAGATTCAGATACACACTCACATTCAGGAAAGAAGAAGGAAGGGGTGTGATAAAAAGCGAGCTTCTTGAAAGAAGGAAGGCAAAGGAGGACGGTAGCTATGAGAGGGAGAAGGCCGTTCTCGGATATGACTATGACAATCATGAGATAAAACCCGACTACATCTTCAAGAAGATGGTCAGAAGAGACAAGGAGATGGAGCTTGATCTTCTTGTCTCTTCCAGGATGGCGGAGAAGAACGAGTGCTCATTCCTCTTTTCATCGGACGGAGCTTATGAAATCCTTTCATCATCAAAGGATGAAGAGCTTTCAGCTGTGATAAGGGAAATAAGAAGATATGCAGAAGCATCACTGATTGTATTCTCCTCCCGTGATGTGGGCATGGATTCCAACCTGATGATGACACTGACGTACAGGAAGGAGGAAAAAGAAGGTCTTATAAAGGGGCAGATCCCCATAAGTCTTGAAAAGCCCAGTGTGATAAGCAGGGAAGACAGAAGGGAGCTTGAAGGCATGGTCAGGAAAATGAACACCGTTTTAAACGCAATCGTACCTCATCTCACCTTGGGAGTATACAATGCGGGAGAAGAGCTTACAGATGAGGGTAAGAAAGGCTATCTTGTGGAGATCGTCTCACTTAAAAACGGAAAGGCTATTCCTCTGAGATATGAAAGCGAGGGGATAATCAAGATAATCTCAATCACAAACGTTCTTCTCTGCGTATACAACAACCCATCCGTATGCCTGATAATAGATGAATTCGATGCCTCTGTCTTCGAATACCTTCTGGGAGAGATCATAAGCATATTCAGCAAGGGTGCAAAAGGGCAGATGATATTCACAAGCCACAATCTCAGGATCCTTGAGATGATAGACAAGGATTGCGTCGTATTCAGCACGTCAAACCCGGAGAACAGATATATAAGGCTGACGAACATAAAGAACACAAACAACCTCAGGGATGTATATATCCGCTCCATACTCCTGGGAGGGACAAAGGAAAGCATATACGAGGAGACGGACAGCCAGGAGATTGGAATGGCTCTCAGGAGGGCCTGGAGAGATGCCGAAGAGTAGGAAGTTCGTACTTATAATCTGCGAGGGTCCGACGGATGAGAATGCACTCTACAGGATCATGAAAGGATTCTTCAGCCCATGTGAGATAAGATTCCACATCTCCCACGGAGACCCCCTGACATCATGCCCGGAGAACAAGAACCCTATGAGTGTGATAAGAGCGATCGTCGCACAGGAGAAAAAGAAATACGCACTCCGCGACAGCGACATCCTCGCTGTCCTTCAAATCACAGACACAGATGGTGCATATATACCTCCGGAATGTGTGATTAATGACCCAGAGGCGAGTAAAATCATATACAATAGGACAGAAATACGTACAAAATTCCCTCATTCGATACTATCGAGAAATGTAAAGAAGAGGATAAACATCTCAAAACTCCTTGAATACAAGGGAATAAACGAGGAAATCCCATACAGGATCTACTATGTCTCAAGGAATCTCGAGCACGCTTTCTACGGTATTCAGGACAGTCTGACGGACAATAGGAAAAGCAATCTCGCAGATGATTTCTCAGATAGATTCGCAAAAGACTGGAGACGCTTCCTTTCCTACATCATGAAAGAATGCAACCCGATTGGTTCGAGCTACGATGAGTCATGGTCGCTGATAAAAAATGGTACGTCCTCCCTCGAAAGACATACCAATATGAATTTCCTCTTTGAAGAGTTCAGCTATATCCTGTACAAGGACTAGACTTCGTACACCCTGGCAAGACCTCCCATGCTCGTCTCCCTGTAAAGGGATGGAAGGGCATGGCCGGTCTCCATCATGACCTCGACGACATCATCGAAGCTTATCTTATGCCTTCCGTCCCCTACCATTGCATAGCTTGCATGGTCGACTGCTCTCATACAGGCAAAGCCGTTGCGCTCTATACATGGTATCTGCACAAGTCCTTTCAACGGGTCGCAGGTCAGTCCGAGATGATGCTCAAGTCCCATCTCGGCAGCATATTCGCACTGGTATATGCTGCCCCCCAGCAGGTAGCATACGGCAGCTCCTGCCATGGCACAAGCAACCCCTACCTCTCCCTGGCATCCGACTTCGGCTCCGCTTATGGAACCGTTCGTCTTGACAATATTTCCCACCATACCTGCAGTAAGAAGAGCTCTTAGAATCCTGACCTCTGGTATCTTATATTCCTCTTGTATGTAGTAAAGAGCACCGGGAAGGACTCCGCAGCTTCCACAGGTCGGAGCTGTAACTATAACACCGCCGCCAGCATTCTCCTCGCTTACCGCAAGAGCATATGAATGGGCGACAAGGGTGTTTCCAAGGGCTCCTGACATGCCGAGAGCCTGTTCATGGATCAGACATGCCTTCCTCGCAAGCTTCAGCCCTCCGGGAAGTACACCTTCGTTATCTAGACCACGCTTTATGGCATTCTTCATCACGCGCCATACTTCTTCCATATAGGAGAGGATTCCATCCCCTTCCCTCTCGACGGCAACCTCCCAGAAGTGAAGCCCCTCCTTATCGCAGTAAGAGAGCAGCTTCTCCATGTTTCCAAGCTCGTCATTGGGGTAGACTTCCGCTCCTTCCTTTGCCTCCTCCCCTTCCCTGACTATCTTCCCTCCTCCTACGGAGTAATAGGTCTCGGTTATGCTTCCATCTGAAGAAGAAAGGGAAAGGCAGTTCGGATGGAACTTCTTGAACACATCCGGGTACCAGAATATCTGAGCCTCACATCCTGCTTCCTTGAAGGCATCCCTTATCGCCTTGTCGGTAAGATGCCCCTTCCCTGTAGCGGCAAGAGAACCGTAGAGCTCCGCTCTGACATTCTTGACATCAGGGTGTCTCGCTATAAAATCCTCGCTGGCCTTTCTCGGCCCCATTGTATGACTGCTAGAAGGGCCGTAACCTATCCTGTATAGCTCTTTTAGTGATTCCATGATTATGATTATAAGAGAGCTTTCACACTCTCTCAATACCAAGCTGAAAATTGTTGAACCTTGCTCAGGCTCTCACCATTTTCAGCTACGACAATCGTGACCATCTGGTCCAATGATTCATGTACATATACATAAATCCCCTCATAAAGCTCAACAGATACGCTCTCGGCATTCTCCCTTATTACGAGGTCTGCTATATCATCACGGTCTGAGAGCCATCTTCCATATAAAAGATTTTCAAGGGTGACGGAATATCTTTTCCCCTCAAGATCAGAGTCTGCTGTAAGCTTTCCCTTTTCAAGAAGGGTAAGAAACTTCCTTTTCGATATCCCATCCCCGTCATAGGAAGCAAACAAGGAAGAGAGGGAGAGGTTGGAGACGATATAAGGATTTTCCTTCGCCACGTCAAAAAGGAATTCGATCAAGGATGAAGAGGAGAAATCAAAATGCAGATCCCCATCACCACCCGGTTCCCTATATGCGGCAAGGGGAGTAAAGCCATCCGCAGGATAGGCAAGAAAGAGGGAAAGCATCCCCTTCTTCACCTTCACCCTCACCTTTCTCACATGCTGTGGGACATACATGCCTCTTATATCTGTACCATCGAAGCAAAAGAGGTTGTAGTAGACACTCTCATCTGTCATCTCCTCTATCGGGATGGAAGAAGGGAGGGTGATGACAACCTCGTCCTCAGTAAGGAAAGAGCAGGAGGTTAAGAATATAAAAGACAGTAGGAACAACAAGATTTTCTTCATACTATATAAAGAAGGAAACCCTGCCTTTTGTAAACTTTTCAGCTATGCTTTTTCAAACCATCCAGGTAAATCCTCCTCATTTCAAGAAGGATGTCCTGTACTTCATTGCTTTTATAATCTGCATATGTCCAAGGAAAAGATTCATAGCCTTTATGATGGTACATAAGGGTGAGCTCCGCATACAGCCTATTGCCTATCGCAATCCTATGGGCTCTGTTCTTTGTTGTAGCAAGTACGATGTTCCCGATGCTCATCGTACCGGGATCGAGGTTTATTTTTCTTTTTCCATCGACAGCGAATCTGTTTTCAATTTCATTCGTAAAGACCTTCGCATCAGAAAGGAGATCGGGAGAAACAAGACTTTCAAAACAAATGAAGAATCTTTCAATCGGTGTCCCCATTTCCTCGTCATAATAATCTGTAAATGTGAATGGTATCGACGGGGAGGTGTAGATGATCCTTCCGAACCTTTCCTCCAAGGCTTTCCTTATCCCAGGAGGAAAGCCTATAGAGGAAAGCACTCCTGAAAACAGGAGCACCTTCTCATAATCCCTCTCCTTCATCAGTGTGCTGCCGTATAGGTACCAAGGACACGGAAGGAGACTGTGTTGTCCTTGAGGGTTGGAATCAGATTATCAAGATCATGCTCATCATTGAGCTCCGTCTCGACGAAGAACGAATACTCCCAGGGTTTTCCGAGAATCGGACGGCTTTCAAGCTTCTTCATGTTCATTCCATGCTTCTGAAGGATGTCAAGTACGGCAAAGAGCGCTCCAGGTTTATCCGGGACACTGAAAGTCATACTGGCCCTGTTGACCTTTGATGCACTCCTGAAAAGTCCTGCATTCTCCTCCCTGCTGATTATATAGAACCTTGTATAGTTCTTCGGATTCGTCTCTATGGACTGCCTGAGGATCTCGCACCCATAATGGATGGCAGCGGGACTGCCTGCGATTGCAGCCGCATCCATCAGGTTGTTCTCCTTTATATACTTTACAGAACCTGAAGTATCATAGAAAGGAATCTGTGCGGCAGACGGAAGGTGCTCAGAGAGGAATTCCTTACACTGTGCCAGCCCCTGGGGATGGGAATACACCCTCTTTATATCCTCCATCTTCACACCTGGATTTACGATAAGGTTGTGAATGACCCTCAGCTGAGCTTCCCCTACAACCGTGATGTTCTGCTCAACATTCAACAGGTCGAGGTTTTCAAATATCGTTCCTCCGAGCGTGTTCTCCACAGGAATGACACCGTATTTCGATTTTCCGGAAGCGACAGCATCGAAGACATCCTTGAACTCCTTGCAAGGCAGGACCTTCTGGTCCTCATTGAATGTCCTTCTGATTGCAAGCTCACTGAAAGCACCCCTTTCTCCCTGGAAGGCAACAACATCCTCTCCCCTTGTCTCTTCTGTAGCACTTTCATTCTTAATGGACCGGGGAATCACCCTTGGTGCCTTTTCAACAGCCTTGCCAACCACAGGAGCAAGTGCCTCTATATCCCTCATGAGACGCTCGAACTGCTGGGGAAGCAAGGACTGCGGTCCGTCTGACAGGGCCTTCTCAGGATGGTCATGCACCTCGACCATAATACCGCTCGCTCCCCCTGCGATCAGGGCAAGCGCCATCGGAGAGACCATGTCCCTTATTCCGGTTGCATGCGAAGGATCTCCGATGATTGGAAGATGCGTCATTTTCTGGACCACGGGGATTGCAGAGCAATCGAGTGTGTTCCTTGTCGCCTTCTCGAATGTCCTGATGCCCCTTTCGCAAAGGACGACCTGGTCGGTACCCGATGCCATCAGATACTCAGCCGCCATCAGCCACTCTTCTATGGTCGCAGCAAGACCTCTTTTCAAAAGGACGGGCATTCCTGTTTTTCCTACTTCCTTGAGAAGCTCGAAATTCTGCATGTTCCTTGCCCCGATCTGGAACATATCGATATAACCTGCCATCATCTGGACATCACGGGGAGAGACGACCTCGGTCGTAACAGGCATGTCAAAAGCATCCCCTGCCTTCCTCAGATATCTCAGTCCTTCCTCTCCAAGACCCTGGAACGAGTATGGGCTTGTCCTTGGTTTGAAGGCACCCCCACGGAGGATTACAGCTCCCGCCTCCCTTACCTTCTCTGCGATCCTCATGATCTGCTCTTCGCTTTCAACAGCGCAAGGGCCGGCGATGACAGCGATACGGCTGCCTCCGATCTTGACCTTTCCGACACTTACAATCGTGTCTTCCTTCTTAAGCTCACGGGATGCAAGCTTATATGGTTTTGAAATAGGGACTACGGAAGAAACCCCGTCAAGTATCTCAATGCTCCTTGGATCTATTGAACTGGTTCCAACAGCACCGAGGACGGTCTCTTCCTTTCCTACGATTTCCTTGACGAGGAAACCCTTTTCCTTAAGTGTTTTCTTTATATTGTTTTTCTCATCAGGTGTGACACCTTGTTTTAATATGATTATCATGATAACTACTTATCCAATATTTAGAATGTTTGGTCAACAAAAGAGGTGAGTGTGTACGATAAGATTTTCTCTGAAATTTTCGATATTTTCTCCTCAGAACTAGAAAGAAGAGGTATCGCACTTCCTTCCGTTTCTGAAATAGCAGGGGAAGACAACGATCCATACAGGATCCTGACATCGACAATCCTTTCCCTCAGGACAAAGGACAAGGTAACAATCGAAAGGTCGAAAGCTTTATTTGAGAAAGCCCCAGACATCTACAGGCTATACGAAATGAATACAGATGAGCTTGCAGAAACCATAAAACCAAGTGCATTCTATAAAAGGAAGGCGGAGAACCTGAAAGAGATTGCAGGAATAATCATTAAAAAATATGATGGGAAGATTCCAAACGACATGGATGCCTTGCTCTCCCTTCCCGGAGTCGGGCTGAAAACAGCCTCCCTTACTCTGAATCTCGGGTTCAATGAACTTGCCATCTGTGTCGATTGCCATGTACATCAGATTCTGAATAGAATCGGGATAATCAATACGAAGACAGCAGAAGAAACCGAAAAGGAGCTGAGAAGAATTCTTCCGAAAAGATTCTGGATTCCTCTTAATGAGGTTCTTGTAAGCTATGGACAAAGCATATGCAGAAGCGTATCCCCTCTATGCTCGGAATGCCCGTATGAAGACAAATGTAAAAAAACAGGAGTTGAAAAACATAGATGAAAAAAATGCCACAGAGCCTCCATTTTCTGTGGCATGCATTAAAATCGGGCCTGTAAAATAGTTTGTGTAATCGGAAAATGCTACTGTAAAAAAGGAAAGACAGCAGATGACCAAGAAAAGCACAAAGGAAAAGGATGTAATCGATCAGATTCTCGACCGGCTGGACCTGCATGGCATGACACAGGAAGAGCTGTTCGGAGCAGACGGGCTAGCGAAGAAGCTCACATCAAGGCTTCTGAGCAAGGCGCTTGAAGCCGAGATGCACACGCACATCACGTACGGATATCCCGTCCCCCGTCATCACGGATGCGATGTACGCAGGGAAGTCCGAAAAGCTCTCGCAAGCGAAGCGGAACGTCAGGTCGCTTATGAGCGTCTCGCTCTTCAGAATCCCACTGAACTTCACATCAATATGCTCTTCTGTTGACTTACTCATATCAATTAAGAGCAGCAAGGCTGCAGATGTGTAAAGGTTTTTGGAAAAAATTATGGGGATATCTCCTTTTGGAAACATCCCCTGGTGCAGTTCATATCATCCCTTATTTATTGACAACTCCTTTCAGAGCACCCTTGCTTGCCTTGAGAATGGAGAAGAGAATGAGAAGATGATAGATGAAATCCTCCAGCCATTCGAAGATCTCTGTTCCGCTGAAATTTCCAAAACCATAAACAAAGTCAGAGAAGATTATGACGAGAATCCATACAACGGATACTATGATCATCGAATACTTTGTGAATACCGGTTTGATTCCTGTCACAAAAAGAGGGACGATTATCAGAAGACCACATACAATGAGGACAATACCGAGAATGATGTTGATCGTATCATCTCCGATGGCCCTGTATAAATCATTGCCGCTTCCGTTCGCAACACCCTCGATTCCAATACAGACGAAAAGAAGTCCTATAAGAAGCTTCAGTCCTACATCTCCCACGGTCTTAATGGTTGCCTTAGCCATAAAATACCTCCAAAACTTGATTGTACTTGATATTATCCATAGATTATACTACCACAGTGATAAAACTGATAGTCTTTTTAGGAAACCCAGGACAGGAATATAAGAACACGCGGCATAATGTTGCATTTTCCCTTTTTGATGAAATAGTGGGAAACGATAGCCTTTCAAATAAGTTTCATTCTATTTTTGCACAAAAAGATGGATTTAAGCTTATCAAACCAATGACTTTTATGAATCTTTCAGGAACAGCTGTAAGTGAGGCCGCATCATTTTATAAACTGAAAAGCGATGAAATCCTCGTCTGTCATGACGATAGTGAACTTCCTTTGGGAAAGGTGAAGCTCCAGATGGGAGGAGGACTGAAAGGGCACAAAGGTCTGAAAAGCATCGCAGAGAGACTAGGGTCCGAGAGCTTCCACCGTTTAAGAATAGGAATAGGAAGGCCGAAGTACGGAGATATGAGAATATTCGTACTCTCCCCTTTCACAAAAGATGAGCAAGTGCAAGTGGATTCTGCTCTAAAAGACGCACAAAAGATAATCAAAACACTAAAATAGAGATATTTTTACT
>DVIF01000072.1 GCA_018711525.1 Candidatus Ornithospirochaeta stercorigallinarum
GCTTTCCCAAGAGGAAATGGAGGAAAGAATCCCGGCATCCTCCCTCATGCGGTAATAACCGCCGGGCTGAAGCATGTCGGTAGCAACAGTAATCGGTCTGATTCCAGTCTCGAAAAGCTCCTTTATGTTGAATGCGTTTGCACCACCTGAGTATGAGATAGGAAGCTTACCGTCGAACTCTTTAGAAAGCTTCAATGCAACAGAGAGCGAAATCGGCATCAAGGCACGACCGGACATGTACATCTCATCCCCTGGAAGAACTCCCTGATTGTTCACAGATCCAAGTGTGTTCGTAAGTTTTACACCAAAACCTCTGCCGTCCTCCTTGGCCTTGGCGACAAGGCGTTTAAGCATCCCTATCGCATCGCTATACTGCAGGTCATGCTCGAAGCTCTCACGTCTGAGCGTAAGATAATCATATCCAAGACCATCAAGAATTCCACGCACATCCTCATAGCCCAAAAGAGTAGGATTGAGCTTGATGAAGGTATCGAGTCCTTTCTCATCAAGCATATAGCTTGCAATGGCTTCAATCTCTGCAGGAGGACAGCCATGCATCGTCGACAATGTCACAGAAGGAGAGATGTTGGCGCTGATTTTATCGATATTCTTTATTACATCTGCTTCTTTTCCCTCATAGATGGTACCTGAGAATATATCATCCTCCATCATCGCCTTAAGAGATGCCTTGTACTCCTCGAAAAGACCACTCTTCTCTGCATCCATCATCTGGGAGATGAAAGCATCCATCCTCTCACTCTTTATGCCCTCAAGGTTATAGCCTACCGACATGTTGAAGATGAACCCGGGCTCCTTCCAATTGTCATGTGTTACGATATCCAGGACATGCACGATGAACCATGCCTTCAGATATTCATCAAATGCCTTCTCAAGGCTTAGTTCTGTAGACCACTCCGTGTTATACCCCTCATCCCTGGCATCGATACAGGGTTTTGCAATCTCAAGGGAGTCCATAATCTGAACCGTCTTGAGCTCTATGAATCTTGCACCCACGAGATAACTTGTGATGATATTCTGAGCAAGCTGGGTATGGGGACCAGCGGCAGGTCCAAGAGGTGTTCTTGCACTCTGATTGAAGACTCTTATATTCTTTTTCTCATCATCGGAGAAAAACATCTCCTTCTTAATGTTGAATATGCTCCCCTGGTTACGGAGCTCTCCTGTAATCCTCTCGAGAAGTTCCTCAAAAGGTACGACTCTCATTATATCTGCCATTGGTCTTCTCCTATCTATTTAAATTCTACCTTATCTAAGTGAAGTGTCAATCAAAATATCGCAACAAAGTGCAACATGAGAGAGGCGGTTTTAAACCCGTTTGAATTCTATTCTTCTGCAAGCACTTGCTTCATATGCATTATCAAATCTATGGTAAAAATAATCTGTTTTTCTAAAATTTTACCAGTTTAGTTAATGAGATATAGTTCCATATATCGATGAACTATCTCACCAGCCTCGCCTATCCAGTTGTTTCCAAAGCTAGAGGAAAGCATGTTGCCATGTTCAAACGCCATCAGCTCTGCAGCCATGAGACTCTCTCATAATATCAATTGTCTTTTTTTTGCAATCTCGAGTATATTGTAATTAAGTCGGGGAGGCATCCAGCCTACTCTGGATGAAGAACCGAACAGGGCACTTTAAATGCAGTCGCCTGACCAGACGCCGAAGGAAGCCTTCGGCAATTTTTTATCAGGGGCTGTCAATGAATACGCTTTCCATAATGATTGATGAGACTGGCAATTTCAATATGGATCATTACTCATCTCCCTATTATTGTCTAACAATGGTTTTTCATGACCAAGATGATGATATCACAGAGAATATTGCCCTTTTTAATGATCTTCTTATTCGTAACGGTTTTTCCGTATCGTCGAAAATCTTGAATTCTTCCAGTCCTTTGACACACAGATCCTGTATTTTCACAGCATACTTTTATTCAACAGAAAGTCAAATAACGGAACAAACTGTATACCTTGCTCATTCTGCCATGGCTTGTAGTTTCCACCTGTAACAACAATCTTTTTAAATGAATCGGGAATACTATTCAACGAAGCCAGTTCCTGTTGCATTTTCTTATCATCTGTAATTGCTAGAGCTGATTGAATATAAACCTTTGTGTTGGGACCATTAACAACAAAATCAACTTCAAACTGCCTTCTTTCATGCTTTCCTTCAATTGTTACATCTTTCACAACTACCCCAGTATCAACACTTAGGCCTCTGCCAATCAGTTCGTTGAAAATCACATTCTCCATGATATGGCTCTCTTCCTGCTGCCTAAAATTCAGCAGGGCATTCCTTAGTCCAACATCCGTATAATAATACTTATTCTGGGATGAAATATATCTACGGCCTTTTACATCGTAACGCTCGGACTTACTTACAATGAAAGCTTCTTCAAGATATCCAATGTATTTCTTTATAGTCGGTTCTGTTATCCCTTTTTCTTTGTTTGAAATGAATGTATCTGATATCCTTTTTGGATTTACAGGAGAGCCGATGGAAGATGCAAGAACCTTCATAAGTTCCTCAATTCTTGAATCGGTTTTAAGGGCGTTGCGTTCAACTAAGTCAGCAAGGTAGGTCTTCTTATTGAGGGATTTCAGATAATTCATCTTATTGATATCGCCCCTCTCTTCCAATACATGAGGAAGTCCACCGAAAAATATATACTCTCTCCACGCATCATATTTATCAAGAGAAGAAGCATGATAATACTCAGAAAATGATAGCGGAGCAATATATATGTCATCTCCCCTATCTCGGAATTCCGTACGTATGTCACTTGAAAGAAATTTTGAATTGCTGCCTGTGATATATATTTCCGCATTACCTTTTCTGAGAAGACCACTAAGAATACCATACAATCTGATCGGCTTATCTTTATCAGCCATCTCTTCCTTACTTATAGCAAATTGAGCTTCGTCAATAAATATGAAATACTGCTTATCAGAAGCAGTCATATGCTGCCTTATATAGTCTTTGAGGTTATCTGGATTACGAAGTTCACTGTAATCATCATCGTCAAGAGGAATCTTTATAATGCAGTCTTCATCAGTTCCATGAGTTAAAAGATAATCAGAAAAGAGATTGAAAAGCAGATAGGATTTTCCACACCTTCTTATACCGGTAATGACCTTAATCATACCATTTCCTATCTTAGATATAAGTCTGTCCATGTATTCCGGCCTATCAATTACCATATTCACTCCATTTTATATTTTTTGAATTTTTACAATTTTTATAAAATACAATGCAACCGTTTTCGTTTGAAATTGTTATATATGGAAAATTTACCAGATTAGACTTATTTTACTTTGAGTTTTCCGTCTTTTCATCTTCCTTTGGAAGGATGAGGTTCATTATGATCGCCACAATAGTTGCAAGCACTACAGGAGAGGAAGCGAACACCATTGTCACCCATGAAGGGAAGCGTGAAAGAGATTCACTTACAAGGCTTACACCCATTCCAAGTGCAGCAGAAAGTCCTACTATGGATGTGTTGCGGTAGCTCATAGGCTGCATTGCCACAAGCTTCATACCTGTCATTGCGATTGAGGCGAAGACACTTACCGTAGCACCGCCGAGCACACACTGGGGAATTGTTGTTAAAAGTGCCGAGAATTTTGGAACAAGCCCTGCGAGAAGCAGCATGAGAGCGGTAAGAGCAAGTACTTTCCTATTAACGACCTTTGTTGATGACACTATTCCGACATTCTGGGAATATGTGGCATTCGGCAGTCCTCCAAAGAGTGCAGAGATTGTATTTGACAGCCCGAATCCTATTATTCCACCCCTCAGCTCATCTCCTTCAGGCTCCCTGTCCATGCCTCCTATGGTGGTTGCCGACATATCCCCTATCGCCTGTACTGCGTTTATCGCAAAGAGCACGGAGATCGCCAAAATCGAAGAGAACTCGAATTCAATTCCAAAGGGGGCAGGACGTGGAAGAGAGAAGAGTCCCGCATCCCCTACTGCACTTAGATTGACCATACCGAAGAAAGATGAGACGATATACCCGAAGACTATTCCAAGCAGTATTGATGCAAGCTTCAGCATCCCCTTCCCAAAATGGTTTAAGAGTGTAACCACAGAGAGTGTGATGATGGAGACAAGCCAGTTCTGCCAGCTTCCGAAATCAGGATTCCCGCTTCCTCCCGCCATATATGTTATGGCTGTAGGATAGAGAGAAAGCCCTATCGTGAATACGACAGTCCCTGTTATCAGTGGTGGGAAAAGGCGTTGCAGGCGTTTTGCGAATATTCCTATCACCACTGCAACCAAGCCCCCTATAAGCTGAGCACCGAAGATATGCGCGATTGAAAAGGATGTGGTGATGCTCTGCATGGTAGCTAGATAAGCAAAACTTACTCCCATTATCAAGGGAAGTCTTGCTCCACAGATGCTCTTTATGCCGAAGAGCTGCAGGAGAGTTGAGATGGCGGCACACACAAGAGATGATTGTATCAACAGTATTCTTGATGAGCTATCAAGCCCTGCGACAGTGGAGATTATGATCGCGGGGGTGACACAGCCGACAATCATGGCGACAAGATGCTGCAGCGCCATAGGAAATGAATATCTTAAAGATGGAAGCTTCCCATCCATCTCGAACAGCAGTTTTCTATTACTCATAGAGGAGAGTATATCATGATTAGTCCAAAAGCTGTGAAACATTAACTTGCCCTCTCAATAATTCAGAGGTAAACTATTTCCATGATTGAAAAAAGAGCATATGAAAAGGCTGTATTCGATATAATCGAAGCAGACTCTGAAGACTTTCTGAAAGGCGCATACAAGGATGAAGCCAAAGAGAGGATCCTCAAAATCATCGAGATAGAGGCTCCGATCACAGAAGCTCTTCTTTCAAAAAGGCTAATAAACAGCTTCTCCATCAAACGTCTCGGCTCGAGCCTTTCCGAATACTTTGACAGCCTCATGAAAGAACTTGATGAGGAAGGGAAGCTCACGAGCACTCTCACCGCAGGAGAGAAGGTCTATTACAATGGAAGTGCTGTGACCTTCTTCCGCCCCACCCCTGACAATCCTGAAGAGATCAGATACTCCTATCAGATTCCAGTAGAGGAGGCACTCAATGCCATCATCTATATATTCGAGACGAGAGGAAGGAAATTCCTGAAGAAAGACCTTCTCTCAGAGTTCTCAAAAGAACTGGAATACCAGAGGAAAGGAAGCCAGGTGGTATCATTGTTCAACAAGGCGTTCGAGGAGGGGAAAAAGAAAGGCATCATAATGAAGAACAGCAGTGGGAAGTTTTTTGTTTCCTCCGATAAAAATACAGAAATACAGGAAACAGAGTGATAAAATTTACATTTCACGCATTTTATTCCCCTGGAAAATATCATTTCCATCTTTTTCTTTACAAATGACCTTCATCAGCTATACTTAGATTGAAACAGAAAAAGGAGAAAAATATGCTGATCAACCTTGATGTAAAACCTGAAATCAGAAAAAAGAACATCGCAAGATGCAAGGAAAAGGGAATCAAGCTTCCGACCTTCAAGGAGATGATTGATCCAAAGCTCATCAAAAAGGATGTACTGGATAAACTGAAGGTCACAGGACTATGGGATGTAGATCCTGTAAACCTCTATAGAATCAACTGGCACAACGAGAGAAAAGAGAAAGGAGGTCTCTTCTCTGGTGTAAACTATATTGAGATTCCACATGAGATAACAGGAGTAAAGGCACGTGTCTTCGCCCTTGCCGGAAAGTTCTTCCCTTGTGGAGTCCACAAGGTAGGTGCTACATATTCCTGCCTCGCACCCGCACTTGTCACAGGAAACTTCGATGCCGTAGAGCAGCAGGCCGTATGGCCCAGCACAGGCAACTACTGCCGTGGTGGTGCATACAACTCGGCACTCCTTGGATGCAAGAGCATCGCAATCCTTCCTGAGGATATGAGCCAGGAGAGGTTCAACTGGCTCAAGACCGTCGCAGGAGAGATCATCGCAACCCCTGGATGCGAATCAAACGTAAAGGAAATCTTCGATAAATGCCACGAGCTCAATGCTGAACGCGGCAACCATATCGTCATATTCAACCAGTTCGAACAGTTCGAGAACTACCTCTGGCATTATGAGGTGACGGGAGCTGCGATTCTTGAAGTGCTCAAGGATCTTGGAATAGCTGCAGATTCCGTAAAGGGTTATGTGTCGAGCACAGGAAGTGGTGGAACTCTTGCAGCAGGAGACCATCTGAAAGAGGTATTCCCACATATCAAGATCGGAGCAGGAGAGGCTCTGCAGTGCCCTACCCTCCTTAGAAACGGATTCGGAGCCCACAGGATCGAGGGAATCGGAGACAAGCACGTCCCATGGATCCACAACGTAAGGAATACGGACATGGTCCTCTCGATTGACGATCAGGACTGCATGGACACCTACCGTCTCTTCAACGAGAAGGAAGGACTTGAGTATCTGAAGAAACAGGGACTGAGCGACAAGCAGCTTGAAGACCTCTCGCTCTTCGGAATCTCAGGCATAGGCAACCTCCTTGGTGCGATTAAGATGGCGAAGTACTACGAGATGGATGAGGATGATGTTGTATTCACAATCCTTACAGACAGCTCTGTCATGTATACTTCCCGTCTTAAAGAACTCACAGAGCAGCAGGGAGCCTTCAGCGAGATGGAAGCTGCGAAAGTCCACGCATCGGCACTCATGCATCAGGGAATCGACAATGCCCTCGAGCTCGGATACTACGACAGGCTCAGGATCCATAACCTCAAGTACTACACATGGGTCGAGCAGCAGGGCAAGACCTATGAGGAGCTCAACAGGCAGTGGTACGACAAGAACTACTGGAAGGATATTCCAAAGCTTACAAGTAAGATCGATGAGCTTATCGAATCCTTCAATGCAGAGATAGATAAATAAGATCTGATGCCGGGGCTTCCCGGCATTCTTAAAAAAGGAAGAAATTATGAGATTCAGATATGTCTGCTCGGACTGCGGTAGGGTATACAAGACCGATGATATCATGTACCTCTGTCCCGAGTGCAGCAAAGATAATGACGGCAAGACATTCTCAAAAGGGAACCTTATCGTGGAACTGACTGATGAGGTGCTGAAGAAAGCAGGGAAGAAGGAGCATGTGAGAGCGGAGGATTTCTACCCGTATGAGGTCAAACACTCAAAAGAGTTCCCAATAGGCATAACACCTCTTGTCGAAGCTAAAAGGCTCAACAGCAGAAGCGGCCTGAAGAACACGCTGTACAAACTCGACAGCCAGCTCATATCAGGCTCGTTCAAAGACAGGGCGAGCTACCTTGTTGCAGAACAGGCGCTCTGCCACAACGAGAAGAAGATAGCCCTCGCCTCAACAGGAAACGCAGGAGCGGCAATGAGTGCAGTCGGGGCCGCCCTTGGGCTGGACATCATACTATTCGTCCCTGAGAATGCTCCTATAAACAAGCTGATGCAATCGGTGCTCTATGGGGCGCATGTGGTTCCTGTGAAAGGAAGCTATGACGATGCTTTCAACCTCTCGATCGAGTACACAAAGAGATTTGGAGGAATCAACCGCAATACTGCATACAACCCGATGACGATTGAGGGGAAGAAGAGCATCTCGATTGAACTCTTTGAGCAGATGGGAAGGAAAGCCCCCGATGCAATATATGTGCCCGTTGGAGACGGATGCATAATTGCAGGAGTTGCAAAAGGCTTTATGGACCTAAAAAAAGCAGGACTCATAGATACCCTACCCCATATCATATGTGCACAGAGCGATAAGTCGGATGCGATTACAAAGGCATTTGAAAGCGGAGAGTATCTTCCTGTGAAAGCAACGACAAGAGCCGACAGCATATCCGTATCCCTTCCTGCAAATGGAAGGATGGCTGTACGCTACATAAAGGAAAGCGACGGCTGGTGCGTAAGAGTAAGCGACGAAGAGATAATAGATGCCGAGCTAGAGCTGGCAAAAGAGGCTGGAATACTTTCAGAGCCTGCCGCAGCATGTGCGTATGCAGCATATAAGAAGGATGCGGAGAACATAAAGAAAAAACTTGGAGAGGATGCATCCGTCGTGGTTCTGCTTACAGGCACAGGCTTTAAGGATATGGCTGTCTTTGATGGAAAAGTAAAACTTCCCAAAGCAATAGATGCAACAGTTGAAGAAGTAGGGAAACTGGATTTCTGAATCTGGTGACAGGAGATGCTTTACCCATGGCATCTCCTGTATCTTTTCAAAAACATTACATTGTTCTCTCTATTTTCAGAATATAGGTGGAACTTGTCTGGAAAACAGAGTCTTCTCACTTATGAATCCGAAGTAATTGATTTTCTAGCAACAATTAACTAGTGAAAAAGTAGCGTTTTCGTCTTTTCAAAACTTGTATAATTCAGTATTTTCTTTACTGATATGTTGAAAATAGGAATTGATGTCGGCTCAACTACGATGAAAGTTGTCGCCATTGACGAGAATCTACAACCGATATACAGCGCCTATGAGCGCCATTATTCAGAAATATTCAAGAGAGCGGCGAAGATGCTCTCAGATGCGTTAAATAAACTTGGAGACAAGGAAGTGGAGGTCTCCCTCTCAGGCTCCGCAGGTATGGGCCTGAGCGAGAAATCCGGAATACCTTTCGTACAGGAAGTGTATGCTACCCGTGTAGCAGTGAACAACTACATTCCGAATACCGATGCTGTCATTGAGCTTGGAGGAGAGGATGCTAAAATCCTCTTCTTGAAGAACGGACTGGAAGTAAGGATGAACGGATCCTGTGCTGGTGGAACCGGTGCATTCATCGACCAGATGGCAACACTGCTGGGAATCTCGATGAATGACATCGACCGTCTTGCAGATAAATCAACAGAGATATACACAATCGCATCACGATGCGGAGTATTTGCAAAATCGGACATCCAGCCTTTGATAAACCAGGGTGCACGCACGGAGGATATCGCGGCCTCCATCCTTGTAGCGGTCGTCAACCAGACGATTGCCGGGCTTGCCCAGGGAAGGAAGATCGAGGGCAATGTCGTATATCTCGGAGGACCGCTGACATTCATCAAGAATCTGAGAAAGCATTTTGATGAGGCTCTCAATACGACGGGCATATGCCCTGAGAACTCTCTTTATTACGTCGCTCTAGGAACTGCACTCTCACCCGGAGGTAGGAAGACCACGCTCTCAGCCCTTATAGATGAGATAGGCTCCCTCAAAGGTAGCGGCAACTATACAAAGCTTCCTGCCCTCTTCAAGGACAGGGCTGAGTATGAAAAGTTCATCTTAAGACACAGAAAGGCGACAGTGGAATCCACGAATCCCCTGACCTACCATGGAGAGGCCTATCTTGGAATAGATGCGGGAAGTACAACGATAAAGTGTGCGCTTATAGACATAAACGAGAAGATGCTTCTCTCCCGGTATTCCCCGAACAACGGAAACCCTGTCCAGGCGATTGCAAGCTTTCTCAATTCCGTCTATGACGAATACCCTGACATCATAATCAGGGCAAGTGCCTCCACCGGATACGGAGAAGAGCTCTTGAAGACCGCATTCAACCTGGACTACGGCCTTGTAGAGACACAGGCGCACTTCCTTGGAGCAAAGCATTTCAAAAGTGATGTCGATTTCATCATAGATATCGGAGGACAGGATATAAAGTGCTTCAAGATCCGTGATGGAGCGATCGATGACATCTTCCTGAATGAGGCATGCTCATCTGGATGCGGCTCATTCCTGCAGACATTCGCAAACGCACTTGGAAAATCGAGTCAGGAGTTCGCAGAGCTTGCAATAGATTCCAAGGCTCCTGTAGACCTTGGATCAAGATGCACCGTTTTCATGAACAGTTCTGTCAAACAGGCCCAGAAAGACGGGGCAAGCATAGAGGACATCTCTGCAGGACTTGCTATAAGCGTAGTCAAGAATGCCCTTTACAAGGTCATCAGGGCTCAAAGCAAGGATGCCCTGGGAAAGAACATCGTAGTACAGGGTGGGACATTCTTAAACGATGCAGTGCTCAGGGCTTTTGAAATGGAACTTGAGAGAGAGGTCATAAGGCCTGAGATTGCAGGACTGATGGGAGCCTTCGGTGCCGCTTTGTATGCAAAGAGGATGAAGGAGAGGGAAAAAACTCCATCTTCCATCATCTCTAAAGAAGAACTGAGGGAGCTGAATCCGAAACTCAGAAGCGTAAGATGCAACGGTTGCAACAACCACTGTCTTCTAACAATCAATGATTTCGGCCTTTCCCGCCGTCTTATAAGCGGTAACAAATGTGAAAAACCGATTACAGGTGTGAAGAAAGCTGAAAGCGATGAATTCAATCTGTACATGTATAAGCAGGAGATTCTCAAGGGCTATATGGACAGAAGGCCGGAGAACAAAAGAGGCCGTATAGGACTGCCTCTTGCCCTTGGAATGTATGAGCTCCTGCCATTCTACCAGACACTCTTTGAGAACCTGGGATATGAGACTGTCGTATCCCCGTTCTCAGACAGGGAGCTCTACATCTCAGGACAGGCCTCCATACCATCGGATACCGTGTGCTTCCCTGCGAAACTCATGCATGGGGCGATAGAATACCTGAAAAAGCAGAAAGTGGATATGATATTCATCCCTGCATCCTCATACAACGTTGATGAGGAGAAGGGAACGAATCATTTCAACTGCCCTGTCGTCGCCTATTACGGAGAGGTGATCAGAGCAAATCAGGACCTTGGAGGCATTCCCCTATACCTAGTATACCTCTCACTGGAGAGTCCCAAGTTCTTTACAAAGAGGATTGCCGAGACTTTCTCCTTAAAGAAGAAGGAAGTCATGAAAGCAACAGAAAAGGCTTTCGAAGCACTCAATGACTATCATAAGAAGGTGCTGAGGAAGGGAGAGGAGATAGTAGCGAAAGCCGAGGAGGAGAAAAGGCATATCATCGTACTCTCAGGCAGGCCATATCATGTGGACCCTGAGATCAACCACGGCATAGACCGCCTCCTTGTCTCCTTAGGAGCTGCTGTGATAACAGAAGACAGCATAAGCTATAAGGAAGAGAAGAAGAGCGTAGGCGTACTCAATCAATGGACATACCATGCAAGACTATACGATGCGGCACACTATATAGGGGACAGGAAGAACATGGATCTTGTCCAGCTCGTATCGTTCGGATGCGGACTGGATGCCGTCACAACCGATGAAGTAAGAGATATCCTAAGGGAAGAAGATAAGATATACACACAGATAAAGATTGATGAGATTACAAATCTCGGAGCTGTGAAGATCAGGCTCAGAAGCCTCTTTGCTGCAATGGAGATGAAAGAATAATGCCCCAGTTTACAAAAGAAATGAAACGGGACGGCTGGACGATAGTCATCCCGAACATGTCGGAGATACATTTCGATATAATCAAAAGGATTTTCGACAACTATGATTATAAGGTCCTGCTGCTTGAAAACAACGACCCTACCCTGATCGAAGAAGGACTGAAATACGTACATAATGATATGTGCTACCCCTGTCTTCTTGTCATAGGACAGATGCTTGATGCTATTAAGCGAGGTCTTGTCGACAAAGACAGATGTGCACTTGCAATCAGCCAGACTGGAGGGGGATGCCGTGCATCAAACTACTATTTCCTCCTTCTCAAGGCACTCAAGAGAGCAGGACTTGAGAACATCCCGGTGATTTCATTCAATCTTCAGGGAATGAATTCCAACCCGGGACTCAAGATCACCAAGGTTATGATCCTCCAGGCATTCACAGCACTCATCTACGGTGATATGCTGATGATGGTATCGAACCAGACAAGACCTTACGAGGTCAATAAAGGAGATACAGACCGCCTCGTAAGGAAATGGACGGATGAGCTGGGGAGAAGATATGCGAAGAACAGCGGCTATTTCGGTCGCCATATGAGGGAGAATCTCAATAAGATAAGCGATGACTTTGCAGCCATAGAGCAGAAGAGAGAGCCAAAGGTGAAAGTAGGCGTTGTCGGAGAGATATACATGAAGTACTCGCGCCTTGGAAACAACAACCTCAAGGATTTTCTTGAAAGCCAGGACTGCGAGGTGATGCTTCCTCCTATGCTGGGATTCGTTTTCTACGGATTTACAAACGGAATCCACGATGCAGAGTTCTATGGAGGGAGGAAGAAATACAGCTTCATCATAAAGAACATCGTAATGCCATATCTGGAGAAGTTCGAACGCTGGATGATAGAAGCCATAGAGAGACACGGAATCTTCCATCGCCCTGCCACATTCAAAGAACTTGAGCAATACGGAAGGAGCATGATAAGCCCCGGATGCAAGATGGGAGAAGGATGGCTGTTGACCGCAGAGATGGTTGAGCTTGTAGAGAAAGGCTATGGCAACATCGTATGCACACAGCCTTTCGGATGCCTGCCGAACCACATCTGCGGCAAAGGAATGATCCGACCTATAAAAGAAAAATACCCCGATTCCAACATCGTCCCGATAGACTACGACCCGTCTGCGACGAAGGTCAACCAGGAGAACAGGATCAAACTGATGCTCTCGATAGCGAGAGAGAATCTTGAAAAAGAGCAGAAAGTGAAATAAGACGACACATTTTCATCCAGAAGGGTTTCCTTCTGGATTTTCTTTTTCAAATATTTCAAAAGAAACATGTATTCATATGCTAGAATTCATTTAAGGAGAAAAAGCAAATGGATATCTGGCTCATCTGGTTCATAGCCGGTGCTGTTGCAGCCGTTCTTGAAATAGCAATACCAGGATTCTACATGCTCACAATCAGTGCAGCATGCATTGGTGGATGCATAGCGTCGTTGTTTTCGCTTTCCCTGGTATGGCAGATGGTTTTCGCCCTCGCCTTCCTTCTTGCTTTCGCCCTACTCTTAAGACCGCTTCTTTACAAAAGTAAAGGTGGCTACTCTTTAAATGACAAGATAATAGGAAAGACCGTAACAATTACGAAAGATGTAGTTCCTCCGGAAAAAGGAAGAGGAATGCTCTCGGGAGTTGAGTGGGCGATATCTTCAGCTGCGGAGATAAAGGCAGGGGAAAAAGCAGTTGTGGAATCTGTCGGAGGGGCTGTGCTTCATGTTAAAAAGATCAAGAAGGAGGAGAGAGGATGCTGACAGCTATCATCGCATTAATCATCGTAGTCCTGGTTTTCCTGCTTGCAGGAATAAGAATAGTACCGCAGGGCATGACAATGGTCATCGAGCGTCTCGGCAAATACAGAAGAACGCTTGAGAGCGGGGTGAATATAATAATCCCGTTCTTTGACAGGCCCAGGGTCGTAAGCTGGGATATGCCTTCCCAGGATGCGAAAAACAACAGAAGGAGGACGACCCATTGGATCGACCTCAGGGAACAGGTGTATGACTATCCCAAACAGGGAGTCATAACAAAGGACAATGTTACGATCTCTATTGACGCCCTGCTCTATTTCCAGATAAACAATGCAGCTGATGCATGCTATGAGGTTGCCAATCTCACAAAAGCAATAGAGATGCTTACACAGACGACACTGAGAAACGTCATAGGAAAGCTTACGCTCGATGAGTGTCTCACATCGAGGGATGATATCAACAAGGAGCTATGTCTGATTCTTGATGAGGCCACCGACAAATGGGGAGTCAAGGTAAACAGGGTCGAGGTCAAGGATATCGATGTACCAGAATCGATAAGAAACCAGATGGAAAAACAGATGTCCGCTGAACGCGACCAGAGGGCCATGGTATCGATAGCAGAGGGAGAGAAGAAAGCGAAAATCCTCGAAGCGGAAGGTTTCAAAACATCGGAAATCAACAAAGCTGAGGGTGATAAACAGGCCTCGATTCTAAGAGCGGAAGGAGAGGCGGAGGCAATGAAACTCAGAGCAGAGGCGGAGGCTGCCGCACTTGAGAAGATAAAGCAAGTGTTCGGAACGAATGAAGAGTACTACGAATACCTGAAGGCAATAAGATATATCGATACGATGAAGGATGTCTTCGCAGGAAAAGATACAAAGACGATCTTCATGCCATATGGGACAGAGAATGTATTTGCATCTTTGGGAGCGGTAGGAGAGATTCTGAAAGACAAAGCAAAGGAATGACAAAACCGCTCATCCCTGAGCGGTCATATGTCACATTACAACGTGCATCTTCTCCTTGATCTTAGCGATGTTCTCGTTTCCTATCGCATTGGCTTTCTTCGTGCCTTCGCTTACGATCTCCTTGACCTCATCGATATGGCTTTCGTAGTATGCCCTCTTTTCCCTGATAGGATCCAGGATGCTGTTGAGCTTTTCTGCAAGGAGCTTCTTGCATGCCACACATCCGATCTGTGCGTTCTTACACATACTTGTGATGTTGGGACACTCTTCCGCATTGAATGCCTGATGGTATTTGTAGATTGTGCAGACATCGGGATTTCCCGGGATCTTGACACTGATCCTGTTTGTATCGGTCACCCCGCTCTTCACCTTTCTTACAATCTCCTCAGGGCTGTCTGAGAGATAGATTGCATTTCCAAGGCTCTTGCCCATCTTCGCATTACCATCAATTCCACAGAGCCTTCCGACTGAAGAAAGCTTGTATTCCGGCTCTACAATCTCCGTATGATAGAGATCATTGAACTTACGGACAATCTTACGTGTCATCTCGATATGAGGAATCTGGTCCTCTCCTACGGGAACGAGATGTGCATTGCAGAATGTGATATCAGCACTCTGGGATACAGGATAGCCTAAGAAGCCGTATGTCATATCCTTGTAGCCGTAGTTCCTGGCCTCTGTCTTTATCGTAGGATTATGCGAAAGCTGGCTGACTGTGACAAGCATGCTGTAGAACATGGTCAGCTCTGCAATCGAAGGAATCATCGACTGCTGTATGATTGTCGTCTTCTCCGGATCAAGACCTACGGACAGATTGTCTATAGCCACCTGATAGATTGAATCATGAATGAGCTCAGGATGCTCAAAATGCGTAGTCAGAGCCTGCACATCAGCGATGAGGATGAACTCCTCGTACTCGTCCTGAAGCTCCACCCTGCTTTTAAGCGAGCCCACATAATGGCCAAGGTGAAGGCGTCCTGTCGGCCTGTCCCCTGTAAGAATCCTTTTTTTCATCACTTGCCCTCCGCACCTTTCTTATGGTCTGTGACATAGAATCCACTTCCATGGAACACGACCTCAGGAGCTTCAAAAACCCTCTTCGCCTGGGCCTTGCAGTCAGGACAGAGCTCAGGGTCATCAGCTTCATCATAGCTTTTAAAATCTTCAAAATGTTTTCCGCATCTCGTACATACGTAATCATAATACGGCATTTAAATCAAACCTCCTGAAAGAGACAGAGCCCTTTCCAGATAAAGATCGACTTCCTCCCTCGTCATCTTCCTGTCATTGATGTAGGAGCGGTTTCTCTCACATACAATCATATCTGAGAGTGCTTTGAAATCGAGTTTTCCACCTTCCCTTCTTATCTCCTGCACAATCATGTTGCGCATGAGCGTCGTAAATGTCTTCGCATCCCTTTCATCTTTGAAATCGACTACAGAAGAAAGGAAGAATCCCTCATTCGTCTCATCAACTGTGATAAGGGCGTAGTTCATTCCACTGAGAACCGCGTATGGAAGCTCGAATCCAAGGTCCATCATGGTCTTCGGCTCGGATACATAGATGGAGAAAAGGTTCTCCGCCATATCTGATGCGAGCTCAGAAGGAATTAGAAGTGAACGGTTGTCCAGTGTCTTATCCTTTGCCTCCAAGTAGTCCCCTGTGGAGAACAGCAGGATCCCGGTCTCAGGAACACCGACAGAGATAGATCCATTCGAATAGTATTTTACGCCATCTTCCTTGATCCTCTCAAAGCCGTCCATGTAGGAGATTGCAGTTGGAACAAGTATTTTACCGAAGTTCCCTTCAGCAGCCCCATAGATGGTCCAATCAGAAAGAGGCAGAGGATAGAGTGTGCTTCCCTCCGGATTCATGGCGACGCTTATGCGCTCACTTCTCTCCAGAATTGCATTCTCTGGAATATCCAGGGAACTCTCTTTCAAGGAGCTGGCATCCATCGTCATTACCAGCTCCCCTGCATCCCCCATCGCCTGGAAGTAGTATTCACTGAGGAATGGGGAATGATGCACACAGCCGGACAAAACCAAGATCGAGATGACTGTCAGGAATAAGTATCTTCTCATACCTTCTCTATCTTCACCTTCACCGGGGAATCGGCAATCTCTCCGCTCTTTCCGTCATTATCTTCGACTTCAAGGGAATCGGCGAGAGTCTCGTTCGCAATATATGAGGAGTATGCCTTCACAGCATCATCTATCCTGCCTTCCCCCTTTATCGCAACCTTGATATGATCGGAAACCTCAAATCCGGATTCCTTTCTCTCAGACTGGATGAAGCGTACGATATCCCTTGCGATTCCTTCGAGAAGAAGCTCCTCTGTGACATTGGTATCATAGCCGACAGTGATGCTTCCTTCATTAAGGACCTTCACATTCTCCTTCTCGCTTCTGTTTACGGCAAGGTCGTCACTTGTGATTTCGATGCTTCCAGCTGAGTATGTGACACTCTTTGACTTTCCATCAAGAATCGATGCGATATCATCATTGGTGAAGGTCTGGATGATTGCGGCAACTTCCTTCATGTTCTTTCCAAGCCTTGAGCCAAGTGCCTTGAAGTTCGCCTTCGCCGAGTATGAGACAAGCTCCGTCTCATCGCTTTCGATATGGACTTCTTTTACATTCAGCTCTTCCTTTATGATATCGATGTTGTTCTCAAGGATCTGCCTTTCATCTGCATTCCTGTCCACGATGAAGAAAGATGCAAGAGGCTGGCGGATCTTGAGGTTCGAGCTGCTTCTAAGAGCACGGCCCATCGTGATTGTCTGCATTACCAGGCTCATCTCCCTCTCAAGTGCCTCATCGCGCTCATCGCTTCTGTACTCAGGCCAATATGAGAGATGGATGGAAAGAGGCATGTCATCTGTCTTAAGGTTCTGGTAGACTTCTTCAGTGATGAAAGGAATAAGAGGACATGCCACCTGCATCACAGTCAAAAGGACCTTGTAGAGGGTATCGTATGCCGCCTTCTTATCCGCATCGTTCTCACTGCGCCAGAACCTTCTCCTGCTTCTCCTGATGTACCAGTTGTTGAGGTCATCTACGAATGAGACGACTGCATTACATGCACCCTGTACGTCATATGTGTCGAAAGAATGCTCCACATCATGGATAAGGCGGTTGGTCGCGCTGATGATCCATCTGTCAAGAGGATTCTTCAGGTCCTTGTACTCGGTCTTTCCCGGCTCATAACCATCGATGTTCGCATATGTTACGAAGAATGAATATGCATTCCAAAGAGGAATAAGGAGGTTCTTCAGGACATCCTTAACCATATCATCACTGAACTTGAGGTCCTCGGCCTTCACAAGGCAGGAGTCGACAAGTGCAAAACGGAGAGCATCCGCTCCATACTGGTTGACCAGTTCCATCGGATCGGTATAGTTATGCTCGCTCTTGCTCATCTTCCTTCCATCGGAGGCAAGAACGATTCCAGATACGATGCAGTTGTAGAATGCAGGCTTCTCGAAGAGTGCGGCTGCAAGAACCGTAAGGGAATAGAACCATCCCCTTGTCTGGTCAAGTCCTTCGTTGATGAAGTTCGCAGGGAAGATCCTCTTGAACCTCTCCTCGTTCTCAAATGGATAATGCTGCTGTGCATACGGCATGCTTCCTGATTCAAACCAGCAGTCAAGGACATCGGGGATCCTCCTCATGGTACCCTTTCCGTCCGGGCTTGGCCATGTAAGGTTGTCCACATAGTGCTTATGCAGGTCCTCGACCTTCTTTCCACACTTCTCTTCAAGCTCTGCACGACTTCCGATGACTTCGATGTAGTCAGAACCGTCGCACTTCCAGATTGGAATAGGATTGCCCCAGAAGCGGTTGCGGCTGATTGCCCAGTCCTTCGCTCCTTCCAGCCATTTTCCGAACCTTCCGTGCTTGATATGCTCAGGAACCCATGTAATCTCCTCATTGGCCTCGAGCATGTGCTTCTTTATCTTCTGTACATCAACGAACCAGCAGCTCATGGCACGATAGATCAGCGGGCTGTGTGTCCTCCAGCAGAACGGGTATGAGTGAAGATAGTTCTCCCTCTTTACAAGTTTTCCATTCGCCTTAAGCCACTCGATAATGCTCTTGTCCGCATCCTTTACGAAGACTCCCTTCCAATCAGGGACCTCATCTGTGAAACGGCATGCCGAATCGATAGGACATACGGTAGGAATGCCTGTACCCTTGAGGACATTGTAATCGTCCTCTCCGAATCCAGGAGCGGTATGTACGATGCCGCAACCATCTTCGGTGGTTACATAATCCCCGCAGACTACGATGAACGCACCCTGCTTCTTGAGGTCTGAAAAATACGGGAAGAGAGGCTCATATGTCATGCCCTTCATCTCACTTCCCTTAAGCCTCTTGACGATTTTGCATCCCTTGCCGTCCTTGTAATACTTTCCAAGAAGCTTCTCAGCAAGATAATAGTACTCGCCACCCTCTTCATCCTGAACCTTGACATAGTCGATATCCGGGCCTACTGCGAGTGCGAGGTTCGACGGGAGTGTCCATGGTGTGGTCGTCCATGCGAGGAAGTATGAGTCATCCTCACCGTCGACCTTGAATCTTACAGTGACTGCCGGATCGGTGACATCCTTATATCCTCCGAGGTTGACCTCCATGTTTGAAAGCGGACACTCCAGCTTCGGGGAGTACGGAAGGATGTTGAACCCCTCATAGATGTATCCCTTCTCATAGAGGGACTTGAATACCCACCACACACTCTCCATGAAGCTCGGATCCATCGTCTTGTAATCGTCATCGAAATCGACCCAGCGGCCCATGCGTGTGACGTATTCCCTCCACTCATTGGTATACATCTGCACCTTTGAGCGGCATGTCTCATTGAATTTATCTACACCGTAGTCCATGATAGCCTGATGGCCATGGATATTCAGTTCATTCTCTACTATACTTTCGATTGGAACGCCGTGGCAATCCCATCCGAAACGACGGATCACCCTCTTTCCTTTCATTGTCTGATAGCGTGGGATTGCATCCTTGATAGTCCCCGGAACAAGGTGTCCGAAATGAGGCAGACCTGTTGCGAACGGAGGTCCGTCATAAAACACGAATTCATTATCTGCAGGTCTGGAATCGATAGACTTCTTGAATACGTCATGCTCTTTCCAGAATTTCAGAATCTCCTTTTCCATCGAAGGGAAATCCACCTTGTTATTTACTGAGTGAAACATCGCAAAAACTCCTATCTCGCATATATTAAAGAAAAGAAGTATCATCTTCAAGTATCAAGGAAAAAGGAATAGAATTTAGACGTATGCTCAGATACCCGGTAAACGACAGACTCAAGGATTTCTCTTCTGTTTTCAGTCATAACGGATTCTCCATCTACCTTGTCGGAGGAGCGGTAAGGGACTTCCTTCTAAAGAAGGAAAACCATGACTACGACTTCGCCACAGACGCGGAACCGATGGACATGAAAAGGATGTTCCGCCACACAATAGATACGGGGATCAAACACGGGACGGTGACCATCCTCTACAAGGGTGGAAGCTATGAGGTGACATCATTCAGGACGGAGGAAGGCTACAGCGATAAACGGCATCCGGAAAGGGTTCAGTTCGTAAAAAGCCTCTCCGAGGACCTCAGAAGGCGGGACTTCACGATAAACGCACTCGCCTGCTCACTTCCAAAAGGGGAGATCATAGATGAGCATGATGGGATCAGGGACCTGAAGAAGAAGGTCATAAGGGCCATCGGTGACCCTTATGAGCGTTTCGAGGAAGACGCACTGAGGATGCTCAGGGCATGCCGCTTTGCTTCCAAACTCTCATTCGATATTGAAGAAGAGACCCTTGATGCGATGAGGAAGATGGGAAAGAACATATCTGCAGTCTCTGCAGAGAGGATAAAAGAAGAGGTATTTTCCCTCATCCTTTCAGAGAGTCCTGTTAAAGGACTTGAATACATGAGGATCTCGGGGCTCATGGAGACCGTACTTCCAGAGCTCTATGCTACCTATGGCATAGAACAGGGTGGGATTCATACGGATGACGTGTATCATCACCTGTTGAGAACGCTGTACAGGGCGAAGGAGAACGGACATTCGGATAGAGTCCGTCTTGCAGCTCTTTTCCATGACATCGGGAAAGTGGATACAAGGAGGAAGGGAAAAGAGAGGGAATATACCTTCTTCGGTCATGATATAAGGAGTGCGGAGCTGTATGAGGGTATTGCAGAGAGGCTGAAGACCAGCAATGAGGAGAAATACGCAGTCAGCCATCTGATAAGAAACCACATGTTCTCGTACGACCCATCATGGACGGATAGTGCAGTAAGACGCTTCATAACCCGTGTGGGGAAAGAGAACATCGATGAACTGATCGACCTGAGGATAGATGATGCAGAAGCAATCTCAGGACGAGTGAATCCATTCATGCTGGTATCCCTCATCGAAAGGATCAACAAGGAATATGAAAGGAACAGCGCCCTGACACTGAAGGATTTGAAGATAAAGGGAGATGACCTCATCAGGGAGAAGATAATAAATCCTTCCCCTGCGATGGGAAGGATTCTGAACACTCTTCTGGATGAAGTGATTGAAAACCCTCAGCTCAATGAGAGGGAAAGTCTTTTGAAAAGGGCTAGTGAATTAGCCCGAGAGCTGTAAGCGCAAGTTTCGCAGCCTGCTGCTCTGCGCTTTTCTTGTTCTTCCCCACTGCCGGTCCGTATTCCTTATCAAGGACCTTCACAGAGACCGAGAACTCCTGGTTGTGGTCTGGTCCGCTCTGGTTCACCAGACGGTACTGAGGAAGCATCTTCCTCCTCTTCTGCAGATATTCCTGGAGTTGTGTCTTATAATCCTTGAAATCGAGACTGCCTTTAAGATATTTCTCTATCTGGCCACTGATGAAGGAGAGGGTGTATTCCCTGGCTTTATCAAGCCCCTGATCGAGATAGATGGCGGCGATGACCGCTTCCATCGCATCGGCTAGAACCGCTTTCTTATGCTTTCCTCCCTGAAGCTCCTCCCCATGTCCCATGAGAAGATATCTGTCAAAGCCCATCTCAAGAGCAATCTCAGAAAGGCTCTCCTCACTTACGACAGATGCCTTTATCTTCGAAAAGTCACCCTCATGAAGGCTTTTGAAGGAAGAAAAGAGATACTCGGCGGTAATCATGCCGAGGACGCTGTCCCCAAGGAATTCAAGACGTTCATTGTTGTCCACATCCTCCCTCTGCTCATTCGCATATGAAGTATGTGTGAACGCAAGATTGAGATATCTCAAGTCGTTGAAATGTAGATTATGTTTTTCCTGAAAAGAGAAAAGCTCCCTCTCACGCTCATGCGTAATCCTGGGAGCTTTGATAACCTGAGCGTCCAATTCAGCTCAATTCCTTTGCCAGATAGCGTACGGCATCACCGACGGTTTCAAATTCGTTAGCCATATCATCACTGATAGTGACACCGAGTTCTTCTTCAATTGCATAAACGAGCTCGTAGGTATCAAGACTGTCCGCCCCGAGATCCTTTCTGAAATTGGCATCCATCGTAATCTTTGCCGGATCGATCGATAACTTCTCTACAACGAGATCCTTAACTTTAGAAAATACTTCGTTTTCTGTCATTTCAAACCCTCTTCAGATTATTCCTCATCCTTTACAACTACCTGCTTTCCAGCATAGTAACCGCACTTAGGGCAGACGCGGTGTGAAGGAATAAGGTTTCCACATGTCTGGCATTCGCTCAGATTTGGAGCAGAGAGCTTCATGTTAGCTGCCTTTCTTGACGCAGCCTTTGCTTTTGATGTTTTATACTTAGGAGTTGCCATTTGTAAACCTCTTCTATGTTATTTTTTCCGACATCTCACGATATTAACAAAAGTAAAATATCGCGTCAACGGTTTTTAGAAAGAAAGCCTGAATGAAATCCGCTCTTTTCCTGACACCAAACACCAAACTGTTGAAATAATTATACACTAAAAGTACAATAATGAAAGAAAAATGTTTAGAAACAGCCTCTATTTTCTCAAATAAAACTTGAACACAGTCTATAAGTTTTCACTGAACATAAAGCATTCAGATGTCATATTAAGACTATTTGTAAACATACATATTCATTTCCCAGTTTTGCTAATTTACAGGAGAAATGACGACGGAATCGAATTCAACTGCATTATCTGTGAAATAATATTCACCATTTGGCATGATGTATCCTGAAACAGGAACACCTCCTGCTTTTCCTTGAAAATTGATGTTTCCTCTACTTCCCTCTGTAAACATAGTGATTGTAACAGAGTCTCCTTTTGGGGTGATGATAGAATAGCTTTTTTCTTCCTTGCTATCAAAATCCACTATAGTTACCTTTCCATCTTTGAAATAGTAGAAGTAATCTTCAGTTACTCCATAGACAGAATTATCAGGGAAATATATGGTGCTGTCACATTCATATTCAAGCTTCTGATCATCCTTGAAGAGAACTCTTCTGATAGCAGAACCCCACTCAAAATAGAATTCCGACAGCCCCTTCTGTATCGATTCCTCATAAAGATTCAGATCCTTAAAGGATTCAGGCACATATTCTGCCTCGACGAGTTGTCCGTTTTCCGCAAAAAACTTAGTGCTCTCTCCTTCTTTGAAAAGATAGCTTATGCCATTGAAACCGATTTTTATTTCATAGCCATCAGAGAATTTAAAAGAATTTTGTTTTCCTTCCGAAGAAATTAACTTTATTTCTGTAAGACTATATGCTGTTCCATTAATGGTGAAACCACCGTTCTTGTCCTCTGTGTAATGTTCGTAGAAGATATTGCCGAATCTATCAAGCCATACATAGCCTTGAACATCCCTAGTCCAATAAGTATCAAGAGTCAAAGTTCCATTGTCATTAAATGTAAATTTGTGAAAGCCGATTGGCATGCTATTATTTTCCCATGATGCTATTTGAGAAAGGAAAACATTATTATACTCATATGTTCCACTACCATCGGTATACCATTTCTGTGAAGTCGAACCATTGAGAAAATAGAATTTTCCCGTGATCTTATCGACAACGAAAAGAAGGGCATCATCATCGTCAGGAGTATGCACCCAGTCATCAAACGGCCAGTAATTGGGATTATCGGGAGATTGAATATTTATGAAGTCAAAGCGGCTGCGCTGTTTATAATAGGAGACTATTTTCCCTTCAAGAACATTTTCTCCAGTCTCATCAAGCAAAACAATATCTTCTATCTGTCCATCTTCATTTACTGCTATGAAAACAGCATCATCACTCAATGCTTTTCCTGAAACACTTCTTGCCCGAAAAACTTCTGAATAAGACATAGCACCAACAGCTTTCATCTTGTCCCAATTATTACCTATAGGCAAAGACCGAGGATAGCCGCTTTTAACACTTCCATCACATGAAAGGAACAGAACGGCAATGCAGAAAAACAATAAAGCCAGCTTCTTCATAACAACTCCTATATCTAGGATACCCTCTAAAAAATAAAAACTACAAGAGAAAAACTCTTGCCCAGTGAAACAGGAAACAGTATTTCAGAGCTTTACCACATCCTTGAGCTCGGCATTTGCGGCTTTCACAAGATCCTCTACTTTAAGACACACTTGATAGCCCCTCTTTCCAGCACTTACATAGATACGCTCGAAGATGAGTGCGCTCTCATCGATTATTGTCTTGAACTGTTTCTTCATCCCGATCGGGGAGCAGCCTCCATGCACATAACCTGTAAGCGGCAGGAGCTCCTTCTGCCTTATCATCTCGATATCCTTCACCCCTGCCGCCTCTGCAGCTTTCTTCAGGTCAAGCTCATAGGCCGAGGGGATGCAGAATACGAAATGCTCCCTCGCTTTCTCAGAATATGTGACAAGTGTCTTGAAAAGTGCGTCCTCATCCTCACCGAGGGCCTTGGCGACCTCCACTCCTCTTACATATTTCTCAGCATCGTATTCAAATGCCTCATAATCTATCTTCGCAGCATCAAGAAGACGCATGACATTGGTTTTCTCACTTTTCATAGCTAGATGATATCTTTTGCAAAAGATTGAGACAACATATAATCTACCTTATGAATTTGAAAAGGCTTCTAAGGCAGATATTCCTCATCCCTGTATATCTATACAAAGGGCTATTGAGCTCATTCGGCGGTCCATGTTGCCGTTATACGCCATCATGTTCGACATATTTCGTAGAGGCCGTCCTGAAACACGGGATATTCAAGGGTACGATACTGGGATTTGCAAGACTTTTCAGATGCAGCGGCAGATACCTTGGGGGACCAGACCCAGTACCTGATGAGTTCTCCTTCAAAGAGATGAAAGAGAAATACAGGATCTACAGGAAACCTAAGGACTACTAACCCTCTTCATGAAGGATGGATGAGACGAAAGAGAAAAGGACCCTCATCGCATTCTCATTGTAACCACCTTCAGGGATTATGATATCCGCATACTCCTTCGTCGGCTCGATGAAATTATAGTGTCCTGAGCGTACGACCTCGGTGTATTGCTTTATGACACTCTCCATCGTCCTCCCCCTCTCCGTGATGTCCCTTTTGAGCCGTCTGATGAATCTGATATCCGCAGGGGTGTCCACATAGATCTTGAGATCGAGAAGGTTACGTATCCTCTCGTCATAGAGCACCATGAGCCCATCAAGGATTATTATCTTCTTCGGCTCGAGATGCACCATCTCCTTCTTTCTGGAATGTGTGACGAAATCGTACTGCGGCATCATGACGCTCCTGCCTTTTTTAAGGTCCATGAGGTTTTCAAGCATCAGATCCATGTCGAATGCATCAGGATGGTCGAAATTGACCGCCGTTATATTCTCATTGTTTACCTGAGGAGCGCTCTTATAGTAGTTGTCCTGCTCAATGAGAAGGCACTCGGAAGAGATTGCCTCTATCCTTTTGACAACAGTGCTCTTTCCACTTCCCGAACCACCTGTTATACCAATGAGCTTGACACTCATGCTATATCCTCTCAAGCTTGTAGCTTGTGGTGGACCTCCATGTCAGTCCAGGCTCAAGATAGCATCCCTTGTATTCTGGATGGTTCACGAAATCCGGATAGTACTCGCTCTCAAGGCAGAAGCCCATGAAAGGACCGACGGGGATGCCGTCATAAGCCTCATAATCGGAAGAGAGGAACTCTCCCGTATAAAGCTGGACACCTGGCATGGTCGTCTTCATCGTAAGCCTTCTATCCCCTGCCTCTGCAACGACCTCACCCTCAAGGCCAAGACAGAAGCAATGGTCATAGGCTCCTCCACGGCGCTCTCCTATCCTATGCGGGGAGAGGAAATCAAAATCCGTCCCTTCTACTTTGTCGATAGAGGCAGGGATGAGATTATCATCAACCCTGATGTATTGCTCTGCATCAATCCTGATCAGATGCTCTCTTACATCCCCTCCTCCGTTGAGATTGAAATATGCATGGTTTGTGACATTCACAGGACATCTCTTATCGCTTCTCACCTGATAGTCGATTGTAAGCACTCCATCGGATGAAAGGAGATAGGTGACCATCACCTCATGGTTTCCTGGGAATCCCGCCCTCTCTTTCGAAAGAAGAGCAAGGGTGACGGAATCATCTGAAAGTCCTGCGATTTCGAACACCTCATCTCCATAGTTCCTGCTGCCGGAGTGGAGGCTGTTTTCTCCGTCGTTCTTATCAAGCGTATACACATCACCATCCATAAAGTAGGATGCATTCCTTATCCTATTTGCAAAGGGGCCAACGACCTCACCCATATATGATGGTGCGTGGATATACGCCCTGTAGTCATCAAAGCCAAGAATTGCGTTCTTTCCATCCAGTGTGAACCTATTGAGGATCGCACCCTGCGTAAGCACTGAAAAGGAATATTCTCCGACTGTTATGCTGATTTTCTTCCTTCCCTCTCCAAGATCGACAGTCTCAACCATTACTCTTTCTCCTCCGTTTTCAATACTGCCAGGAATGCAGACTGTGGAATCTCGACATTTCCAACCATCTTCATCCTCTTCTTTCCTTCCTTCTGTTTTTCCAGGAGCTTACGCTTCCTGGATATGTCACCACCATAGCACTTGGCTGTGACATCCTTTCTATATGCACTTATGGTCTCCCGTGCTATTATGCTCGATCCTATTGCAGCCTGGATTGGAATCTTGAACTGCTGACGCGGAATCTCATCCTTGAGACGCTCGCAGACTATCCTGCCCCGCTGCTGGGCATTACCTTTGAAAACAAGCTGGCTCAGGGCATCGACAGGCTCACCGTTCACAAGGATATCCAGCCTTACCAGGTCCGTCCTCTTATGCCCTATCACCTGATAATCGAAGGAGGCATAACCGCGGCTTACGCTCTTCAGGCGGTCATAGAACTCGAACAGGACCTCGCTTAGGGGCATATCATACCTCAGCTCCACCCTCTTCTCATCCAGATAGTTCATGGCAGTCTGCACACCACGTTTCTCCATCGAGAGGGTGATAATGGGACCGACATACTGGCTAGGCGTTATTATCGAGGCCTCGATATAAGGCTCTTCTGCATAATCGACCCTGGAGGGATCGGGGTATTCAAGAGGATTGTCTATCTCAAGCGTCTCACCGTTCTTCATGTGGACGATATAACGTACCGAAGGACTTGTAAAAACAATCGAGAGGTCGAACTCCCTCTCTATCCTCTCCTGAATGACCTCAAGGTGCAATAGTCCGAGGAAGCCGCATCTGAAGCCGAAACCGAGAGCTGCGGAGCTGTCTTTCTCATAGACAAGGGATGCATCATTGAGCTTAAGGCGCTCGATTGCATCGCATAGCTCCTCGTAATCATTGGTATCCACAGGATATATGGAGGAGAAGACCACAGGTTTCACCTCCTTGAACCCTGGAAGAGGCTCTGAGGCGGGATTATCTGAACGTGTAACGGTATCGCCGACCCTGATATCACTTATAGTCTTGATTCCTGCAATGAAATAACCTACATCACCAGTAGTAAGCATGGAAGAGGGGGAAAGCGTGAGTTTGAATATGCCCACCTCCTCAACCTTATAAACAGAACCGGAATGCATGAAACGTATCTCATCGCCGGCTTTGAGTGTCCCTGAGAAAAGACGTGCGTGTACTATGACGCCACGATACGGATCGTAATGGCTGTCGAAAATCAGAGCCCTCAGAGGATCGGAATCCTCCCCTGATGGAGATGGAATCAGATTGACAATCGCCTCAAAAAGCTCATCGACCCCCTCTCCCGTCTTTGCACTTACCTTTACCGCCATATCCGGATCCAGCCCTAGGTCATGGTCTATCTGATGCAGACAGCCATCGATATCGGCACTGGGAAGGTCGATCTTGTTTATCACGGGAATGATCTCGAGATTATGCTCCATCGCAAGATAGAGGTTTGCAATCGTCTGCGCCTCAACTCCCTGGCTTGCGTCAATCAGCAGGAGAGCACCCTCGCAGGAGGAGATCGCCCTGCTGACTTCATATGTAAAATCGACATGTCCCGGGGTATCTACGAGATTAAGCTCGTACTCCTTGCCGTCCCTGGCTGTATAAGGGATTGTGACCGCCTGGCTCTTGATTGTGATTCCCCTCTCCCTCTCGATATCCATGTTATCGAGGATCTGGGTCTGCTGGGGGCCACGTGTAGTGACAAGGCGGGCCCGCTCTATGAAACGGTCCGCCAAAGTACTCTTTCCATGATCTATATGTGCGATGATACAGAAATTTCTCTTTCTAGATGTCTCCATATGCTATTTCAATTCCGTTATGTGCTTTACAGGAGGAAAGCCGAACATCTCCCTGATCTCAGCATCATCCAACGTCTCTTTTCTCACAAGCTCCTCTGTAAGCCTGTCCAGCTGGTCCCGATGCTCGGTAAGGGTCTTCATTGTGAAGTCCATGCATCTCTTGAGGATCTTCTGAACCTCCTCATCTATCCTCCTTGCAGTCTCTTCCGAATAATCCTTATGCTGTGCAATCTCACGACCGAGGAATATCGGCTCATCACCATTGCTTGAAAGGTTGATGAATCCAAGATCGCTCATACCCCACTCGGTGACCATCTTACGTGCGATCTCCGTGGACTTCTGATTGTCATTGCTTGTTCCTGTAGTCGTAACCCCATAGACAATCTTCTCCGCGGCATAACCGCCCATGATCATCATTATGAGCTCCTCCAGCATCGTCTGGTTCCTGGAATATATATCCTTTTCAGGAAGGCTCATCGTGATACCAAGCGCCCTTCCGTGAGGAATGATAGTCACCTTATGCAGGGGATCGGCAGTCGGAAGATAATAATGCATGAGCGTATGTCCCGCCTCATGATAGGCAGTCGCCCTCTTCTCCTCCTCCGTCATGAATCTCGATTCACGTGCCACTCCGAGGATTATCTTGTCCCTTGCCTTCTCGAAGTCGTCCATGCTGACAGTCATCCTGTTGTCCCTTGCCGCGAAGAGCGCAGCCTCGTTTACAAGGTTTGCGAGGTCCGCACCACTTGTACCAGGGGTTGCACGTGCAATCCTGTCCAAAGATACGGAGGGCTCAAGATGAACCTTTCTTGTATGGATCCTGAGGACATCAAGCCTTTCCTGTACATCCGGAAGCTCAACCACGACCTGGCGGTCAAACCTGCCCGGCCTCAATAGAGCCGGATCAAGGACATCCGGACGGTTGGTAGCTGCAATCACTATGATGCCCGGGTCAGAGGAGAATCCATCCATCTCGACAAGCATCTGGTTGAGGGTCTGCTCCCTCTCATCGTGACCTCCGCCAAGACCGGTACCACGCGCCCTGCCGACTGCATCAAGCTCGTCTATGAAGAGGATACAAGGTGCGTTCTTCCTTCCTGTTTCAAAAAGGTCACGCACACGTGCAGCTCCCATACCTACGAACATCTCAACGAAATCAGAGCCTGATGTGTGGAAGAAGTTGACACCCGCCTCTCCTGCAACTGCACGTGCAAGGAGGGTCTTTCCCGTTCCCGGAGGGCCGACAAGGAGCACGCCCTTGGGGATGCGGGCCCCTATCTTTACGAATCTATCTGGATGCTTGAGGAAGTCCACGACCTCTTCAAGCTCATATTTCGCCTCTTTCTGCCCTGCGACATCGGAGAATTTGACGACCTTGTCCTTCTTGTCATACTTCTGTGCATGGGACTTTCCGAAGGAACCCATCATCCTTGAGCCACCCTGGGCCCCGGTCTGACGGAAAATCATCATCATCATTGCAATGAAGATTATCCACGGCAGAAGCTGCAGTATTATGTACCAGAACGGCAGAGGTGCACTCGAGCCGTTCACGTTCACCCCGTTATTCAGCAGAAGCGCCATCAAAGACGGATCGGAGTACGGAATCCTGCTCTTTCCCGCCATACCGTTGGTATATGTGAACTCTATATTCACATTATCCAGAATCGTGACATCGGCGACAGAACCAGACTCGACGGCATTTACAAACTGGCTGTATGAGACACTTGTACTCTGACGGGCGACAGAGGAGTCGGTGAAAATCATATAGACAAAGGATGCTATGAGAAGGATGAAGATGACCAGGGCTACACGGTTCGGACGCCCACCCTTGAATCTGGGTCCGCCCGATGACGGCCCGTCTCCATCACTTCCCCAATACCTGTACTGGTCGTATGGATTCTTCCTGTTTTTCTTCTTTTCCTCTTTTTTCCCTCCATCGGAGTCATCTGGAGGATTAGGGTTCCCATCCCTCTTGTCTTCTGGATTGTCATCAGGGCCAGGTCCCTTTTTCAAATCATCGTCTTTATTTTCTAGATTATCCATTTACCTGTTAATTCCTTTCTATGAATATAAAGGATTATTTTCAGAACATCAACAAGAGAAAGGGCCTCAGGGCATTGCTCTTTCCAGCTCCCTGAGAGAGCAGGCTTTCCCCTTTCGATTCAATAACCGTCTTGCCAGACGGTCCTTTTTTCCGAACACACGGGCAAGGACGGCGACTATCGAAGTCCTGTCCTCCAGGACGAAGCAATATGGAACGCCATACTCCTTCTCAAGATCCCTTACCTTCTTCCTCCCCTCCCTGAGTTCAATTACATCACACTCCCTGCTCTCCCTGAGAAGGAGAGGAAGAGCAAGGGATGAGAAATCTATTATGAGGGTTTTTTCGTCGAAAGCCTCATCGGAGACTTCATAGCACAGATTGTTCCATGTAAAGCTCTTTGTGCCATCAAATACGATATTCAAATGTCTCGGATAGAACCTTATCACATCATCTGTAGTCCTTACCAGGAAACGCGGCCCAGTATAGTTCAGGTTTTTTTCTACGGCATTCTCCACCTCTAGGCACTGGGAGCGGGAAAGAAGGGAAGAGAAGCCCAGATCCTCATTTATTTTGTAAAGAGCCTCCTCCATGCGCATCGGAGAAGATGAAAGGAAAGACTCCTTTTCAATCGAATATGTGAAGCCTTTTTTTATCGGGATTCCAGCCTCCCTCCCGTTTATCTGCTGCATATTGTCAGCTATGGAGGATATAAGGCGCTTCTCCTTGGAAGAGATGAGCGGGAGGATGTTCTTTCTGATGAAATTCCTCTTGTATCTGACATCAGAATTAGTCGAGTCGTATGAGCAGGAGAGCCCCGACTCGTCAATATATGCGTTTATCAGTTCCTTCTCAACATGGAGAAACGGTCTGAAGATCCTTCCTCTCTCGAGTCTTATACCTTCAAGCCTGTAGAAAGGTGATCCCGAAAGGAGGCGCATCAGAATCGTCTCCACCTGGTCATCCATATGATGGGCTGTAAGTACATAGTCGGCATCCTCTTTCTCCAGGATGGCATACCTTAGCTTCCGTGCCGCAGCCTCTATTCCGATACCTTCCTTCAATGAAAGTGCTTCTACCTGCCCCCTTTCCATCGTGATTATCTTGATAGGGATTGAGAAGGATGATGCATTACGCTTATTGAGAGCAATCTCCTTCTCCAGCTCATCAGACGGCCTGATGTTATGATTGATATATACTGCATAGCTCCTTTCTTTTGGAAGGAGCGAAAGAAGAGCAAGGGAATCGGAGCCTCCAGAGAATGCAAGGCAGAGCCTCCCAGGTGGCAATACGGTCTTAGAAAGTATTTGCTCTCTGTATGACATTTGAAAGCTTCTCTCCTGCAATCAGGGCCTTTACAGCCTCTACCGCTTTATCCAGGGATGCATCCAGACGATCCAGATCATCTTCGGGGAAAGCAGAGAGGACATGCTCTGCAACAGCCACCCCCTCATCAGGGCGGCCTACCCCGACATATATACGCAGAAAATCCCTGCCGATTCTGCCTATGATGCTTTTTAGTCCGTTATGGCCGGCATCCCCGCCGCCATTCTTGACTCTTATGCGTCCTACAGGAAGATCCATATTATCCACAATGACAACGACCATATCCTCCCCCTTTACCAGGGATGGGAAGACAAGGCCTGAATTATTCATATATGTCAGAGGCTCAACCAGAGTAAGAGAACCTTTTCTGGCCCATTTATAAGAGTGAAGGCAGCGCTTTCTCAGGCTAAGCCCTTCCTGCGCTGCCAACTTCTCAATTGCCATAAATCCTACGTTATGGCGGCTCTTACTGTACTTTGGGCCTGGGTTTCCAAGTCCGAAGACGATCATAGCTTACTTTGTCTCTGCTGCTGCATCAGCACCAGCTGCATCAGCTGTAGCATCTGCAGTCTCTGCTGGAGCCTCAACCTCAACCTTTACAGGCTTTACAGTTGCAACTGTAGCATCGAGGTCAGCGTGCACCTTGATACCCTCTGGAACGTTGATATCGGAAACCTTGAGGCTCTCGTTCATTGCAAGAGAGGAAACATCAAGTGTGAATACCTCTGGAAGATCCTTTGGAAGACACTCGATCTCGATTTCATGGATGACCTGGTCGAGAACTCCACCTTCCCTGACTCCTGCAGGTGTTCCTGTGAGCTCAATCCTTACGTGGGTCCTTACCGCCTGGCCTCTCGTGATCTCATAGAAATCAACATGATGGACAACATTCCTCAGAAGGTCTTCCTGGTATGTCTTTACGAATACCTCGTGTGTCTTCTCACCCTTTACATCGAGTGTAATGAGTGTCGACTCACCATAACCCTTCTTGTTGTAGTTGAATGTACGTGCATCAACTGTGACGTGAAGAGGCTCACCCTTGCCATATACGACAGCAGGGATCCTTCCACTTCTCAAAAGCCTTCTGGAACCTCTTGTTCCAAAATCCGATGTCCTGAGTTCTGCTTCAAGCTTTTTCTCGCTCATTCTCTTCTCCTTATACTCTCATTGGCTATTTTCCAACTACCATGGAGCCGTTTAACTATAATTTATGTATGAAAAAAAGTAAACACTTGAAATGAAAAAAGGGAACCCCATCATCAATAGAGTTGCCCTTGGACAGGGAAGGCGAGATTCGAACTCACGATGCCGGCACCAAAAACCAGAGCCTTAACCACTTGGCGACTTCCCTACAGACATCGAAAAAATAGCAGATTATCCCCTCATATTCAAGAGTTGTAGTATTGCGAGAGTATCTGACTCGTTATCCTGTCCCTGAACTCATTGTTTATAGGATGGACATAGTCCTTATAGACCCCGTCCCTGATCTTTTTATTCGGCATGCTAAGCATTATTTTGCCATCCACCTCTACAAGTCTTATATTATGAACCACGAGTTCATCATCAAAAGTAACAGTCACATACGCTTTGAGAAAAGGCTGCCCGTCGACTTTAACAATCCTAACGTCGGTAATATCCACTTTGCACCACCTGCAAGAAATGCTTCTCAGTTTTAGACTCTCATATGAGAATAGTACTAATAGTATGGATATTATCACTTTTATATCGCCATGTGCTATCTTTTTTGCATAACCCGAAATACGTACTTCCGCTCCCGGAGAGTGAGAAATATGAATAATTACTGCTAATGCTTTGAATTACAGAAGAGCGAGGAGTCACAAGCTCAAAATCATTTGGAAATCTTTCATTTGTCAGTTCGGCAAGTGTATCAGGTAATGAAACATAACTTCTGTCAAAAGTATCCAATTTTGCATAAGCTTCTGACGTCTCCACGAAGAAGGAAGGCAGGAACAGGTCTACATCGCCTGTTAATAGACCACATGGGGAAATGAGTTCTCCACGCCCCTGCACCCTTGCCGCACTCAGCCCGCTTATGAAGAACGGAAGGTCCGAGCCCACGGAGAGTGCGACATCAGCAAGTCCTTTTTCATCCAGAGGATGGGAGAAATACTCATTGAGGTATTTAAGTATCGCCGCTCCGTTGCTGCTTCCCCCACCGAGTCCCGCCTTTGACGGAATCCTCTTCTTTATTCTCACATCCAGGCTGAAAACCAGTCCCGTAGCCTTTGAGAATGCAATTGCCGCCTTCTCCATTATATCAAGACCCCTGTCGAGATACCCGGCATTTCCTTCTATGGCGACAGAAAGACATCTGCTCTCAGTGGCCGAAGGATATATCTCATCATATAAGTCGATGAGATGGAAATATGAATCTATGTCATGAAAGCCGTCCTTCCGCTTTTCCAAGACCTTGAGACCTATGTTGATCTTCGCATATGATTTTATCATCCGCACCACCAGATTCGATGATAGCACACTTATATGGTCAAAGACAGATATTTCATTTATTATGATGTCGATGAAAGGAATAATCATAGATAAGGACGGAACACTTTTCAATTATGCATATGTGTGGGGAGGCGTCGTCTCAAAAGCAATCAGAGGAGGATTTTCCGAACTCGGATTGAAAGGAGACAAGCTGAACAGGATAACCATGCGTTTTGAAGAGCTTTTCGGAATAGACGAGAGAGGGGGCAGCTATAAGAACGGCATCCTCTTCCGTCCTGACCTCGCTGTGATAACGATAGCGAAGATGGTCCTCGCCTCCCTGGGCGCAGGGCTCAATCCTTTCAAAGTGAAGAACAAGGTCTTCGATAAGATCGAGAAGATGGGCTCCTTGATAGAACAGGAGATCGATGCGAAGGAATTTCCCGGGATAAAGGAGCTTTTCAAGAAACTCAAGGACAACGGCTATGTCATCGGCATAGTCACAAACGACTGCGTGGCGACTACCAGGCTCTTTCTAAAGAAGATGGGTGCGGAGGAATACGTCGACTTCATCAGAGGTGAGGACTCGGGGACCAGGAAGAAACCCAATCCAGAGGCATTCAGGCAATTCATCAGTGAGTTCTCATTGAAGCCTGAGGATGTTGCAATCGTAGGGGACTCGAAGGCCGACATGAAGTTCGCCTCAAACAGCAATGCGGGCTATAGTATAGCCGTACTCACAGGATCTGGAGACAGAAAGCTCCTTGAAAGGATGGCGGACAAGGTCTACCCCACCATCCTGGATATCGCTAAGGATTCAGTCCTCTTCGAAAAGAACACTTGAAAGATAACGCTCTGCAGTGTCTGGAAGAATTGCCAGGACGGTCTTTTCCTTATTCTCCGCGGCTATCTCCAGAGCGGCCTTCATCGCAGCACCACTGCTGATTCCCGCAAAAATCCCACTTCTTCTCATCATCTTTCTACTCATCATGACAGCATCGTCCCCCTTTACCGTCATGAATCTGTCGATGACATCGAAATCGAGTACGGATGGAATGAAGTTAGCCCCTATACCCTGGATCTTATGACTTCCTGACTTCCCCTTCGTGACAAGGGGACTCTCTTCGGGCTCGACGGCTACGATCTCAACACCCTGCCTCTTTTCCTTCAGATATCTTCCGACTCCAGAGACTGTGCCGCCGGTGCCGAATGCGGAAACAAAACAGTCTATCTCAGGAAGGTCCCTGAGGATCTCGGGGCCTGTGGTCTCGTAGTGAGCCAGTCTGTTGTCCATATTGTTGAACTGGTCAGGTATATAGGCGTTGCCGACCTCTTTTTTAATCTCTTCGGCTTTCCTCACCGATCCTGCGATGCCTAGGGATGCAGGTGTGAGCACGAGCTTTGCACCAAGGGCCTTGATTATCGCCCTGCGCTCAAGGCTCATGCTTTCAGGCATGACAATCAGGCATTCATACCCCATGGCAGACGCGATTGCACTCAGGGCGATTCCCGTATTCCCGCTTGTAGGTTCGATTATAAGGGTATCCCTGTCGATCTCCTTCCTCTCCTCGGCTTTCTTTAGCATATAGTAGGCGACTCTGTCCTTTGCAGAGGAAAAAGGATTGAAATACTCAAGCTTCGCATACAGCTTGATATCCTCGCCGAATCCGTGGACCCTCACAATCGGTGTATTTCCAATTAAATCTGTTATTTTTTCAGCAATCATACCTCGATGATAACAGAAAAACCTCTTTTGCTCCATTTCACACTAACTCTCAGCTCTGGAAAAAATTGTAAGCATTGAGCGGAGAACGTTATTGACACTTAGGCATCAAAGTGTAAGAATAAGGGCCATGAAATACGCATGGGATGAAATAGACGAATTCAGAGGTAGTTTAGTAGGCGGAGAGTGGCCGACGGTTCCGGAACTCTTTTTGATGAGTGAGTATAGATACAGCAACAATGTTGCATTCAGTGTATTCGAGCCGGATAAGAAGACGATTACATATAAAGAGGCAAAAGAATACATCTTCAATATCGCTTCATATCTCAGGGACAAGGGAATAAAGAAAGGCGACAAGGTCGCTCTCAATGGTAAGAACAGCCCTGAATGGGCGCTCTCTTATTTTGGAATCCTCACAGCAGGTGCTGTTGTGGTACCAATCGACAATCAGATGAAGCCTGAGAGATTCATGAGACTCAGTGAATATGCGGATGCGAAATTCGTCATCGCAGATCTAGATGTCCTTGAGAAAATCAAGAGCAGGGCGAACGATTGGTATGACGGACTGCTTGGACTAGGCATGCTCAAAGGCAACAGCAGCGACTATGTCAAAGTGAAAGAGATGAGGAGTGACAACCCTCTTACAGAGAGAGTACTCGTATCCGATGATGATATAGCGGCAATCCTCTTTACAAGTGGAACGACGGGAAATGAGAAAGGGGCGATGCTCACACACCGCAATATCGTGAGCAATGTCTATCAGGCAGCGAACGGAATGGGAGTTGATGAGCACGATGTACTCTATGCACTCCTTCCTCTCCACCACTCATATTGCTGTACTGCGGTTCTTCTTGAGACGATCCGCCATGGCTCCGAATGTCTCTTCGGACATGGCATAATCGTATCCAGGATGATAAACGACCTCAAGATGGGCAAGGTAACCGTATTCATGGGTATCCCTCTCCTGTACAACAAGGTCATTGCAGGCATCTTTGCAAAAGTGAAGGAAAAGGGCGCCCTCACATACGCCCTGATCAAAGCTCTGATGGCATTCAATGGATTCTGCAAGAAATGCTTCGGAAAAGCACCTCTGAGAGGCTTCTTCAACAAGAAGATCCTTTCCCAGGTCGGACTTGACCACTCGAAACTGCTCATCTGCGGTGCAGGACCTCTCAGTCCGAAGGTGTTCAAGCAGTATCAGCAGCTCGGGCTCAACTTCCTCCAGGGCTATGGGCTTACAGAGACAAGTCCTATCGTAACCCTCAACCCTCCAGAGCACTTCAAGGTAGACTCGATCGGAAGAGTTCTTCCATTCATCGACCTCCGCATTGCAGATACGGACAGTGAAGGAGTCGGAGAGATCCAGCTCAAAGGTCCGAACGTATGCAAGGGCTATTATAAGGATGAGGAGAATACAAAGGCGCTCTTTACAGATGATGGCTATCTGAGGACAGGGGACCTTGGATACAAGGACAGTGAGAACTACGTGTACCTCAAGGGAAGGAAGAAGAACATCATCGTTACAGAAGGTGGAAAGAACGTCTTCCCTGAAGAGATTGAAGACATGTTCCAGCTCTATGGCCAGGTCGAGCAGATCCTGATCAGAGGTTTCCAGCAGAAGAAGGATGTGCCTTGTGAGTGCATCGAGGCCGTGATCTATCCTAGCAAGGACTACTACAAGGACAAGGGCATGAGCACAGAAGAGATCAAGAAGGATATCGAAAAAGTGATCAGCGAGGTCAACAAGGAGCTTGCAGGTTATAAGAAAATCGAAAAACTCACGGTTCTGGACCAGCCTATGGAAGAGACGACCACAAGGAAGATCAAAAGAGGTACGGTACAGGCATAAGCATAAAGGGGCAGCTTGCCCCTTTTTTATTTCCCTCCGAAATTGCTATCATAAGAGCATGAATACTTTGATTAAGAACGCATTGGTAATCCCCATGAAAAACGACGGGGAGTTCTTCTATGGAGACATACTCATAAAGAACGGTAAAATCGCAGAGGTAGGAGAAAAGATAGATTTCCCCGCAGATGAGACCATAGATGCGGAAGGGGCAATCGCGCTTCCTGCATTCATAAACGCGCACACGCATCTAGCAATGATCCTCATGCGCAACTACAAGGATGACAAGGAGAACCTGCAGGAGTGGCTTTCTGAAATCTTCCCTATCGAGGACAAGCTTGAAGCGGATGACATATTCAAGGCCTCAAGGGCAGGGGTTGCCGAGCTCATCAAAGGTGGTTGTACGACTTTCGCAGACATGTATTTCTCCGCAGAAGAGACAGAAAAGGCAGTCATGGAGGCGGGAATCAACGCATCACTCGGTCTGACGATATTCGGAGACGGAGAGGAGACGGAGAGAAGATATCTTGAAAGACTGCCGAAGATGAAGAAAAACGCCGAATCCTATGGCAGGATCACATTCACCATCGCCCCTCACGCGATCTACACGACAGAAAAAGACAGCTATAAGAAGTCAAAGGAATATGCAGAGAAGGAGGGATTCGTAGTCCATACACATCTTTCAGAGACGAAAAAGGAAGTGGACGACTCTCTGGCGGAAAACGGAAAAAGCCCCCTTACCTACCTTAAGGAAATCGGTGCGCTGAGCAGGAACAATATGATTCTTGCCCACGGGGTTCATCTGACCGATGAAGAGCTGGAAGTGGTGAAGGAATACGGGCTGAGTGTAATAAACAACCCATCAAGCAACATGAAGCTTACATCCGGGGCGCTGAATGTCGAAAAACTGATTGAGATGGGAATAAATGTCGCACTTGGAACAGACGGGGCCAGCAGCAACAACAACCTCAACATGCTTGAAGAGATGCATGTTGCAGCACTCTCTGCATCCCTGAGAGGAGGAAAGCCCATAAAAGCCTACGACATTCTTAAAATGGCAACCATCAATGGAGCAAAGGCCCTCTCACTCGAGAGCAGGCTCGGCACCATTGAAAGCGGAAAGGATGCCGATATAATCCTCATAAGCACAAAAGGCCTTAACATGAACCCTCTGAACAATCCGTTCTCTGCAATAGTATATTCAGCTTCCAGCGAGGACATAACCACAGTCTTCTCAAACGGTGTGAAAGTATTGGATGACAGAAAGATCACCTATGCCGATGAGAGTGAAATAATAAAAGATGTGAACGCTGCATGGAGCGCTGTCACCAGGAGGTAGAGAGATGTTTTTCGTAGACAAAGATATAAGCACGGACATCATCGATGAGAGGACAAAGCGCAAGGTCCTTGCCCATGATGATGAGATGATGGCATGCCATCTCTATTTCAAGACCGGATCCATAGGAAGAAAGCACTCACACTCAAACACCCAGATATGCTACATAATCAAAGGCAGGTTCGAGTTCGATCTCGAAGGAGACACCAGAGTCCTGACATCAGGCGACAGTGTATACATCCCATCGGACGCAGAACATGGCCTCGTATGTCTTGAAGAGGGGGAAGTACTTGATGTCTTTACCCCGGAAAGGAAGGATTTCCTATGATGAAGGAATCATTTGAGACGATCAGGATGGAAGGAGATGATCTTATTCTCCTAGACCAGAGGAGACTTCCATCCTCCATGGAATATATCAGGGCAAAGACAGTGGACGACGTATATCGGGCAATCAAGGACATGGCTGTCAGAGGAGCACCGTTGATCGGAAGCACTGCAGGATATGGGGTGTATTTCGCAGCAAAAGAAAGCCGAAGCAAAGAAGAATTCCTGAAAAAGTGTACATTCCTCGCATCTGCAAGACCTACGGCAGTGAACCTCATGTGGGCTGTAGACAGGATGAAAAGGACGGCATTCGAATACGATTTCTCGCTCGAAAAGCTTTTAAAGGAAGCAGATAGGATAAAAGAGGAGGACATTGAAACCAACCATGCACTGAGCATCTACGGCTCTTCACTGCTGGAAAAAGGATCCACGGTCCTGACGCACTGCAATGCAGGAGCACTTGCAACTTCAGGATGGGGAACGGCACTTGGAGTTATCAAGCAGGCCTTCCTGGACGGCAGGATCAAGCATGTCTATGCCGATGAGACAAGGCCGAGGCTGCAGGGAGCACGGCTTACTGCATTCGAGCTCGTAGACTTCAAAATCCCTTCAACCCTTATCCCTGACAGCGTGGCTGCAACACTTATAAGGGACAAGAGAATCGATGCGATAATAGTGGGAGCGGACAGGATTGCCCTCAACGGGGATACAGCAAACAAAATCGGAACGTTCTCTCTTTCTGTTGTTGCAAAGGCATATGGCGTTCCAATGTATATTGCAGCTCCAATCAGCACCATAGATTTCAACACTAGAAGCGGTAAAGACATCCCCATAGAGGAAAGAGATAAGAGTGAGGTAATCGACCCGCTGGATAACGGGATGCTCATAGCACCGGAGGGGATGGATGTCTATAACCCATCATTTGATGTGACTCCGCATGAGAATATTACAGCGATCATAACAGAAAAAGGAATCATAGAAGAACCTTTTGAAGAGAATATCAGGAAACTGAAAGAATGCTGCTGCAGTCACACCTGACTGCAGTACAGCTGCCTATTCTACAAGTTTCCTACCTTCAGAATGCTCTGGCGACCTTGTTTCCAAGGGCGACATAATTAAAATGCACCGGGTCATAGGTAACAGGACGGATCAGAGTGTAATCAGGCTTGCCATCCTCTCCAAGGACAGACTCATCAACGCTGACATTAACTATCTTCCCGATGATATGCTCCTCGGCATCAATGCGTACCAGCTCACATTCCATCACAAGAGGAAGCTCCTCTATTATCGGGGCATTTACACGTGTGCTCATTTTAACAGTCCATCCTGCCTTTCCTATCTTATCCTGTTCTTTATTTCCACTGACAATGCCGACATAATCTGCAGATGTGACGGTATCGACTGTGGCGAAAGAGAGCGTGAATGCCTTTGATGAGATGATATTCCTCGTCGTCTTATGGCTCTTATCAAGGCAGAGAACCACCTGGTCGTTATCATAGATTGCACCCCATGCGGCATTCATCGCATCGGGGCGCCCAGCCTCATCATAGCTTCCAACTGTGAACCTCGCCCGCTTATAGAAGCGGGAGCTTCCCTCTACGCGGTCTCCCGCGCTTGCTCCTTTAGGGAGCGGGGACTTCCCTTCCACCGCTCGGTCTTCCCTCAGCTCAGGCCGAAGCCGTCACCGCAA
>DVIF01000073.1 GCA_018711525.1 Candidatus Ornithospirochaeta stercorigallinarum
AGAAGGAGAAGGAGAAGGAGAAGAATGCGATCGCCAAGAAGGACATCGCATGGGGAAACCAGATTAGAAGCTATGTCTTCCAGCCTTATACTCTCGTAAAGGATCACCGCACGAACTACAGTACCGGGAATATCCAGGCGGTGATGGATGGGGATATCGATGACTTTATTGAAAGCTATCTTCACTGGCAGAAAGAGGAGTAAGGTATTCTTCATCCTGATGTTCCTTTCATTGGGCCTATCTGCTGATCCGTACAGGGTAGGCCTTGTCATTGATTCAAAGCGGGACATCCCTTATGTTTCCACATTCCCCCAGATGCTTTCTTTTGCTGCAAAGCGTATTGAGAATCAGGCTTTGATCGAGAATGCAGAGAAAATGGATGCACTCAGGGAGCAGATAGCTTATGAGAAGGAGATAGCCTCTTCCTTCAGGAAAGAAGCGGAAGTCAAGGATGCTCCAGAGAGACAAAGGAGCTCGGAATATGATGTCGAGGTCGTTCCTCTTGAACCGGGGGCGGATGATCTCGCTTTCTTGAAGGCCGGCGATGATATCGCCATAGACTATATAAAGTATGTCAATGACCTTGATGAGCTGTATCTTATCTCTGTGGAAGAAGATGATGGACTCTATGAGGTCTCTTTCTCCCTTGATGGACTTCCTCTTTTCCGTTTTTTCTATTCCGAGTATGTCGATAGCGATGCAGAGGCGGAGCTTTTGAACTATATGCTGCTTCGGTACCGCACGGGCTCTTACGCCCTTGCTCATATCAATGGAAACACAAGTGCGAATATCTTTGTCGATGGCGGGATGGCAGAGCGCTATGCCGATTACCTCGTCATTCCATTCGGCATGAGGCATATAGAGGTCGCATCCCCCTCATATGAGACGGAGAGCATGGATGTCATGGTGGATTCCTCCTTCACAGAGCTTTGTTATGAGCTGACGAAAGTGAGGACCATGCCTCTATTCATCTCTACACTTCCGTATACCGATGATGTATACTATCAGGGGGAGAGAGTAAGTGGGGGATATGTGCAGGATACCACATATCCTTTCTCACTTATCGCGACGAAAGAGGGATTTGAGAGCAGGACGGTCCAGTCCGATGTCGGGGAGCACAGTGTGGTTACCACTCTTCTCCCTTCTGCTTTGTATTATCCTGAACGTGTGAATGAGAAGAAGGGTGAGATGTATACACATCTCCTTATTACGCTTCTCTCTTATGGTGCTTCCATTGCGGTGGATGTCGTTTCAGACATCTATTGCTTGGAACTGGCACCGGTGTCCACACTTATGAAGGGTGTGAGTGTTCTTGAGCTTGTAAGGACCTTTACGGCTCTGTTTGAATATAAGGATGCCCTCGGCTACGGCATCTAGGAGGAATTATGGCTTTTTTCAAGAAGTTCGGGGAGAAACTTAAAAATCTTTTCTCCACAAGGAAGATAGATGAATCGTTTTTCGAGGATCTGGAGGATACCCTGATCGAAGGGGACCTCGGTGCACGCCTTACAGAGGAGATCACCCAGGCGCTTAGGAAGAAGGCAAAGGAGGAGAAGGCCACAAGTGATGATCTGCAGGTGCTGATGAAATCCTTGCTCTCTCCATATCTGAAGACCCTTGATCCCAAGGTCGCCTCTGATGATCTTACTGTTTTTATGATGCTTGGTGTGAACGGGGTAGGTAAGACGACGACAATCGCCAAGCTTTCAAAGCTGTATTCAGGACGGGGTGCCCGTGTGCTTCTTGCCGCAGCAGATACATTCCGTGCGGCGGCTGTAGACCAGCTGGAGATCCATGCAGAGCGTCTTGGCATGAGGATTGTAAAGCAGAAGACGGGCTCCGATCCGGGGGCTGTCGTCTTTGATGCAATAACAAGTGCACGTGCCCAGGGGGAGGACCTCATACTTGTAGATACTGCCGGAAGGATGCATAACAAGGAGAATCTTCTCAAGGAGCTGGGTAAGATCGACAAGGTCATAAAAGCCAAGGGGATAAAAGAGGAGAACTACTACAGATTCCTTGTAATCGATGCGACAACGGGACAGAACGGACTGTCGCAGGCCATGCTTTTCAACCAGGTCGTACCCCTTTCCGGCATAATCCTGACGAAGTACGACAGCCTTGCGAAGGGCGGTGCCCTTGTCCAGATCGGTAGGATGCTGGACATCCCGATTGCGTTCGTATGTACAGGCGAGGGCTATGATGACATAAGGCCTTTCGATAAGGAGGAATTCCTCAACGCACTGGTAGGCCTTAATTGAAAAGAACTCTCCTCCTTACAGCCTTGTTTTCCTTATTTACATTGAGTGCAGAGGTCTTTGAAAGCAATGCGCTCTCATTCGCATTGAATCCAAAGGATTCATTCGAAGGCTCTGGTTATGAGCTTGTAAGAGGTGAAGGGGAGGAGGTATTGTTCCTTGATGGAAGGGAGGTGCGTCGCAGGACTGCTTTTGAAGACGGATTTTCAGTAGTTGAGAACGGGGTTGAGAGACGATTTCGTACCGATGGAAATGGCCGTGTGATAGTCGAGGAGAGTGGGGATGAGATAAGGAGGAACAACTACTCTGATGACGGGCTTCTGCTCTCATCCTCCCTTTCCGACGGAAATGAGATCCTGGAATTCTCTTCATATTACTATGACACATCATCGCGCCTTGCTCGCATAGACACCCTCTCAGGAGTATATGTTTTCGATGACGACATGTTCTATTTCTCATCGGATGGCAGTGATTACCGGGTAAGAGACGGCTACAACATCCTTGAGCCGCTTGAATCGGAAATCGAGATGGCCTCTGATGGGTCGATTAATATCAGGGAATCGGATGGTGTGCTGAGGAGATATTCTCTAGATGGCCGCATCGTAAGGGAGGAGAAGGATGGGACGGTCACCACATATTCCTATCTTGATGACGGCACGCTCTCCAGTCAAATCACCTCCAATGGAGAAGATGAGGTCATAAGGCGTTATGAATCATCGCATCTGAGCAATGTGGAATACTACAGCAACGGAATCCTTCTAAGGCGCATCACTTATTCAGATTCTTCTGTCGATGAGAGCCGTTTCAGGGATGGTGAGGTCTATGCTGTGATCCACTATGACATGGATGGCCGTACTATAAGGGATATAGAAGTACTATGAACACTTTTTCATTTGTCAGACGCTATTCCTTTTCTCGATACAACAGGCATTTCGCTTCTTCTCTTAAGATTGCAATCTCTTTTTCCCTGAGCATGGCGGTTTTAATGGTGATCCTTTCCGTGATGCAGATGCTTCAGACCTCCAGGTTCGATGCAATCAGAGATGTAAAGAGTTTTGATATCACAATCAAGGGGGCATCTCTTGATGAGGTGAAGGCTCTGTACCCTGATGAGAGTGTATTCAGATATAAGGAGGGGTATGCCCTCATAGATGGAAATGCCTACTGCGTAAGGTACATCGATTCCGACTATGACGGCGGGGTCGATATCCTTTTCGGCACTCCTGATGGGATGCTCATCCCGTATGGCCTTTATATGCACATGAGATCTCCTTCTCTTGATTTCTCCACCATATCACGGGTGGATGGACGCTCCATTCCCATCAGCAGGAAGGTGGAGCCAAGCGGAGTCTACACCACATCACTCTCCTCTTTCGATTCATACTATGTCTTCATGCCTTATGACAGCGCTCCAGCAGGCTGCATTGAGCTTGTTGCTGTAAAAGGGAGTGAAGAGACCGGCATGCTGAAGGAAAGAGGTATTGGATTCGAGACGTGGAAGGAGAAGGAGCGGACGCTTTATTCTGCTTTCGCGCTTGAGTCGTTCTTGATGTTCCTGGTCCTGCTCATCCTTCTTCTGATCGTCTACGTCGAGATCCTCGGGGAGGCACGTGTATTTTTGCGGAACAAGAGGAAGGAGAGACTTGAACTCAGGATATTGGGAATGGCTGGGTGGAGGATAGACCTCATCTTCATCTCATCTTTTCTCCTCATACTGTTCTTCGGTCTCGTTCTCTCCGTCTTACTGCAGGAGGTGGGGGCAAGGGGTTTTTCCTACATCATGCATAGCTCTTTTTCTCTGTATAAGGATGTCTATATCGATTACTCCCTCTTCTTCCTGATCAGCATCGTCTTTCTCTTCCTCACTGCAATTACCGTCTATATACTGCTAAGGAGGAATGAGGGAAAGAGCATTATGGAGGAGCTTCATGACTGATGATATCATTTTGAGGGCTGAAGGCATAAGAAAGAGCTATGGAGATCTTGAAATCCTCAAGGGTGTGGATTTCTCAATAAGGAAGGGAGAGAGCTGCTCAATTGTTGGAAAGAGCGGAAGCGGAAAGAGCACACTCCTGAATGTCCTGGCACTGCTTGATAAAAAAGACGGGGGGAAGATTTTCTATGACGGTTCGGATACCGATCTTTTCTCGGAAAAGGATGTGGTGGATCTGAGACGCAGCATGATAGGTTTTGTTTTTCAGAACTCCCTGCTCTTTGAGGACTTCTCTGCGTTTGAAAACGTTCTCATAACCTTGACTATCGCAGGACTGAAGCAGAAGGAAGCCATGGAGAAGGCCGAGGATGTGCTAATAAGTGTCGGGCTGAAAGAGAGGATGAGCCATCGTCCAAAGGAGCTTTCAGGCGGGGAGAGACAGAGGGTTGCCATCGCACGTGCAATCTGCAATGATGCGGGCCTTGTCTTCCTTGATGAGCCTACCGGCAGCCTGGATGAGGAGTCGAAGAGCAATGTCGAAGAACTGCTCTTTTCTCATATGATGAGAAAGGAGAGGTCACTTGTCATAGTCACACATGATGCTGATCTCAGTATGAAGGCCGATAGCAGATATGTCCTGAGAGGAGGAATCCTTGAAAGAGTCTGACTTAGGATTGTATATCAGGAGGAAAAGCGGGCATCATATGTCTTTCAGATATAAGATAAGTGTGTTCCTGCCCGCACTTCTTGTCCTTCTCGTCTCATTCGCCCTGAATTTCTCCCAGATCTTCATCCTCAGCATGGCGGAGGGAATAGAGAAGATCCTGATATATCTCGGCTCCGGCAGTGTGAGGGTGGCTGGGCATTATGATGGAAAAGGGGAAGGGGAGGTCTTCTATGTGAAAGAGTCCGGTGCCCTTGCATTCAGTGCTGATGATAGCGCTCCTCTTTATCTGAAAGGAGTGGATTTCGATTCCTATTTCACCGATGAAAGGAGATCTCTTCTGCGCCTTGAGATGGAGGAATACGACGATGTTCTCAATCCTGTGATCATCAGCCGTCGGATTGCTGAGGTCCTATGCGTCTCTCCATCCTCGAGGTTCACCATCCTTGTCTATGATGAGGATATGGACAGGACACGTCCTCTTCTTGTAACGGTTGCAGGAATCTATGATTCGGGGTATATGGAGTTCGATTCGATGCTGTCATATATCCCCTCTGCGCTGTTGAATGGATCGGAGCATAGTGAGATCATCCTCTCCGATTCCGAGAGTGTTGATGATTATGTTGCATCTCTCTCTTCCTCCGGTTATCCTGCAACCAGTTATAAAAGGCTTTATAGCGGAATTTATGAGAATGTAGGATTGAGTGTGAATGTGCTCTATGGTGTGTTCGTAATCCTTGTCATCCTTGCATCATTCTTTTCCAGCAACATCTCTTTCTACTATATCGACAGGGATAAGAAGGATATAGCGCTGCTCTTTCTTTCCGGTCTCTCCCTTTCGAGGATAAGAAGGGTATATGCATCGATGACAATCCGGATAGTCTTCGTTGCCACTGCTTCCGGTATTCTGCTTGCCATTCTGTTTTCTTTTCTGACACCATCGATACTCTCCTCTCTTTCTTCCCATGGTTTTGCCGCCCTTGATGCATATCTGACATCATTTGAAATCATAATACCGTTTGCACGCATCATTGCAGTGAATGCCTTCCTCCTCTTATGCTCATATCTGACCCTTCTCATCGCTCTTGGCTGTCATAAAAGGGAGGATCTGGTAAAGCTCTTTTCTGCTGAATAGAAAACTGTTATCATTTGGGGCGTATGAACTTGGAAGTATTCAGTATCGGAACAAGCGGGATGATGCCCCTTCCTGGGCGCTTCCTTACATCAGCACTCGTAAGAAGGGACGGGGATCTGTATCTATTTGATGCAGGAGAGGGGACGCAGGTCTCTCTCAAGATGTTGAATTTGAAATGGAAGAAGATAGATTCAATATTCATCTCCCACATGCACGCAGACCATGTGACGGGACTGCCGGGGATATTGATGCTTTCAAGCCAGGTCGACAGAGCCGAGCCCTTATATATCTACGGACCGGAGAAGCTCAAGGAGTATGTTGATCAGAACCGCAGGATCCTGGATATGTACATCAACTATGAGATAATCGTAGTTCCCGTGGAGGAGGGTCTTGTCATGGAGAAGGATGAATTCAGTGTATATGCATTCCCTCTTTCACATACCAAGCCATGTTTCGGGTATTGCCTTGTGGAGAAGAATAGGAAAGGCGAGTTCTTCCCTGAGAAAGCAGAGGCGCTTGGAGTTCCAAAGGGCCCTCTATGGGGTGCGCTCCAGAGGGGGGAGAGTGTAAGGACGGATGATGGCCGCATCGTCGAGAGCTCTTTTGTGATGGGGCCTGAGAGAGCAGGAAGGAAGTTCAGTTATATAACAGATTCCCTGTATTTCCCTCAGATTGCGGATTTCGTAAGAGGTAGCGACATACTCTTTTGCGAGGGGATGTTCGACAGCTCCCTCAAGGACGATGCCCACAGCAAGAAGCACATGACCGCCAGAGAGGCTGCAATGATAGCAAGGGATGGTAATGTGGGAAAGCTCTGCCTGCAGCATTATTCCCCACGGTATTCAAAGGAAGAGTTGAAGATACTGTTGAAAGAGGCTCAGGAGGTATTTCCCGATACAATCCTCACGAAGGACAGGATGAGCTTCGATATCCCATTGAAAGACTGAAAAAAATCCTTCCCGAACAGGGAAGGACTTCAATGCAAGTAAATCCACTTTATTTTAGAGCTTTCTTCAAAGCATTCAGAAGCTTTGAAGCATCTCCATCCTTATATTGCGCAACCGCAAGAGGTTCATACATCCTCAGTGCATGTTTCGCTTCGATCTCATTATACAGCGGGAGTACGACGACGATGTTTCCTCCATCCACATCGAATGCGAGAGTGTCTTCTCCGAAGAACTCCTCGATTCCCATGCTTGTAAGGCCTTCACGTGCCTTGATCATTACAACGGAAAGGTCATAGCCAAGAGATTTCGAGGACTCGATTTCCGCATTGATTGTCTCTTCGAGATTGAGATAGCGCGGGCTGACAGCTTCCGCATTCTCCCTTACGACCTCTTTCTCAACTTCAACAGGTACTTCCCTTACGACCTCTTTTTCGACCTCTACAGGAACTTCCTTGATTACTTCAACAGGAACCTCGACGATCTTTTCGACTATCTTCTCTACAGGCTTCTCAATTTCCCTTACGATCTCTACAGGGACTTCCCTTACGACCTCTATTGGAACTTCGACCTCGACTGTATTTACGTTTTCGCCTTCTTTTGCAACAGGAACTTCTTTTACGACTTCGACAGGAACTTCCTTGATTACTTCAACTGGAACTTCCCTTACAACTTCCTTTACGACCTCGACAGGAACTTCCTTGACGACTTCCTTCACGACCTCTACAGGAACTTCCTTGACTACGACGTCTGCACCTGCATCCTTCTCCTTCTCAAACTTCGCATAATCCACACCTGCTACTGCACTTGGATCATCCTTTGCTTCCTGATAAAGAGGCTTGTCGTAGGCGTTCGGAGGAAGAAGATCCGATTTGTCTTCATCCTTGTCGTTTCTTCTGCCGACTATGATTCCAATCTGAATCAATATCAAACCGATTAAGACGGGAAAGAATCTGATTAGGCCATTATAGATGCTATCGTTTGTAATCTGGTAGGCAGGTACCAGGTATAGCAGGAATATAACTGCGAAGATCCCAAGGACGATAGCAGATATAACCACGCTAGAAATAATGAGCTTTAGAGAACTTCTAGATTTTGACACTATTTCCTCCGGTTATGTTCATATGACTCCCATGAGAGCCTTCAGACACAGGATCGTCTCCAGATGATCTCAGGTCCTATTCAACATACCTTATAGATGCATGAATGATATCTCAAGATAGCCATATGCCCCCAAATTCCATCTCACACAAGTATATTGCATGTTAAATCAAAGAATATTATAAACTAAGAAATAAGATGTTAGCAAGAACGAAATTGCTCACTTTCATCCTAAGTTTCGTAATAATATATTCATTACTTGTAACATTTGTCGGACAGAATGGTTACATGGTAAATCACAAACTTAGGAAATATTCCGATCGGCTTTCTTCATTGGTTGAAATGAAGCAGGCGGAATTAGAGATGCTGAAGGCGGAAAAAGCCTCCGACGGGGATGTCTTCCTCCATCAGGAGGAGGAGAGTCTTGTCATCGCCGTTGATGATGGAGTTGAGATGATCGGGGAGGAAGGGTTTTCCTCTGCTGTGGTGGAGGATTTCCATGTTTTCCATCTCTCTTACTCAGTCATTTTCATTCTCAGCCTCATCCTATCATCCGTCTTGACGGCCATCATATCCTGCATATGGAAAAGGAGGAATCATGGAAAGCATTATACTGGAAAAGAATGAAGGGAATCTTGAAGAGATTGCACAGCTGCTTCTTTCCGACCATGTCGGGGCCATCCCCTGTGACACTATTTATGGAATCTCCGCACGGGTTGGCAAGGAGAATGAAGATAGGATCTATGAGATAAAGAAGAGACCTCAGAGCAAGAGCTTCATAACCCTTATCTCCCTGGATGGACTTAGAAAATCGTCATTGATCGTCCCGGATATACTTTATGAGATCTATCCGGCTCCATTGACTGCGATATTGATGGATGAGGAAGGTGGAACCCATGCTGTAAGGGTCCCCTCGGATGAGTACATGCTCAGGCTGCTTGACCTCTCCGGCCCGATATTCTCAACGAGTGTGAACATCTCGGGGGAAAGGAGTCTTCTTACTTTCAGCGACGTCCGCACAGCCTTTGATGGAATTCTCGATTTCATCGTCAAGAGCGATGATGTCTCGAAAGGTGTGCCTTCGACGATTGTAGACATGACCGCAAAGCCTTTCCGCCTCATAAGGATGGGGGCCTATGACCCCCATGCACTCATTTGATTCTTCTTGCTTCCATGTAATAGCGTTTCTCGTTCGCATGTCCTATGCTGAACGTCTTGCGTGGAAAGCTTCCTTCCTTTATGACAGTCTCGAAGAATGAAGACTTGTCGACATCGGGCAGTATGATACCTATGTTGTTGCCCTCGTTCGAGAGCTTAACGGTCACATCGATGCCATGTATGTAGTCGATCTGGCAGGCGTTCCTTTCCTTCAAGGAGTCTATCACCGACTGCATGAGGGAAGCGGAGAGGAAGTTCCTCGAGCCCTTCACTTCGACAGAATAAAGCTCGTTGTTCACGGAAAGGCCGAACATCAGACCATCTTTGCCGTTGATCCTTTCAACCATGTCTTCTATGCTCTTTTCCCTGTGGTAGGTCATCCCTTTTGCATATTTGAGCACTTCCTTTTCGAACTCATCCATTGAAAGGTTGAAGAAGACCCTGTGTATGGGTTCGAACAGCAGTGCTTCATCATAGATGTTCTCTATCTCCACAAGGGCATAACGTGCCTTCGAGTCCTTCCTTTCCTCTTCACTGAGCCCCTTCTTCATATCCTCCCAGCAGCTCTTAGCTGTGGCTAGGCTGTGGTTGCCGTCTCCCATTGCAAATAGGAGAGGGTTGGTTTTATCAAGGGCGAGATAGAGGTTCTCAAATGCCTGATATATCATCTCTTTGTCTTCATCGCTGTCGATCAGATATCCTTCAAGATATCCTCCATCCTTCATGAGCTCTGTGCTGTATATCCTCTTCAACGAGTCCATCTTGTCTTTAAGAGGCTCAATCACACTCCTCTTCTCATCACTGATGAGGACCATGATGTGCGGCAGCTCAAGCGGAGCGTCCTTTCTTATCTCTTTCCTTGGCGGGATGCGCTCTAGTATTGTCCCTTCCGTAGCCCTTATGAGGCTTCTTGAGTCTTTTGAGTAATCATATTGATCGAGATCGAGGGCGGCCATCAGGCCATAGCGGCTCTTGCCGTCACATGTCCTCTTGACCAGTATGAAGGAATCCTTGTATTCAGTGAAAACACCCTCTTCGATATAATCCTCCATCGTCTTCACGATGTTCCTGATCCTCTCCTTTTTGCCTTCCTTCTCAAGATAGACTTCAGGGAATGTGATTCTGAAAGTGGATGGACTGTCTGCTACGATTTTCTCGACATCAAGCCAGTACTCCGGCTCGGATGTGTACTGATCACATGCGACCGTTGCCCATTTCTTCAGGTCGATACCTTCACGTGGCAATAGAATATCCGCACTTTTAATGCCTAATTTTGATTTATCCATGATAGAATCCTCCGCTTTTTTGCATTATCATAAATATATGGTAGAGTCCTTTTGGCGACGATTCAAGGAGAATTTTCATTATGGATAGAAGCTTGATTTTCATTGGAGGCAAAGGTCCTGAGGATATTTCCTTCCTGGAGCTTGACATCTATTCAAAGATAATATGCGCCGACAGCGGATATGATAAGGCGAGGGCGTTCGATATAACACCTGATGTTGTCATCGGGGATATGGATTCAACACATCTGAGGAGCGAGATTGTAGAAAAAGGCTTCATCCCATGCTCCCATGATAAGGACGATAGCGACTTTACACTTGCTCTAAAGGAGTGTGAAGGGGATTACGACCTGGTCGGAGGAGGGGAAGGGAGACTCGACCACCTGATTTCTATCTTCTCCACCTTCAAGGCGTTCAGACCTCCGAAGCTCTGGCTTACAAGGGAGGATGTGATCTTTTCTTCAATGCATTTCAAGGCGAAGATGGAGAGGGATTATCCCATCTCCTTCTTTCCCGCAGACCTTTCCTCTCTCGCCAGGGTATCGACAAAAGGACTGGTCTGGGACCTCGATGAGCACGAAGTCTCACTTTCCTTCATCTCCCTTTCAAACAGGGTGAAGGACGGGAGGGTCGAAATCGATTCCTCCATTCCCCTTCTGATACGTTTTCCTATGGACTTTTTCTCTACAGAGGCTAAAATTGAATCATGCTGAATTATAGAAGACTTATCGCATTCCTATCGAGGGTCCACACATACATAACCGTACTTTATGCAGTGTTCTTCCTCCTTTTCTTTTTATTTCTGCATCTGGATGTGAGCACTTCCTTCTATAATCTTCTCGTATCCTTTTCTTCTGCAATCGGATGGACGATAGTCCTTGAAGGGATGTTCCTGCTGATTGCTTCGGTACATATCAGCTTCCTAAGCCGTGTCATCGCTTTTGAGCCGTTCCTGCTGACGCTGCTGCGTCTTATGTTTTATTTCATTCTCTCGTTCATCCTGGATTTCTTTGTAAGCCTGAATGGTACGGGGATTGTGGTTGGAGTCGATATATGAAGAAAGAATATGCAATCCGTGGAGCAGTATGCATTCCGTTTGACAACCCGAAGGATATCGATAGCGGTGTCTCAGACATGATGAGACGCCTCTATGAGGAGAACAACATAGGAGAGGAGGACATAGCGTTCGTCCTCTTTTCCCAGACTGGGGACCTCAAGAGCAAGAATGCGGCCGCTGCATTCCGCCAGACGGGGCTTGCCGGCAGGACTCCGCTTTTCTGTGTTGCCGAAGCCGATATCTCAGGAAGCCTGAGGAAGGTGATAAGGGTCCTTGTCCTTGTCGCCCATGAGGAGCTGAGCCCTGCAAGGCATGTCTACATCAACGGAGCTGAAATCCTCCGTCCTGACTATAACAGTTAGATTCTCTTCTTATGTGTCAGTATCTTCTTCAGCTGGGTCCAGAAAAGGCAGGAGGAGATTATTCCGCTCATCAGATCTGCGATGGGCTCTGCAAGGAATGCGCTTGATGCTGTAAAGAACCTTGGAAGAAGCAGTATCGATATAAGGAATATGCATTTCCTTCCAAGTGAGAGAGGAAGTGAGAACCTGACCTCTGCAAGGGCTGTGAATGCGTCTACGTTGCTGTACTGGAATGCAAGGGGGATTATCATCATTTCGAATATGCGCAGATATCCGGCAGTGAAGGCTGCGACAGAGGTGTCGGTGGTGAAAAGCAGTACGAGCTTTTCCGCGAAGAGGAAGATCGTTGTGAACATCAGGATCGAATATATCACCGCATATGCCTGTGCTATCATGGCGGCTTTCCTGACCCTTTCATCCTTTCCCGCTCCATAACTGTAGCTTATGAGACCCTGGCACCCTGCGGTGATGCCGCCAAGGGG